>JAJYHY010000373.1 GCA_021784555.1 bacterium
AGGCGTCCCGCGGGCATGGTGGGGCCGCCACGGAACTCGGAATGGGCGGCATCAGTCCGCCTCTTTCCGGGTTGGCTGTGTCCCCAGGCGCAATCAGGAGCGGTGGAGTGATGGGGTGATGGGGTGATGGAGTGATGGAGTGGTGGAGTGATCGGACTTGGTGTGTTGGGGTGCTGGGCCGCGGAAGACTGGAATACCGGAGGTGTCCCGCGGGCATGGCGGGGCCGCCACGGAACTCGGAATGGGCGGCATCAGTCCGCCTCTTTCCGGGTTGGCTGTGTCCCCAGGCGCAATCAGGAGCGGCGGAGTGATGGAGTGATGGAGCGGTGGAGTGATGGAGTGATCGGGCTTGGTATGTTGGGGTGCTGGGCCGCGGAAGACTGGAATATCCCAGACGTGCGGGGGGCGTGGCACGGCTGCCAGAGAGATCAAGATGCGTGGCCTCAGCCCGCCTCTTTCCGAGTCGGCTTCGCCCGCGTCCGCGATCATGATTCTCATGCATAAGTTCCGGCATCTCACCACTCCATCGCTCCACCGCTCCACCGCTCCGCAGAATCCACCTGCGGCGCATTGGCTCGCCCCTTTCCAAGCCGGCCCCGCCCGCGTCCGCGATCATGATTCTCATGCATAAGTTCCGTCATCTCACCACTCCATCGCTCCATCGCTCCGACACTCCGACACTCCGACACTCCGACACTCCATTACTCCACCACTCCATTACTCCATTACTCCATCACTCCATCACTCCATCGCTCCGTTCCCCCCTGCTCGCCCCCCTGCCCCGCCGGCAGGTCCAGCGTGAATTCACAGAACCGGCCCGGTTCGGTGCGGACGGAGATGCGGCCCTGGCAGTCATGCACAATCCGGTAACAGATCGACAGGCCAAGCCCCATGCCCTCGCCCACGTCTTTGGTAGTGAAGAACGGGTCAAAGATCTTGTCCAGGTTCTTCGACTCGATACCGGGGCCATTATCTCGCACGATGACGAGGCTCCTTTGGCCCTCCAGGCGCCCGTCGATGCGGATGGTGGGCTGCTCCGGCGCAGCGGACTCGGGACCGCCGGCTCCAGCGTGTCCAGGCCCGTCCTGGCCCACGGCGGCGAGCGGCGGCACCACATCAAATCGTTTGTTTTTCAAGGCGTCAATCGAGTTTTGCAGCAGGTTTACCAGCACGTGGACCAGCAGGTTGCGGTTGGCCCACACGGTTTGACGCTCCGGCAGCTCCTGTTCGATTCGCACCAGGCCTTTCCACTGGCTGCTGAGAAATCGCAACGCGGCTCCCAGCGCCTCGGCCACGGGTACGTTGTCCCGGCTTTCGATCTCCGGATGGGTGAACAGGCGCAAGTCCGAGACAATATTCTTGACGCGTTTGACGCCATCCTCCACGTCAGCAAGGATTTCCAGGTATTCCTCCCGCTGTTCAGGGGACAGGAGCTTGGCCTTGTTGCGGAGCGCGTAGAGGCCGGTCGTCGCGAAATTCAAGGGGTTGTTGACCTCATGGATCAGCCCGGCGCTCATCCGGCCCAGTGAGGCCAGCTTTTCGGACTGGACGAGTTGGGTCTCGGTGTCCTTGAGTTGGTCGATGGTGTTTTCCAGGACCTGGTTTTGCTTTGAGAGGTGGCTTTGGTACCGATGGGATTCAACCAGGTTCTTGATGCGCACGTGGAGCTCGGTCGTCGAAAACGGCTTGGCCAGAAAGTCGCTTGCCCCGGCCGAGAGGGCCAGAAGCTTGGTTTCCTCATCGGCGCGGGCCGTGAGCATCAGGATGGGGGTGTTGCGCGTCGGGGCGTGCCGGCGAATCTCGCGGCAGGCCTGCACGCCGTCTTTCTCGGGCATCATCATGTCCAGCACGACCAACTCGGGCAGGAATTGGCTCGCCTTCTCGACCGCCTGCTGCCCATCCGCGGCCTCGATGACGTGATAGCGAGCGCGCAACTGCGAGCGGAGGAAGCGCCGCATGTCCGGCTCGTCATCGGCGACCAGGACCCTGGGCGGCGTGCCGTTGCGCGGCATCTCCGCCAGCGGCACGGAGTCTTGCGGAGACGTGATGGCCGGGAATAACTCAGCCCGTCGATACAGGTTTGCCAGCCATTCCTCGGACTCAACGCCGGCGCCGTCAGCTTCGGCTCCACCGGCCTCCTCCGCCTGGGCGCCGGACTCCGCTTTGGGCACCGACGCCGCCTCTTGATACGGCAGGCGTACCAGGAAAATCGTGCCCTTTCTTTCCTCGCTCTTGACTGTGACCTTCCCGCCCAGCAGCTCCGCCAGTTCCTTCACCAGTGCCAGCCCGATTCCCGCTCCCTGGTACTTGCGCCTGGAGGAACCGTCCGCCTGCCAAAACCGGTCGAAAACGTGCGGCAAATTCTTTTCGGAGATACCCATGCCGGTGTCCGCCACGCTCAAGACGAACTCCGTCCCCTGTTTTTCGGCAGAAACGCGGACCAACCCGCCCGCCGGAGTAAACTTCAGCGCGTTGAAGACCAGGTTCAGCACGATCTTCTCCAGCTTGTCCCGGTCGGCCAGGAGCGTTCCCAACGCCGGATCCACCGCCGTCTCCAGCTTTAGCCGCTTCTCCTCCGCCACCTGCCGCGCCGCGCTGGCCAGGCCACTGATAAACTCCGCCACCTCCAGCGGCTCTCGCTTGACCTCCGTCCGGCCCGATTCGAGCCGGACCAACTCAAGCAGGTCGTTGATGAGTTTCAGCAGCCGCATGCCGTTGCAATGCATCGTTTCCAGCATCCCCCGCGTCTCCTGGTCCAACGCGCGACTAAATCGATGGAGCAAGTCCTCCAGCGGGGCCAGCAGCAAGGTCAGCGGTGTGCGCAACTCGTGGCTGATATTGGCAAAAAACCGGTTCTTGAGCTCATCCATCTCGAGCAGTTTCTGGTTGCTGTCCTCCAGATTCTGTCGGCTGGTATCCAGTTCCCATCGTAGCCGAAAGGCGCGCAGGCGCTGTCGGTAAGAGGCACAGCTACCTCCAACGACAATGGCTGCGGTTGAGACGAGGAAGAAGAGGTCGTTGAATAGGGATGCGACGCTTCGTGGGGGCGGCTTAAGGTAGTAGGCTCCCAAAAACATGGCGATGACGAAAAGCGCCGATGCAAGGTTCTGCACGAAAGTCCAGGAAGAGAGCACCCCTAGAGCCAGGAGGACTAGATTGAGTCCCGCGTAGTAGGGCGACATTGGGCCCGGCGCCGCCTCGACCATCCAAGCGATAAAGACAGTGGGGGCAAGATACCAGACAACGCCGAACATCCTATAGTGCTTTTCCCCTGTAATGCGGAACCACACCCAGGCCAAGCCCACGATCGCCGAGGAGGCCAACCGCAGCCGAAGGAAGAACGGAGACAGCTCTGGGTACTGGTAGCGATCCATTACCGCTCCCATCGGCATGAGGATCATGGAGAGAACGGACGCTAGCGTGGAGAACGCGACCTGGTCACGCCTATTCTGGTCTGCGAATCCCTTCTGGAATGAGGCATCTGTCATTTCGCGAGCGGCTTTCGGATTTCGAGAAACACGTTGCCCCCTGTAAGCTCAGCGCTAACTGCACGCGGTGCCTCCATGGGCAAAAACGATGCGAGCGCGGCCAACTGCTTACCGTTGCGGTATATCAGGTGCCATTCATACAGATGTTCCATCACGTGACGAATTGGATTCGTCGGCTCCACGTTGGTCACCAGCAGCAATCCGCCTGGCGCGAGCATCCTGTACAGCCGGCTGATGAGCCACCTGCAGATCTCATCGCTGAGGTAGTCGAACAGCCCAGCCGAATAAATGAGGTCGTACTCGTCTGAGGGCAGGTCAAGCTTCCCGTTGAGCCGGAGCAGCCGCTGCACTGACATCTTGACGGCTCTGACGCTCGTCATGCGCCCATGCCTGGCCCGCAAGCCCGCGAGCACGCCACGAGTGTACCCAATGGTCTCCTCGTCAGCATCGAGCAGGGTGAACTCTGCCCGGTCAGACAAGCCATGACGGACGAGGAACTCCTGCACCTCGGCCGCCGGGCCGCACCCCACACTGAAAACGCGGCATGGAAGGTTTTGTTGTGCATGGCGCATCGTTTCGAGGACCAGGATGTCGATGAGGCGGGCCACCCGGTTGCGATGGGCTTCAGCAGGTGCTTGGCGCAAAATGAATACATTCAGGATCTTGGCGAAGATCGAACTGCCCTCGCACGGGTCACGCAGAATCATGCTCACCATCTCGTAGTCCCCAGCGTACCCAAGGGGCTTTAGGTAAATCCGGCGCATGAACGGCGACGCAAGTAACAGCGGATGCAGCTGCCGTCGACAAAAGCGAAAATGCGCTGGTTCCAATTCGGCTGGAACGGCAGAAGCAGCCAGCTCAAGGCGCTCAAAGAGATCCTTCAGCACCGGGCCCACGCAGCCGATGAGATCTCGGACCATCGCACGTTCCATGGCGGGGCGACTCTCCGCCGTGCCATTGAGGACTCCCAATTCCACATGATCCAGCCAAAGACGAAAGTCCTGCAGGAAGCGTTGCAGATCGACAACCGCCAGCTTATATTCGGCTCGAACCCGGCAGGATTCCTGCCACTGACCAAAAAAGGCCCGGAAGGACGGTGTCAGTTGTCCCAAATCGGGTGGAATCGATGGCGAATGCGGGTGACCGGGGCCGTCGCTCAAAGAGACCTCACAGATCAGGGCCGCTCCGGCGTTGACCAACCCGCTCACAATAGCTTTGCCTCGGTAGACCGAGCGGCCTTGCCCCACAATCCTGAAGTCTTTAAATGCTTCCGAGAGCCTAAGCACGACCTCGGGGTTGTGTATCTCGAACGTGGCCCGGTAGGGAGATATCTGGAGCAGAGGCCCCTGAATCTCGACGGACGCGTTGGTCCTGAAGCTGACCAAGCACTCTGCATTGGCCGCAATCTCTCTCGCGCCGGTCTCAGTGTGTTCATTTTGCATTGTCAAGATGACGGCTATGCAGGAACCGTGCCTAACCTGCGATGGAGCTTACGCGACCCCCGAACCAGGAGTCGATTATTTATTTGGGTCTGCGCGAAAATTCAGAAAACTGACTCGACAGGCAGCCCCAGGCCACACTATTCTCCGCGCATGGGATGCACGGGCGGTCTGCCCCCGGTGCTGAGTCGTAGAGAAATATGCTAAAATTTGTTTATTGCGTGCGGCGACACCCTAGCTTGTCGCCGGAAGAGTTTCGCAGGTACTGGTTGGAAGAACATGGACCTCTTGTCCGCAGCTTTGCTAAAAAACTGCGCGCCCGCCGCTATGTCCAGAGTCACACGATCGATTCCGATCTAAACCTCCACGCTCAGAAACCCCGCGGAACCAAGGCTCCCTACGACGGTCTCACTGAGATTTGGTGGGACAAACCTGAAGACCTCGTGGAGGTCCTAAGCACCCCGGAGGGGCAACGGCTGAATTCCCTCCTGACCCGAGATGAGGCGCGCTTCTGTGACCTACCCAACTGTTGCGTGTTCTTCAGCGAAGAGCACACGATCTTTGATGAAGACACCTAATCGCATCTGGCTGGTTTGAAACGGGCTAACCACTCCTCCGTGGGACGAGAGCGGGAGCTAACTCCAATCCACCGTGCGAGGTGGTTCGTTCTTTGCCTTTCGCAGGTTACTGACTCCCCAGAGCGCTGCAACAGAGCCGATCAACCGACACGAGGCGGTGCTCCGCGGGGGGGCACGACCCGTCAGCGCACTTGCGAGTTGCGCGAGCGATGGACACTTGGAGCTACCCACAGCGAGGCGAGGTCACCCGGCCGCTCTGCGGTTGGCGCGTGATTTGCTGTATGCCTCGTCGCGGCGGGGCGAGCACCGGCTTAGCCTGGCCCTGGTACACGGCGATCCAATGAATCAACAGATCACGCAATGAAGAAACTGTCTAGCCACCACAAGTCGATGCGGAGGCTGCTGCTCTCGGCCTTATTGGGCACATCACCCCTGCTTGCCTTCGGCCTTGGATCCCGGATCCCAAATCAGGATCCAGAGGCCATCGCGCGCGGTAACGCCTTCGTAGCTACGGCCGACAATCCAGCCGCCCTCTATTACAACCCGGCTGGAATTACCCAGTTGCAGGGTCAAAACTTCCAGGTCGGCTCGCTCTTCTACCTGGACATAGACGCTGATTACGAATCGCAATCCGGCCAGAGGTTCAAGAACGTGCGGAAGATCCTGCCCGTCCCCGAGGTGGACTACGTCTTGAGCCTGAAGAAAGTGCCGATCTCGCTTGGTCTCGGTGTCTATGCGCCATTCGGCCTGGGAATGGAGTGGCCTGGTGACGTCCCGTTCAGGAACGCCGGGCTCGAGGCCGACCTCCTGTACTCGACCATCAACCCCGTCATAGCCTGGAAGCCGTTGCCTACCCTCTCAGTGGCAGCGGGGCCAACCTTCAACTACTCGGAGGTGGAGTTGATCCAAGGCGTGCTTTTCTCCCCCCTCCAAATGCGATTTAAGGGCCACGACTGGGCGTACGGCTTTAATGCTGGCGTACTGTGGCAACCCCATCCGATGTGGTCGTTCGGAGCTAAGTACTTCAGCGCCACGACAATGGACTACGACGGCGCCGCCTCGTTCAACTCGCCTCTCCTGCCGCCGGGGCTTCACACGCAAGCGCATCTTGACTTCCCACAAATAGTCGTCGGCGGCGTCTCGTTTCGGCCCACGACAAACTGGAATTTCGAGGTCGATATTGACTGGACCGATTGGGACCAGGTAAAGAACGCTGTCATCGACGGGGTCGGCACACTCCCACTCAACTGGGAATCCAGTTTCTTTTACGAAGCCGGTGTCACGCGCCAGCTTGGGAAGGGGTACTTCGCCAGTGTGGGGTACTTCTTCAGCCAGGCCTCCACCCCGGACAAGTACTACACGCCGCTAGTACCCGACACGGACCTGCACGTTGGGAGCGTCGGATTCGGGCACAGGGGACGGCACTGGAGTTGGACTGTGGCCGCGCAGATAATTGCAGGGGCGTTTCGGCAGGTGGAAGGTAACATAGATCCGTCAGTGGACGGTCGTTACCGTCTGTTCACTCCGACCCTTTCCTGCTCGCTTGGATACCGTTTCTGACGGCACCGCCCGCGGAGGCGGTGCCACTCACGGTTTCCGGAGAGAGTTGGCCACAGCCGCAGAAGAGCACTCTGCCAAGGCAAGAACTGTCCAATACCGAGGCATGCACTGTCTCGGAGCGGTCCGCCGTGAGCTATTCCGTAAGCGTCGAGGTCTCCCTGCATTACAGTCGGCAAGCCGCTTTCCTCCACGCGGCAACCCGGTACTCATGCCTGCCATTGTAAAGGGTGCGCCCAGCCTCTATCGAAGAGGAAATAGCCCACGCGGCCGCCACAGGAACCCATCCCAGTCGAGCCCGCTTCGCATGCCGGCCAGTTTCCGCGCCATACATTAGCGCCCGCGCTCCAACTCGCGGCGGAACTGTTCGTAGGGCATGGTAGCTGCTGCCTCAAACTGGATTTCGGCCAATGCCTCTCGAGCCTCCTTCAAGTCCTGGGCATCCTCCAGCGCCTCGAGCTCCGCCAGGTCCTCGATAAGGGAAAGGACCTTTTCAGTCCTGGCTGATGACAAGTTTTGGAGTTTGGTTAAGACCCGGGCGACGTCTGTCGCGCTCATGACTAAAGTATGTCTCTCGCCAAACCCCAAGTCAATCGTTCGCTGACGCTCGCACTTTACAAAGCATCATCCTCCCACCCGGCAGTTTCTGCTTGGATGCGCGCGTCTGTGGATGACGCCTCGCAGAGCGCTCAGCCTGTCCTTCCCATCGCGTCAACGACTCTCCGGAAGAAATCATGTCCGCCGGTCTGCCTTATTGCCCACTCGCCAATCCGCGGGCAGAGCGCCGCCGGCACCAGCAAT
>JAJYHY010000039.1 GCA_021784555.1 bacterium
TCCTTGTCATCGACAAAGATCGCTTCCCGGCGGTCTCCTCGGTTCAGCGCGTGGTAAATGGCGCCAGGATACTGAATCCGGAGTTTCCGAGCCATGTTCGGCTGGCAGGTTGAGCCCTCCGCAGAGCCGGGTCAAGCCGGAAGGACTGAGAATAACAAATAAGCTGTTCTGACCCCGCTACGGTCTTGAGCGTTTGTCCTTGACCCCGGTAGCTCTCTGGCGCAGCTTCAAGCCGAAAGACAATGCCGCTAACCCTCACGGTTCAGATCCTCAAGAACGAAGCCTCCGCCTTCGCGGCGGAGGAATCCCGCCATGACGAAGCGGTGCTCTTCGGGGTTACTGACGGCAAGGCGATTGGGACGTATCTCGAACACAAATTCCAGCAACACCTTGTCCAGAAATACACATACGTGTTCGGGGTCATCGGCAAAGGGCATCGATTTTCCAGAGCTTGGCGTGGACCTGAAAACCACCAGCATTAAACAGCCCCAGTCCTCGTGTCCCTTCAAGCTCGCCAGGCAAAAGGTTTACGGCTTGGGCTACCATCTTCTCGTGTTCGTGTACGAAAAGACGGATGAGCAATCCCGCCGGACCGGGCGACTGAATATCCTGCACACGGTTTTCGTGGATTCATCGAGGACGGCGGATTTTCAAACCACTACAGGATTGCGCAAGATCATCGAAAACCATGGCAATGCCGATGATGTTGCCGCCTTCTTTGTGGAGAGAATGTTGCCCCTGGACGAAATTCAAGCCCAGGCGCTGGCGGAGGAGGTCCTCAACAACCCGCCGGAGACCGGCTACCTGACCATCTCAAACGCTCCGCAGTGGCGGCTTCAGTACGGGCGCGTGATACAGCAGGCGGGCGCCGTCCAAGGAATCGAGAGATTGTGAGCGCGAAGAAGGAATTTGGGGATTTTCAGACTCCGTTGGACTTGGCGCGACAAGTCACCGTGCTGGTTGACTCCCTTTTTGGCGCCCCTTCCCGTATCATCGAACCTACGGCGGGTCTTGGTGCGTTTCTCCAGGCGGCAACAGAGACGTGGGGGACCGCCCCCGCCTATCGAGGCTACGAACTCAATCCGGCTTACGTGGAGGCAGCCCGATCATGCTTGGCTGGCAACAACATCACCATCACACAGCAGGACTTTTTTCAGGGAGACTGGCGCGGGATACTTCGTCCGGCTGGCGACGAAAAGGTTTTGGTCCTGGGCAACCCGCCCTGGGTCACCAATGCCGAGCTCGGCAGCCTCGGTAGCAGGAACCTTCCGGCAAAGACCAACTTCCAAGGCTTGCGCGGTTTCGATGCGAAGACCGGAAAGTCCAACTTCGACATCGCTGAGTGGATGCTCATTCGGCTTATTGAAGCCCTGCCCCCTTCGGGGGCGATCGCCATGCTATGTAAGACCATGACCGCCAGGAAGGTGTTGCGGCATTTCTGGAAAACAGATGGGGGCCGAGATCGAACCAGCCTGTTCCTGATCGATGCGGCCAGCCACTTCGACGCGTCGGTTGATGCCTGTCTGCTTTTCCTTCGCGGACGGGAGGGTATCCAAAAGACCGCCGCCGTCTTTGACGGTTTGAGTCTCGGCGAGAGGCATTCTGAATTCGGGTTAATGGATGGTCATCTCGTTTCGGACGTGCCGACTTATCGCAATTTGCGGGATTTGGACGGCGGCTCACCGTACACGTGGCGGTCCGGCCTCAAGCACGACGCGGCCGAGGTGATGGAGTTCACCATTCAAAACGGCCGTTACGTGAACGGCTTGGGTGAGGCAGTTGAGCTGGAAGGTGAATTTGCTTATCCGCTTCTCAAGTCTTCAGATCTAGGCAATGGGCGCGCGGTCCCGCGAAAGGCCGTCCTGGTCACCCAGACGTCAACCGGACAGGAGACCAGTTTTATCCGGCACGCAGCGCCTCGGACCTGGGCTTACCTCCAAGCGCACGCGGACAAGCTCGATTCGCGGAGAAGTTCCATTTATCAGGGCCGCCCCCGGTTCAGCGTCTTCGGGATCGGGCCTTACTCCTTCGCCCCCTGGAAGGTGGCCATCTCTGGGCTTTATCACACGTTCCGCTTCGTTGCCGTCGGCCCGTTGGCGGGCCGGCCGGTGATGGTGGACGACACCTGCTACGCGGTCGGCTGCCGTTCGGAAGATGAGGCCTGTCTGATCGCTGAACTGCTGAACTCGGACGTTTGCCAAAGGTTCCTGCGTTCCCTGGTCTTCCCGGACACGAAACGCCCCGTCACCGTGGACGTTCTGCGCCGGATTTCCCTGTCCGCCCTTGCCCGCCGCGTGGGCCGCCTGTCGGACCTCGGCGCCTATCTAAATGCGGGCGCGCCGTCCAATGAACCCGGCGAACCGCAGCTCCAACTGCTGATGGAGCGTGGTGGTCCGTGCCGGACAGCGTGCTCTTGCGGAGTCGGGCCAGTTGAGCCGTCCCCGACGAGCGGGTCGAACCAACGCTTTCCTCAAGGCCGTTAGCGGGTCACTGGGGGGCAGGGGGGCGAGTCGCTGAGCCAGCCCTTCCGCAGGGCGAATTGGACCATCTCGGTTCGGCTGCGCAATCCGAGTTTTTCACCCACGCGGACCTTGTAGGTTTCAACGGTCTTGACGCTAATGGCGAGTTCGGCGGCGATTTCCTTGTTGCTGTAGCCCCAGGCCAGGAGGGTTAGCACCGATCTTTCGCGCTCGCTGAGATCGGTTCTCGTTTCGGATGAGTTGGCGGCCTTTGGGGCCAGGCGGCCGGCCAGAGCCCGGCTGGCAAGGGACTGCTCAAAATAGAGTCCGCCGTTGGCCACGGTGGAAATGGCCTGGATAAGTTCGTCTCCGGCGGAACGTTTCAAGACGTAGCCGGAGGCGCCGGCCTTGCAGAGTTCGTTGAGATAGCTCTCATCCTCGTGAGCGGTTAGGACCACGACCTTGGCCGCCGGATTCTGGGCCTTGAGCAGTTGCGTAGCGCGCAAGCCGTTTAGCTCCGGCATGGAAAGGTCCATGACCACCACGTCCGGTTCGAGTTCGCGGGCCATTGCCACCACCTCCTTGCCGCTGGCGGCCTGGCCGGCGACTCGCATGTTGGGGTGGGCGTCAATGAGCAGACGCAAGCCCTCACGCACCATTTGATGATCATCAGCCAGGAGTATGCGGAGCTTTTTCATGGGGCATTCTCGCGCGCGGAGATGAGCGGTTCTTCAGGAGCGGGCAGCCGGACAAAGATCGAGGTGCCCGCGGTCGGCGAGGATTCAATCTTGAGATTGCCGCCGACGAGTTTGACGCGTTCGCGCATTCCCAGCAGGCCGAGCTTGTGGCCGACCGTACCCATTGGGAGGTTGGTCTCGGGTTCGAATCCGTGGCCGTCATCTTCTACGATGAGCGAGACACAGTCGGAGCGGCGTTCGAGGAGCAGGCTGACGCGGCGGGCGCAGGCATGCTTGGCAATATTGGTCAAGGCCTCCTGGGCAACGCGGTAGAGGGTGGTTTCCAGCTCCAAGGAGAGGCGCGAGCCTTCCCAGCCCTGGGAATGGAGGTCGATAGGCACGCCGATATTCCTGGACCACTCCTGGGCGTAACGGCGCAAGGCAAGTTCGAGGCCGAGATCATCGAGAACCGACGGGCGGAGCTCCCAGGCCAAACGGTGGACATCACGGATAAGGCTGTCGGCGAGGGTCTGGAATTTCTCGAAGGTTTCCTGGATATGGTTTGGGAAGGGGCCTTGCTGGCGAACGGATTGAAGCCCCAGTTTGAGGGCAGTGAGATTCTGGCCCAGGCTGTCATGAAGCTCGCGCGAGATGCGCCCGCGCTCGGTTTCTTCGGCCTCCGCGAGGCGGCGGAGGACCTGGCCGTGGGCTTCCTCGGCGCGCTGGCGCTGGATGATTTCTTCCTGGAGAGCGCGATTGGCGCGAGAGAGTTGGGCGGTGCGCTCATTGACGCGGAGCTCCAGTTGGTCGCGCTGGCGCTGGAGGTTTTCCTCGGCGGATTTGAGAGCGACCTCAGCTTGCTTCCTTTCAATGGCGTAGCGAATGGCACGCGCGGTCTGGCGCCCGAAGGCCTGACCCTTGATGAGATAATCTTGAACTCCGTGGCGCACCGCCTCCAGACCCACTGTTTCATCTTCGACGCCGGTCAAAACGACGATGGGCAGGTTGGGCGCCCGGGAGCGCGCCTGGACGAAGGTGCTGCGCCCGTTGACGTCAGGCAGGCTGAGGTCCAGGAGCATGACGTCGTAGGCGCTACGCTCCAGGCACCGCGCCGCCTCGGCCCAGCACTCCACGTGAGTAAACTCAAAGGAACCCGGGCCCGCCTCGGCCAGCGATTCTCGCAGAAGCGCCGCGTCGGAGGGGCTATCTTCAACCAAGAGGATATTGATTCGGGTCGTGGTCAGTGGGAGATGGAGACCGAGTTTGGGATTCCTGAGGGGGCGGAGCCAATAGCCTGGGCGACGGGAGGCAGGGTGACAACCAGGAGCCAGAATGATTCGATAGAGCGGACGACGCTTAGGAACTGTTCGAAATCGACCGGTTTGGTGATGTAGCAATTGGCGTGGAGATGGTAGGCCCGCAGCACGTCCTGCTCCGCGTGTGAGGTGGTCAGTACGACGACCGGGATGGCCTTGAGGTCTTCGTCGGCCTTGAGTTCCGCCAGGACTTCACGGCCATCCTTTCGCGGCAGGTTAAGGTCCAACATGATCAGGTCCGGGCGCGGTTTATCCGCGTAGCGGCCCTGGCGGCGAAGAAAGGCCATCGCCTCAACGCCATCCTCCACGACATTGAGGCGGTTGCGAACTCTGGCCTCGGTGAGGGCCTCGATGGTGAGTTCGGTGTCGCTGGGACTGTCTTCCACCAGCAGGATTTCAATTGGCCTGGTTCGGGTTTTGTCCATTGCGCCTATGATTTTACCTGGAGCACAGGAACTGTGAAATGAAAAACCGAGCCTTCGCCCAGGCGGGATTCTACCCAGATCTCTCCGTGATGGCGCTCGACGATCTTTTTGCAAATGGCTAATCCGATGCCTGTGCCCGGATAGCGAGTGCGGGTATGCAGCCGCTGGAAAATCTGAAAGATCCGGTCGAAGTATTGGGGCTCGATACCGATGCCGTTGTCCCGGACGAAGAAACGCCACCGCTGAGATTCCTGGACCGCCCCGACGTGGATGGCCGGGGGGCGCTGACTGCGGAACTTCAGGGCGTTGCTAACCAGGTTTTGAAAGAGCTGAACGATTTGCGGCGCATCCACCGGCAGGATTGGCAACGAATCGTGTGTCAGCTTGGCGTTGGCCGTCTTGATACTCTGCTGAAGGTTGGAGAGGGCGCGCTGGAGGACGGGATTGAGGTCTGTCGGGATAAACGCCGCGCCGTGAGTGCCGACTCGGGAAAAGGCGAGCAGGTCCTTGATCAAGGTCTCCATTCGGGCGGCGCCGTCCGCCGCCCCGGCGATGTACTCCCGTGCTTTGTCATCGACGCTTGACGGGAATCGGCGCTCCAGCAGCCGCACATAACCCGCCACCGCCCGAAGCGGCTCCTGCAAGTCATGCGAGGCGACGTAAGCGAACTGCTCCAGGTCGTTGTTGGAACGCTGCAATTCTCTGGCGGTCTCTCGCAAGGCCTCCTCCATCTCCTTGCGCTGAGCGATCTCGAGTTGGAGCTGCTGGTTGGTCCGTTCCAGTTCGGCGGTGCGTTGGCTGACCAGGTCCTGAAGCTGGTCGCGGTAGCGGCTGACTTCGGCCTCGGCGCGGAAGCGTCGTACGGCCTCGCCAATGAGCGGGGCGATGGATTCGAGGTGCTTGACCATCGCCCCGGTAAAGAAGCCCGGACGGGGGTCCGCCAGGTGAAGCGCCCCCAAAATCTGGTTCCGGAACCGGATCGGGACAACCGCCAGCGATGCATAGCCAAACCGCACGCAGTTGCCCTGGTAATTTCCGCGGTCGCTCGCCGAAAGTTGATCGAGGAATCCAGGGCTGTCCGCGCAGAGGAACGAACCGCCAGGGGTCAGCAAGGGAGCGTCCGAGGTCTGCATGGATTGCGAAATGGCCCGGATACAGCAGCATTTGTCGCGCTCAACTGAGAGGCAGTTCTCGATCCGCAGAAACTCCGGATCAAATCCGACACAGCTCTCGTATGGAATCTGCTGATGCTCATTAACCAGCCGGATGCCGACGGCGCGGCAACCGGTCCAGTTGCGGGTCGTCTCCACCACCGCGTCCAGATACTCTTTGGAGGAGGGTTTGTGGGCGAAGAGTCCCAGCAGGGCGTTGGTGAAATCTCGGCGCCGGTCCGCCTCCTTGCGTTCGGTAATATCGGTGCATGTTCCTACCCATTCCTGGATCTCATTGTCAGGCGTCATCACTGGCACGCCACGGGCAATCACGTGCCGGTAACAACCGTCGGCCCGGCGCAGCCGGTATTCAATCTCGTAAAGACTGCGGGTGGCTACCGCCTGCAACCAGGCGGCTTCAACACGCTGATGGTCTTCGGGGTGGAGAGCCGCCGTCCAACCTCTGGCCCGGTATTCCTCAAAGCTCTGTCCCGTAAACGCCTGCCAAGCGGGGAGTTGGGTGACGACTTGGCCTGCCGTGTCGGTGACCCACACGATTTGCGCCGTAGCGGTCACCAATGAACGGTATCGGGCCTCGCTCTCCTGCAGCACGCGTTCTATCCTGGCACGCGCGTTCGCGCGGCGGGGGGAGCTTGGGCGCGCCCCTGTTCCAGCGCCTGGCGAGCTACGACGGGCCATTTCGTCCGCTTTCTTTATGGGTCTCTTCACTATGCTGGCAACTCAAGGGGTAGAGTAGCAGGCTTCATCCCGGGACGGCAACCAGGATTTGAGGGACCCTGCCCAATGCCTAATGCTCAATGAGATGGGAAAAGCGGTCTTAGCGCCGGCTGGCGGGTGGCATTGGGTTTGGAAACGGCTGCCATGGTGTCGATGGCCCGGAGTCAGGAAGTCATCCTCCCGGTTGAATCAACAAGACCTCTGAACCCGCAGCGAGAGTCATTTCGGAGGGCCTGACCTCCGCCGGAACAAGGCAGAACTCGCCCTTCCGCAACTCCACCGAATGATCATGCCCAGCGACGCAAGCGCTGCCGGCCGCCAATCCGAGGATTTTCAGACCGGCTTTGGCGAGCGGCAAGCGCGCCTGAGTTCTGGCACGGAGAATCTCCACCCCGAACAAAGGGTTGTGAGCCAAGGGCCTGAATTCGAGGCCATTCTTTGGAGAATATCCGCGGCTAATCAACGCCGGCTCAAAATCCTGGAAATCAATGCATGCCAAGGATTCGGGAATGTGCAGCGCCCGCGGCTTTCCATCCAGCCCGGAACGGTTCCAGTCAAAAACGCGGTAGGTCGTGTCGGAGTTCTGTTGGATCTCGAAGATGACCAATCCCGCCCCAATGGCATGCACCCGGCCGCTCGGCAAAAAGATGGCGTCTCCTTGTTCCACGCGCAGGCGGTGCAGGCACTCGGCCACCTGGCCGGTCTGAATCTTGGCGGCGAAGCTTTCGGATGTCACCCCGGCTTTTAAACCCGCGTAGAGCTCGGCCCCTGGCGCCGCATCCGCTACGTACCACATCTCCGTCTTGGGTTCTCCTCCGAGGCGGGCGGCTTCCGAGGGGGGCGGATGGACCTGTACCGAAAGGGTGCGGCGAGCATCCAGGATCTTTATCAACAGGGGAAAGCGGCCATTCTGAGCGCGAACGCGGCCGAGCAACTCCGAAGCGCGGTGTTCCATTAACCAGCGTAAGTCCCGTCCGGCCAGGGGGCCATTGGCGATGGTGGTGGCATCGCCGGGGCGGTCGGCGACTTCCCAGGATTCACCGATGAGAGCAGCCGGAGGCAACGGCTTTCGGTAAAGCCGTTCGAGGCTGCGTCCGCCCCAGGGACGTTCTTTGAAAATGGGCTGAAATGTGAAAGGGTAGAGCACTTAAGCAGCGCCATGGCGCCTCCGGCGGGTTGTCTTCGCCGGCTCAGGTTTTGACTTGGGGCTGGATGGACTTGTTTCCGGCCAGTGCCGCCTCTTCCTCATGGTAATGGCCGAAGGCGCGGAATTTTGCGTACCGCTGTCGCAGACGCTCGGCCACAGGGATTCGCACTAGGGCATCCAGGTGTTTGAGGAGACATTGCTGAAGCGCCCGTATCGTCGTCTCCTGATCCGTATGGGCGCCGCCGAGCGGTTCGGGGATTACCTCATCGACCAGGCCCAACTCAAGCAGGTGCCTGGCAGTGATTTTGAGCGCCTCGGCGGCCTTGGGGGCGGCCGCCCGATCTTTCCAAAGGATAGCGGCGCACCCTTCAGGGCTGATGACTGAATAGTAGGCGTTTTCGAGTATGAGGACCCGGTCGGCAACACCGATGCCCAAAGCGCCGCCCGAACCGCCTTCGCCTATAACCGCGGCGATGACGGGCACTTCCAGGAGTGTCATTTCGCGCAAGTTCACGGCGATAGCCTCGGCGATGTGACGCTCTTCAGCCCCGATGCCAGGATAGGCGCCCGCAGTATCGACCAGGGTGATGATTGGCAAGCCGAATTTGTCGGCCAACTTCATCAGGCGCAAGGCCTTGCGGTAGCCTTCAGGATGCGCGGAGCCGAAGTTCCGCATGATATTCTCCTTGGTGTCACGCCCTTTTTGAGTTCCGATGACGATGACTTTGTGAGGGCCAAGGCAGGCGAACCCACCGACAATAGCGCGGTCTTCGGCAAAGAGCCTGTCTCCGTGCAGTTCGCTAAACCCCGTGAATGCTGATTGAATATAATCCAAGGTGAAGGGTCTTTTGGGATGGCGGGCAATCTTTATCTTGTCCCAGGGGGTGAGATTGGAAAAGACCTGCCGCTTGGTCTCCTCCAGCTTCCTGGCGATGGTGGCGACTTCTTCTTCAAAGCTGATGCCGAGCGAATGAGTGTCGGGATGCTTCTTGAGCTCATCGAGCTTGGCCTGAAGCTCGGCAATGGGCTTTTCGAAGTCGAGTTGATGTCTCATTGGCGGGCAGGGTAGCGGGCCGGAGGTTCCCTGTCCAGCAGAGACAACTCTGGCAAACTCTGGCGCCTGTCCGATGCGCTCGCCTTCTGTGTTCCATGATTGCAATGGCAGGTGTTTTGGTTAACCCGAGGTCGAACGATCAAGGGCCATTACGCGGGCCAATCGCCGCGGTGCTTCTCGTTCTCCGGGGCCAACCTGCGGCGCAAGTACGGTCCCAATTGGCGGAAGGTATATCCGGAAGTCATCCAGAAGCGATTGCGCAGTTGGGGCATCAACACCATCGGCAATTGGTCCGATGAAGCCATACGGCTCATGCGCCAGACGCCCTATACCGACGCCATTGGAACGGGGCGCACGAAGATAAGAGAATCACCAGATCGGATTCGTTGATGTGGCGGACACGCCTTATCGCGAAACCATCGAAGCCAGTCGCCAGGTCGGCGCCGAGCTCTATCCGGAGCATTGAGAACCAGACCCGGCCCGCAACCGCGCCAGGAATTCGGCGTGCGCCGGGTCCTTTAATCCCCGTTCGAGGGTGGCGAGCAGCCTGCGGCCTTCGTCAGCCAGCAGCGCGGGCACATTGAGCCAAAGACCGGGAAAAACACGGCTGCGAATCACGCCTTGGGCGTGGGGGACGAGCGGGCGGTATTCATCCTCCTCCAGCACCCACCAATCCACCGCGGCGTCTTGGGTGCGCCAGAGCAAATACTCGAGGACGCCGGCACGGCGGTAGGACTGGCGTTTGGCGCCAGCGTCAATCGAAACGCTGCTGGCGGCGATTTCCACCACCAACTCCGGCGGGCCCTGGAGATAGCCTTTGGCATCGACACGCGAGCGCCCGCCGGATTCCGGCAACACACGCAACAGGGCGTCGGGCTGCGGCACATCGTCTGGTCCTAGGCGGGCGGTGGCACCGGCGCCGGCCTTTGTGCCCGGAGTATAGGCGGCGTAGTGGAAGAGCCAGCCCTGCATAGCGTTATCCGGCTCGGCGTGTTCAGTCAGGCGGACGGGCGGGGGCATATAGACGGTTCCCTGGATTAGTTCGGCCTTCTTGAGTTCGGGCATGGCCTCGTAGCGGCGCAGGAATTCGTGCGCGTTGAGCCGATCCCCGTTTTCCAGCGGTGGAATGGCTTTGGCTTCTGCCGGGGCTATAACCGTGCCAACCATGCCGACAAAATACCGGTCCTGGCCGGTGTATTCAACCGTTCAATTTCAGGCCCGCTCCATGTACTTGCCGGTGCGCGTGTCGATCTTGATCTTCTCTCCGGTCTTAATGAAGAGCGGGGCTTGGACGGTAATACCGGTTTCGAGAACAACCGGTTTCTGAACGTTGTTGGCGGAATCCCCGCGAATGCCTTCGGGCGCATTGGAGACGGTCAGCACCACACTGGATGGCAATTCGACCGAAACCGCCTTTTCCTCGACAAAGGTAACGGTCACGGGCGAGTTCTCGACCAGGTAACTCTTGGCGTCTCCCAGCAACTCGGGTGTGAGCGTGACGGTCTCATAAGTTTCGGGGTCAGAAAAGACGTAATCCTCGCCGTCCTTGTAACTAAATTCCATCTTGCGTGTCTTCATCGGCACTACATCAATGCGCTCGGTCGAACTGAAGCGCACGTCGGAAGATTTTCCGGTGCGGATGCTGCGCAGGGTGGCCTGCACGAACGCGCGGAGGTTGCCGGGCGTCCGGTGCTGGCTGTCCAAAACCACGGCGATGTCGCCGTTATAATTGATCGCCATCCCACGGCGAAGGTCGTTTGCTGTTGGCATACTTTTCTCGTCCTCCCCTGATTCCGGGTAAGGGGCATCGAACATAACCAAAACCTGGCTGAATGCAAGCGCACTTTTGGGGAGCTTTGTGCGCGCCCCACGGCCAGTGACAAGGTTCGCACCGCGTAGCGCAGACTTCCAAGTCTGCCGTGTCGCGGGCTTCCCAGACCGCCGACCGCGACCATGTCAGCGGCCTGCCGACTGGGAAGCCGGTGACACCGTCCCGATTTCATCGGGAGAGACCTGCGCTTCGACTTTGTCACTGACCGTGGCCCATGCATTGGTTCCGCTGAAAAAGGGCTTTGCCTGGCCGCGGGAAGATGCTAAACTGGTTTAAGACTAGTTGAATTAGAGATGTCCTGTGAATCCATCCACGACGGTCGGGGCCTTCGAGGCCAAAACCAAGTTCTCCGAACTCCTGGAGCGCGTCAGCCAAGGCGCGGAGATCACCATCACGCGGCACGAAAAACCGGTGGCGAAGCTTGTGCCTTTTGAGAAGCCGAGCCGTGTCGAGTTGGCAGAATTATTCCGCCAGATGGATCGGTTTGGCGCCCAGCACCCGCTTAACCCCAAGGGCTTGGAGAAAGTCTGTTACCGTGACCTCATCGACGGAGGCCGCAGGCGATGAGCGCCTTGGTGATTGATGCCTCGATCACCTTGAGCTGGCTTCTCCCGGATGAGGCTTCGGACTTGGCCGTCGCCGTTCAGCATCACCTGCCCAGGGTCGAAGCTGTCTGGGTGCCGGCGCACTGGCGCCTTGAGGTGTGCAATTCGCTTTGGATGGCCGAGCGCAGAAAGCGGCTGGACGCCGCGGGCGTTGCCCAGGCTGCGGAACTCTTTCTCAAGCTCCCCGTCGCCACGGATCCCGCTACAAACGACCGTGCCGGGAGGGAGACCTTGGGCCTCGCCCGCCAGCATGGCCTCTCGGTTTACGATGCCGCTTACTTGGAACTTGTGCTTCGCCGAGGCGCGTCTCTCGCTTCCCTGGATGTGCCGCTTCGTGTCGTGGCAAAGAAGCTCGGTGTATGCCTTCTCCCCAGGAGGCTCCCAGAGGAACCGTGACCAGGCCTGGCCAGGGTCTCGTGGCTTGGGCATGGTGGGCGAAATCCGTTGTGCGCTCGGGCTGCGGTCAGGCCGGAACGACTACGGGACATCCGGGGCCTTGTGCTGGGGCCGCTTCATTTGGTCCTGAGGTTCCACCGGGGCATTGACATAGCCGCCATGGAGCCAGGAGACTGGTGCCGGTCCTTTCCGCTTCCAGTAATCGGCATGGTTGTCGGCAAACACCGGCACAAGGCCCTTCTGGTGCCGTCGGGCCGGGAGGTCCAGCCATTCGTCCACTTTGGAGGCATACAGGAAAATGCCCTCGTTTATTGTATCACGAGAATGAGCCAGCAGAATGGATTCAGCAGCCGCTCGGCCCACTAGCCCAGGCGCGTCATGTCGAGGTAGCGACGGCCCCGGCCTTCAATTCCGGTTTCATGGCCGACCATTGCGGCCCGATTGGCATTGATCGCAGACCGGGACAGCGTACCCTCTTGATAGTTTATGGCATCAACACTGCTTCCAAAACTGATTCCGATTCTGCAGGTCGCTGTTGCCCCGGTTATCCTCATTTCTGGAGTTGGTCTGCTGCTCTTGACCCTGAGCAACCGGTTTGGCCGGGCGGCCGACCGTGCGCGGCAGTTGATCAAGGAAATGCGGGAGGCGCCCGTTCCGGACCGCCAGCGATTGGCCGGTCAAGTGGAGATTCTTTACCGCCGTGCGCGGCTGATACGGCTCTCCATTACTTTGGCTGCTGTCAGCGTGCTGTTGGCCTCAATCCTGGTCATTCTGTTGTTCCTTAGTCCACTGCTGGACCTCGGTGCAGGTCTGGTGATCAGCCTGTTGTTCATCTTCTGCCCGGTATGTTTGCTCGGTTCGCTCCTCGCCTTTCTGAACGACATTCATTTGTCCCTGGTGGCCCTAAAGATGGAACTGGGATTGCACGAGCCACCGAGGCCGTTGCCAGTCTCCGCCCCTCCGGGCGCTGGCGGGTCTGGCGGGATGCGCCCATCGACGGCGGTCTCGCAGTGCGACTTCGCGGTTGCTCGGCGAGGGAAGCTGTTTTAGGATGCGCACGCATATATGACCCAAGAGACATTAATGGCCGGGGTAGCGGTTCCGCGCGCGGACGGGCGGATGCCGGGGCAGTTGCGCCCAATCCACTTTCAGAATCACATCGCACCGTATGCGACGGGTTCGACTTTGGTGGAATGGGGCAACACACGGGTGATTTGCGGGGTGAGCGTCGAGGATTCGGTTCCGCGATGGATGAAGGAGCAGGGCGTGACCGGAGGCTGGGTCACGGCGGAATACTCGATGCTCCCCTATTCGACCCTTCAGAGAAAGGCGCGCGACATCACGCGCGGGAAGCTCGACGGGCGCTCTCAAGAAATTCAGCGCCTCATCGGACGAGCCTTGCGCGCGGCCATCGACCTGGAAAAGCTCGGCAACCGGACGATTTGGGCGGATTGCGATGTCTTGCAGGCCGATGGAGGGACGCGGACGGCGTCGATCACTGGAGCGTGTGTGGCGTTGAGGCTGGCTGTCCGCCGAATGATGGCCGAGGGCCGTTTGGCGGTGGATCCGATGCTGCACGCTGTCGCCGCCGTCAGTGTGGGAATTGTTGCGGGGCAGGCGATGCTGGATTTGTGCTATTCCGAAGATGCGGCGGCCACGGTCGATTTGAACCTGGTGATGAGCGCCACCGGGGAATTGGTCGAACTGCAGGGGACGGGCGAGGAGGCGACGTTTAGCGAGGCCCAACTGGCGGAGATGCTGGCGCTGGGAAAGAGGGGGATTACAGGGTTGTTGGCGGCGCAAACCGCGGCGGCCGAATGGTGAGAGGTCCGCGACGAGTGCTCTGGCGCCTGAATGTCACGGCGCACGCAGAAGCGGAGGAAGCGGTCTCGGAACTCTTGTCGGGACTCTTCGGCCAGATTCCGGTTTCTTACGCACCCCTGGACAGCCGTCGTACAACATTGAGTGTGTATCTGGAAAGAAAGGCGGATTGGAGTGCGGACAGGAGGAAGCGGCTTTCCCAAGGCGCCAAGGAGCTAAGGAAGTGCGGCTTGGAGCCGGGCAACGTGCGGGTCGCGTTGCGACGGCTGGCGCCGGCGGACTGGGCGGAGGCCTGGAAGCGACATTTCAAACCGATTGAGATTGGACGCACCCTGCTTATCAAGCCGAGTTGGAGCCGGCGCCTTCCAAGACGCGGACAACAGGTTATCGTGCTGGATCCGGGCTTGAGCTTCGGGACGGGGCAACACCCGACGACCCGGTTTTGCCTGGAGGAAATTGCCAGGCGCAAGACCCCATTCGGAGAGCGGTCCCTCCTGGACATCGGAAGCGGCTCGGGAATTCTGGCCATTGCGGCCGCGCGGCTTGGCTACAGGCCGGTTCATGCGCTGGATTGCGACGCCGAGGCTGTCTCGATTGCTCAGGCTAACGCCCGAGAAAATCAACTCTCAGAGGCGATTCAGTTTTTTCGGAGGGATTTGGCCCGCTTGCCCATGCATTCCCGAACCAGGTATGAGGTTGTGTGCGCAAATTTAGCATCAGACCTGCTCCTGCGAGAGCGGGAAAGGATAATGAGGCGGTTGGCGCCGGGAGGGTTGCTGGTGCTGGCGGGCGTTCTCAGGCGAGAGTTTAGCGAGCTTCGCAGGGCCTACCGGTCTGCTGGCCTGCGCCTGTGTGCCGACCGGGTTGAGGACGAATGGCATTCAGGCAGTTTTGAACGCCGCCGCTGAGGTGGAGCAGGCGAGGCATGATCGGGGCGCAAGGCACACGAAAGGTTGGGGTCAGAGACTCGGCACCTCGTCTCCTGCAACACAGCAGGGCGCTTGTCCCCGAATTCGCGAAGTTGGATTATACACGACGACACAATTCTTTGCGGATTGAATTGAATCCCAGAATGAACAGGAGCAAA
Source organism: bacterium (assembly GCA_021784555.1). GTDB lineage: Bacteria > Verrucomicrobiota > Verrucomicrobiia > Limisphaerales > UBA8199 > JAJYHY01. The sequence goes on from JAJYHY010000039.1 coordinate 14,708, forward strand.
CAGAGTCAACAGAGAGAGAAGGAACTCTGTTACCTCTGTTTCCTCCTGTTCAAATTCCCCGCAGTCATTTTTCACGCTGCGTATAGCGTCTCCGGGCCGCTTGCCTGGCACCCGCCAGCCCTTTCGCTATATACAGCGTGTAGCCCGAGTCCTGGCAAACCGGCGCGTAATCGTCCTTTACGAATTCGCGCATCTTGGGGTCCGTCGCGCCGTAGCTCGTGAGCAGGATCTGCTCCGGACGATACTCCTTGAGAATCGCCAGAATGCGGCGCTCGGTAATCTGACCCGACCAATATCGTTTGAGCGGCAGCACCGCCAGCTCCGGAATCACCGGCAGCCCGGCGTCAAACGGATACATCGTCGCCTTCGTATAGACCCAGTGCGTCCGGCTCGCATACCTCCTCATCGCGGTGATGATCGGATTGCCTTCGGTCCGCGGCAGCGCCCGGATTTCTTGGATTTCGTCATACAGCCTCAGCCCGCCATAGCTCTCCACCACTGAGACCAACACCGCCGCCGCCAGCAGGACCGCCCAGCCGGCAAGGCGCCGTCGCCACCTCTTCCAGCCTCCATCCCGCCCGCTCCAGGCTCGGCCTCGACCGCCTTGCGCCTGGCCCTTCGCATCTGGCCATTCGCTCCCAGACTCCGGCCCTTCACGCTCCGCTCCCTGCCCCTGTGCCCCGGCTCCTGGCTCCACGCTGCCGGCTCTTCGCTCAGCCGCCGCGAATGCTGTTCCTTGCCACGCCGCCTTGCAGAATTCCGCCACGCCGTAGCCCGTCAACCACGCTATCGGCACGGCAAAATGCAGGTAGTAATAGGGCCAATAGGGACGGTGTATGAGATGAACCACCAGCACTGTCGCCAGCAGTACCAGCGGGAACAGAACCGGCCTCAGTGACCTCTTCCAAACCAGCACCACCAGCGCGGCTCCCACGCCCCACAGCGCCTCGGTGTGTTGGACCAGAAGCTCCGGCGAGAACGCGAGCCGGTCGATCTGGGCCGCCACGCTGGCCGGTTTCGCCGCGAAATGCGACTGCCACGCCTCTCGGTACCCGCTCCCAAACAACAGGCCCAGGATGATGAACCCCGCCGCCATGCTGCCCGCCCAAGTCAGCACGTCCCGCGCGATTCCCCACCCGCCGACCAACAGCCGCCGACTGCCGCCTGGTGAGCGGGGACTATCCCCCGCCAGCGATTGGCTATCCGTTCTCTGACCTCCGACCTCTGAACTCTCAGATCCCCGGCCCCCCGCCCGCCGCCCGCGCCCGGTCATTGCCCTGCCCAGCGAGGTCACGACGATTTCCACCGCCAGCGCCGGCCCCATGATGGCCGCCGTCAGCTTGATTTGCAGCGCCACCGCCATAATCAGCCCTGAAAGCACCAGCCACCTCTTCCGGCCGCACTCTTCCCAACGCCAGACCGGCCACAGCGCCCACAGTCCCACCCCAATCGCCGGAACCTCCAGCATCGCCGAGACGGTGAGCCTGAAAACCTCCGGCGCAGCCACCAGACAAAACGCCGCCACCACCGCCGCCAGAACGCCGCTCGCCCTCCGCACACAATGGAACAGCCCGGTTACCAGGCCCGCCCCGAAGAAAGACGCCAACCCCCGTGCCACCGCGATCTTGCAGCCGAAAATCTTGAACAGCACCCCGAGAAAAACCGTGAACAGGGGCGGTTGGTCATTCCAGACCTGCGTGTAGAGCGAGCATCCCTTCGCCCACAACAGCCCCTTCATTACCTCGTAGTGCTCGTCGCCGCCGATTTGCACCGCATGCGCCATCCCGCCGCCACAGGCGGCCGCCACGAGCGCGGCGATGAGAATCGCCACGGTCGTACTCAGCACGTACGCCGAAGACCAGTGCCCCGGCACTTGCGGCGCCTGAGCACAGGCGTTCATGTCCTGCGTACTGTGGGCTCTTCTCATTCAGCCTCCGCGACGCACCGTCTCCCCATCCGGCTCGGCCGGCGACGCACCCGTCGGCAGTCCGCTTCTGCCGTGGGCATTCTCCCGGTCAGACCCGTCCCCCTGCCGACCCCGCTTGTCCACTGGCCGGTTTGCGAGGCTTCTGCACCAGCCGCGCGGACCGCACAGACCAGAGGGTGCGGGACGGCGAGCGAGCCGCGCCCCATAGGGGCAAGACAATCGGGCGAGGACGTCCGGCTTGTTGATCGCGCCTGACCTCGCCCGACTCCGCAAGCACAGAACAACCTGGGAGTCGGACCGAGCGGTCCCAGCTTGCCCGGCACCCGCGGCGCCGGCGTTGACGCGCCGACAAGGAGAGCCTTCGGTCAGGGCGAGCGGGGCGCAACATTATCCCGGCGCCTCCGGGCCCGCCAGAGTCTTACCACTCCGACAAGCACCGCGGCGGCACCTGCCTGCACCAGTATCAGGACCAGGAGTATGGTGCGTGCCTCGGAGGGGCTGCGTGGTCTAGCAGACCTCGGCCCGCCGCTCACGCTGGCAATTGTCTGCTTGACAAGCTCTCTGACGATCTGAGTCGTGTTCGTGGCGCGTACGATGGTATGTCCGCCGGGTACTGCGAACAACCCACTTCGGAAGGAGACGTTCGTCTGAATGTTGGAGTACCGGAACTCACTTACCACATGGCCATCTGCGTCGTAGCTGGACACCCTGCAAATGACGAAGCTATTCGGATCAATCCAGCGCTCCTGCCGCGTGATGACCGGTGCCGCGCCCTTTAGATGCATCAGCGTCGAGAGCTGCCGTTCCATCCGCAAAACCGGCTCCAGGAATGTTACGACGAGGACGAAGAACCGCCTCCCGCCGAGGGTGTCTCTGCGCACCTTGAGTCTGTAGTTCGCAGGGTCGCTGAGACGCGCACCTAGCGGCATCTGCTCCATGGTGGTCTGCCCTGGCATCTCCACGACTTGCTTTTGCCCTGGGAAGAACTGATACATTTTTCCACCCTCGATAATTGCGGTGAACTTGACCGTTACGGTGCCGCCCGCGCTTTCGCATACCGTATCGCGCCGCTGCCGTCTTCCGCGGCCCGGGCGTGAGTCGCCGTAGAGCACACCGTACGTCCTGGCACCAACGCCGATAGAGGGAAGCACTACCTCAAAGTTAGCCTTGTAACGCGGTAGATCCTCAAGGGGTATAGACGCCTTAAGGATCTCCTGTGCAGACTGGCCGAGGGCGAGCGGTGACGGGATCGTGCATAGGGCGCACATCAAAGCAAAAACGCAGTTTCTGTTCATACCTCAATCCTCAAGATCGTCACCAAGTTATCATCGGAGCCGAAGAATGCGAGCCGTCGCCACCCTGCCCACAAGCAACCAGCAAACCAGGAGGGTGACGCCCAAGCCTAGGGCTAGAGAGCCCCCCGCGGCCAGCAGCGCGGACGGCCCTGGGCGCGACAGGGCGTAAACATAAAGTCCGACTGCCACCACGCCTGCCAGTAATGAGGCGACGAAGTGGCCAAACCTCATCACCCAGCAAAGAAACGAGCCCAGCGTGGCAATTGCCAGGGCGGCAAGCGGCGATATGACCGTGACCGTGAAGAGGTTGGTGAACGAGAAGACAACCGGCGAGCGAAGCATGTAAACCATTATTACGAGGTCGCCCTGGACCACAAGCATGGCTGTCAGATAGCAAAAGAAAAGGACGACTAGCGTTCTGCCAAGCCACAGGAGGCCGGTACCCGCGCCGGTCGCAACTGCAGCCATGAGCGCGCCCGATGCCCGCTCCCTGGCGAGGCTCGTTGTAGAAAGTGTGTTGAGCACCCACGGCACGAGAATTGGTGGCACGAACGCCAATGACAGCGTGGGGTCCATCATGCCCAGCGTTGCCGGCCCGGCGCTGCTGCCCGTGACTAGCCCGCCTGAGTGCGTGTACCGGAACACGATTGAGAGTTGAACGAGCGACGACATCACCGCCGCGGCCCCGATTTGACGCTTGCCTTCTCGGAGGACCAGGAGTGCCTCCTTCTTTATTACGGCTCGCAGGGCGGTTGTCATATCGCGCTAGCGCCACCTGTCCTCCGTCAAGGAAAGGTAGATGTCTTCAAGCGTGGCAGATCTGCGCTCTACAGAATCGATTGACACCCGAGCCCTCAGAAGCCCCATTAGCAGGGCGTCGCAGCCGCCGTCTATCGATCCTAAATCGAAAGTCAGCGACCGCGCTTGCCTGGAGTACTTAGCCCCCCTCGCGATCGCGGGGAGTTCGGTTTCGGCGTAGTCCTTTGCCAGCCGGATGACAAGCAGTCCCCTACCCGCCAGCCGTTGTCTGAGCATTTCGAGGGTGCCCATGGCAATGATCTGACCTCGCGTGACGAGGGCAACGCGATCGCACACCCGCTCCACCTCGCCCAGATTGTGGGAGGTAACGAAAGCGGATGTGCCGCTCTCCCTCTGGTGTCGCGCCAACAGGTCGATCAGGGCGCGCCGGGATTCGAAGTCAAGGGCGTCGAAAGGCTCGTCCAGAACGACCAGAGTCGGGTCGTTCAGGAAGCATCGGGCCATGCTGAGCCGCTGCCTCATTCCCCTTGAAAAGGTCCGGATCGAAGCCCGCGCTCGGTCGGAGAGGCCCACAAGGTCCAGAACGTCACGGATGCGACCCTGACGCGCCGCACCTTCGAGCCCGACCAATCCGCCGCAGTATTCCAGATATTCCTGCGGCGTCAGTGCCTCGCACAACCCGGGCTGGTGGAGCATTACGCCGACACGCCAGCCGCGATCACGCAGGGCGGTAGCGGGAGCGGTGCCAAAAACCGAGACCGCTCCCTGCGTTGCCTCATAAAAGCCAAGAGTCAAGCGCACCGCCGTGGTCTTGCCGCAGCCGTTCGGCCCAATGAAGCCCATGATCTCGCCGCGCCTGAGGCAGAAGCTGACTTCTCTGAGCCCCCTGGAGTGCCCAAATGCCTTCGTCACGCCCTCGAACTCAACGACTACGCCGGACATAGCTCAAGACCGCGGTCGATTCCCAAAAGGTACAGAAACCCCTCGTGCTCAAGGCACTCCGGGGTGCCATGCAGGTCTGCGCCGCTCATGACGGGGCAGTAAGCAGCGGACATCCTCGCGTCCTTAGCCGCGAACAGGTCCGCGGAAAGGCAGTCAAAGCAGACGGGCCCGAGCGGACACTCCCGGCACGACCCGGTCCGATCCTTGGACGCCTTCCAGAAGTCGTAGAGCCTATCATTCCTAAGCGCGTGCCCCAGGTCCCCGCCAACGACCCGCCCACACTCGGCGTCGATGCCGGCACACGGGTGGAGCGATCCGTCCGTCGCAATCTCGAACCCGCCGTCGAGACATGCCCTGTGCCGCAGCCTATGAAAAAAATCGTCGACGTCGCGCCACATGTGCAGCGGCCTCCTGCCCCCGTCTCTGCTCATCAGACGAAAGGGGCCGTCCTGGGGTAGCTGACGGATCTCGGCAAAACACGGGATCGCGCCCCATCGCCTCATTATCCACCGCAACGCGAACTGCGTGTCGGCAACCGCCTCGTCGGAAACCATCACGGTGACGGAAAACGATAGCCCGGCCTGCCGCAGGGCGTCAAGCAGCATGCACTGAGCGAGAAAGACGTCGCCTGGCTGCGGCACGTATCGATCACGCCGCTCGCGAAAGCCGTGGAGCACCACATCGACCTGTACGTTGCCGAAGTCGTATAGGCCACGAATTTCGGCCACGCTACGCCCGGTACCGGGGCACGTTATGCCCACGCGGAGCCTCGGGTAAGCGGCCGCCGCACCAAGCACCTCGATCAAACGCTCCCACTCAAGCAGCGGATTTCCCCCACGGATCTGGAGCCGCCGGATCCCGAGAGCAGCCAACTGCCTGAGGAAGTCAGATGGGTTCCCTAGGCTTGCTGGCGGCACTGCCGTCCCCCCGCGCCGGACGCACGTTCTACACGCTTGTAGGGACGCCACGCCAGGCGCAACGGGACAAAAGCTGCAGTGGTGGTCGCAGCGGTCGGTAATCGTCCACGCGGCCACGGTGTACGAAGGCGGGGGCCCCAAACTCTCGAACGCCTCGAGCGGGGACCCAGCTAAAAGCTTGTCAACGTAAGTGCCTTCCGGGTGGTACCCCCCAAGCCCTAGCCGAACGAGCAGCCCGAGGAATCTCCGCGCCTCGGGGCGCTGCAGGTGGTCGGCCGGTGCCCCCGCTGTCTCACAACCGCGCAGGAGATCATGCGTCCGCTTGTCCAGGAGAAAGATCCGCCTGCCGAGTATGTCGTAAAGCGCGGCACCCAGCGACCCCGCGCTGAGGTGACACTCCGGATTGAGCCGAAAATACCTCATTCGCTCTATTTATGACTGAAACAACCACCGTTCAGTCGCGACGTTGGCCGTTTGCGACCTGAACCGCTCTTGTGCATCAGGGCTCGACTCCATCAGCGAGACATAGTCCGCCAGATTCTTCCCAGCCTCTCGTACCGCGCCAGCGCAGTATCCAGACGGCGGCTTGACACCGCCGCAGACTTCTGACGCCGAAAAGCACATTCCGCACAGCCGTGTTATCGGACAGAGCGAACAGTTGCACAGAACTTCGCGCTGGTACTCGCGAATGAGCCGTGCGATCACCTCATAGTTGAGACCACCGTTCGTCAGGTCCCCGATCGGATAGGTACCATTAACCCGCTCGCACATGTTGACGAGGCCGTCCGGGCTCACAGCCATCCTCAGACCGGGTATACAGCAGCCCGTGTATGGCAGGAACGGGCTCTTTGCGTCGTGGATTCGCGAGCGCAGGAACAACAGCATCATTGGTGCCGCAACCAGATTTCTCATGTAGCTTCCGACGCGGTCGCCAGCTATCTCGCGCCGCATATATTCGGCCTTCAGTGCGTGCAGCCGGCGGCTGAGAAGCTCATAGTCCTTCGGCTGAAACCGCCCATAATAGTTGGTGTTGTGGCTACCAACGGCGTTGACGAAGGCGCTTCGCGGAATTGCGCTGGCGCCGTCGTCAAAGAACCGTGATATCGCTGCCACATCAGACAGCGGATCGTAGACAGAAAGGGACACAAGGCATTCCCTCCAATAGTTGGGGTGCTCTCGCTTGATCCGAATCAGGTTCGCCTCGATGCGCCCGTAGCTACCCGTGAGCCCGTGGTCAACCCTGAGCCTATCGTGCTCTGGCTGGGGCCCGTCGATGCTCACAGCCACATGGACGCGGTGCTCCCTCAAGACCTCCACGTTCTCGGGCGTCAGCAGAAGCCCGTTCGTGTTCAGCACGGGGAAGAAGAGACCAGGTACCTGCGCTTCAGCGAACTCCAGAACGTGCTTGATCACCGCGATGTTCAGAAGCGGCTCGCCACCGTAGAAGCTGAGGCCGTACCGCTTCCTCGGATTACGCGCAACATGCTGACCCACCCCCTCCAGGAACCACTCAACAGCGCTGACCGCCTGGCTGGGCCTCATGGAGCGACCTGTAGGACCTCTGTGGTAATAGTACGAGCCGGAGGCGTACGTGCAGTACCGGCAGGACAAATTGCAGTTTTCCGTCACAATCAACACCAGCTCGCTACAGTTGGCCCAAACGAGAGATCGCATCTCACAGGCAGCCGGAGTCGCCAGGGCGGGATGTGGGGGCCGCGCGAAGGCGTGGAGATGGACCAGCCAGCGCTGGATTTGAGCTGCGCACGCGGTTGCCTCGGCGCTATCGGCGGTACCGAGGGCGCGGCGATGCGCCTCGCTGAGCGAGTCGCGCAGCTCCCGCCTCAACGTCGCCTCCTCGAGCGCACCCCAGGGGAGAATGGCCCCCGTCACGTCGTCATAGAGATACTCGTTCCCGCAATTCGACGCGAACTGAACCGTCACACGGTGCAGGGCCGGATGGGGATCCCCAGGTCCTTCGAACAGCGGCGCAGGTGTGTCAGAGCCGTCAGACATAGCGCAGAAGGTGCCCGTGGGCGGATGTGCTTGCGGCGGACCGCCTGGGCCGGTACGACGGCCGATGCCGTCCCGCTAGCCGCATCAGCGCCCAGGCCATCGACCCAGCCCATGCCGAGCGTAACGCGCGCATCACGTTATGATCGGTTGCCCCTGGCCGAGCGACTGGCCATCCGTAGCGGCGACCGACAGCCCCCTCGCCGTTGATGTTGTTAGTGTGGTGGCCGTACTAACTGTGCCGGGAACGGCACCCGCCACGGCCGTGCCGCAGGTCGCACCGTAGCCGATGCCCAGGGCCAAGGAAACAGCCAGCGCGAAGCCCCCGCCAAGAAGGCAACCAGCCGCGCAGACTGCGGTACAGTCCACAGCACAGGCTGTGCCACACGGGACGCCGCAAGTACTCAGGCACAAGGCCGCGCAATAATACACACAACTCTGACCGCAACTGCTCACACAACAGTTGCCGCAGTACGTCTGGCATGGAAAGTCGCACTGCGAGTCCATGGGCACAACCAAATCATCGACCATAGCCGTCTCCAATTCACACTTTCACGAACCACCGGGGATCGGGGCCATCCCGCCCGGTCTGAGGTTCGCGGCTTACTAACTGCATGCAATGTAAGCTATCTCGTGCTCCAAACGCCACAATTCTCACGAACCATTTGCCGACACATGCGACCCTGTGGCGACATTCGTCCATCGCGGGGCCCTGCGGCACCGCCAGTGCCAAGCTCCGCCCGGATCGAGGACCACCTCCTGCGCGCGGCAGTGTGGTGCGCCGCGCTCCGTGGGCGTTGCTCCCCGTTCGTTGTCCATGTTGCGTTCCGCATGAGAATGTAGCGCGAGCGCGGCAAACGGTTCCCGGCGAAGCGCGAGGGCCGTATGCACGTCAGCTCACGGGAGCTAATTCCTTGACCTAGCGCGCAGGGAAGGCGCGTCGGTACCCGCGTTTGTGGCATCGTCAACGCCCCAGCTGCTCGGTAGCGGAGGCCCAGCGTCCCACGAGTGGCCGACCCCGGCGCTAAGCGGGATTCCGGGTCTCGGCAGGGACCAACGTGCAAGATTATTTAGGCCTCCAGAGGGCTCGACCCCCCAAAAGGCCAATCTGGGCGCCCAGACAGAAGCCGCGCAAGCGGGCCGAGACACCTGTCAAAATGGGCCAGAGACGGAGTGCCAGCGTTGGAGGAAGATCCTCGCAGCCGCTCGCGCCAGGCGTGCGGATAGTGGCTGCATGCTCTCTGGCCAATCTAACCCGCCGGCAGACTCCGGCAGACTGTCGCTGGACGCCCGCGCAGGAATGCGGTAGTTTTAAGAAATGCGCGATCATCAACCCAGAACTCGGCACGCGCGACCCCGATCCGCACCCGAGAAGCCCGTCGATTCCAGGAGCACATGGCTACCGTGTCCCCGCGCTTACGCACTCTGTGTGTCACGCCACAGCGTTCAGCCTTTTCCGACCGGCTATCACGGCGATGTGTTCCAGAGCAGGCCGAATGCCCCACTCAAGGTCCGGACCGGTGGCACGCCTTCCTCGGCACCGTGGGTATCCTTTGGAGTAGCGGTGTCCAGAGGCCATTTGGAACCGCGAGGATAACACAAGCTATGCGCCGACTGGCCATTATTCTCCTTTACGTCGTCGCGGGCGCGTGCGTCTTCGTTGAGGAAGTATTAGTCTTGCTTGCCCTTGGCCTCGTATCCGGTCCCGCGGGTCCGCATGCCTTGCCCATGCTGGCGTTTGGCGCCGCCGCGACTGCAGCCCAGTGTTCGGGGCTGGCCCTGCGCGGCTTTCGCAATTGGAGGCGAGACGTTGCAGCGGTCCTTCTGGGCGCTACAAGCATGACGGTACTCCTCATTCTCGGCCCAGTAACCGCGTGAGATTCTCGCCCACTCGTCTGCGACATTCATAACGGCAGGTTCGCCACCTACTGACCGCGCCTCGGCGCCCGTTTCCGCTCGCGCCGTCGCCAGGTGCATCATGTCAGACGAGATGAATGGCTCAGAAACGTGCCGACATTCTGACCGTCCGCTGCGTCAGGGGCTCTGGAGTCACCCGCAGCCGGTTCCTCCGCCCCGGCGACCATCGGCATCAAGGATCGAGCGGCCCTGCGCCGCCCGAGCGGTTATTCGGGTCCCGTGAGTGAGCACGGCGGATGGCCCCAGTACCGCCTAAACGCGCGCGAGAAATGCGTCGCATGCGCGTAGCCCAGGTCGGCTGCGACGACCTTGACCATAGTGCCCTGCTGCAGCAACTCCTGCCCGCGCACTGCTCGCTGCTCGCCTAGCCAAGCCCGGAGCGGCTTGCCCGTCTCTCGGAGCACGCGTCGCTCGAGTGTCCGGACCGAGACGCGACAGGCGTCGGCCATTCCCTTACCAGACCACTTGGCCCGAGCGGCTAGTTCTCGCAGGCTGTGCTCTTGTTGCAGAAGGGTGTTCTTCATGTTCATAGGTGCTTCAGCGCGTTAGCCTCGGGCCTCCCGGTGGGGGTCACCTCCTTCGCCGGGCCGTTGCCGCATTGGGCGAACCGGCCCGGCCCATCGGCCGCCCCGCTCACCCGCGTGCCGCCAGCCTAATTCGAGGTTCAGGGCAACACTCCAAAGGCTGACCACCAGGGTAACCACGCGATTGGCCGGGTAGAGATCCAACTGGCCCAGGCTGACGGCCACGCTGAGGAGCAGCACGTTGAGGACGGTGCCGGCAAGGCAGATCAGGCTGAACCTGGAGAAGCGCAGCATGCGGGGACGGACGGGGGGCCGAGGAGCGGAGCGATCGCGAAAAGTCCAGAGATCGCTCCAGGCGAGGTTATTGCTGGTGGCGACCTCCGGAGCAATGGTCTTGCTGAGAGCGAGGTTCCGGTGAAGAGTACGCGGGTCGGCCAGCAGGAAGAGGATGGCCATATCGACTACAACGCCGCTGCCGCCGACCAAGCCGAACTTGAGGTAGCGGCGCAGGGCCGGATTTGCCGCCAGATCGTTTGCCAGCGGCAGGAACGTACGGAGCGGACCGCGAGATAACCACGAAAGAACGCAAGGAGCGTAAAGGGCGGAGTCGGATGGCGCCTCGCTGGAATTGCTCGGCGGCCGCGGCGGCGCCGAGGGCCGGTCCGTTACGGTGGGAGCATGGATGTGGTTCGCGTCGTTTGACATTTCAAGGGTTTCTAACCGGCCCAGCGGTAGTTTAGGAACCGCCAGACCAATACGAGGTGCAACGCCACGAACGCGGTTAGCACGAGCCAGCGCAGTAATCTTCGGTCTCGTGTAGCGAGCCAAACCGCCATGGCGATGAAGACCGGAAAGACCATTGAGGCGAAGCGGGTAAAGGAACAGAAGGTGCCGGAGACGGCCGGGAAGACGCCCAGGGCCAGCGCCCAAAGGAACCAGGTCTTGTCCAGCCGCCAGACCAAAGGCAGCCACACCACCGCGAAGAGAAAGACGCAGCGGTCCAGGAGCGAGCCGGTGAAGGCGTGCCAAGCCGTGGGCGAGTAAAATCCTGCGATGAACTTGGGCAGGTTCCAAAGGTTGCTGATGGATTGGACGCCCCAATGTTTCTGGGCCTGAAAGCCTTCGAAAGGGTTTCCCGTCCAATGCCACAGGAGCAGGAGGTAAAGCTCAAGGCCCAGCAGCGGGGCGGCGAGGAGCAGATAGGGGCTTGGCGAAGTGGCGTGTGGGATGCCGCGACGGTGGTTCGACGGGCCGTTGGCGCGGGTGTCGCCTGCCTGTGTGGGACGAGAACGGCGGCCGAACCGGAAACGCCGGGTGCCAAAGCGGCGTCGCGTTTCACTTGCCGCCGCACTCCACAAGCTGGCGCCAGGTTCGGAGGGGCCGCTACAATCCGAGCGAGGTGTGTCGTCTCGGCAGCCGAAGAAATTCCTGAGCCAGGCAAGCCAGCGATGGCGGGCCGTCCAGCGGGCGAGCGCGGGCGGCGGGTGCCGGATGAGAAGCCAGAGCAGGATGGGCCCGAGGGAGAGGATGCCAACGGCGCGGGTCAACGGGAGCAGGAAGGTGGCTGCGAAGGCGAGCCAGAAGCGGCCGTCCTCCAGACCGAGGCAGAGGAGCATCAGCAGCGGGAAGAACAGGCTCTCGCTGTAGATGAATTGGAAAAAGAGAGAGCCGGGAAACAGGGCCAAGAAGGCCACTGCCAGCCAGGCCGTCCGCTCCCCGAACCGCCGCGCCACCATCCAGCCGAACAGGGCAAAGCCGGCGAGGGAGAGCAGATTGGAGAGGACCATCCCGGCGAGGACATCGTTGCCGCCAAAGAGCGGCGTGGCCCAGCGGATGAGCAGCGGCCAGAGCGGATAAAAGGCGCAGGAGGGCGCGCCGGGGACGTAACCGTCCTCGCTCAGGCAAAGATAATGCTCGGCGTCCCAGGTGATAAAGTGGCGGGCGAAGGCGTTGGATTGGGCGGGTGGCGGGCGGAGGCCGAACCGCTCGAACCAGCCGGCGTTAATGCTCTGCGCCCGTTGCTCATCATAACGCGGCCATAATGCGATGGCGGCGCAAACCAGGCCGAGATAGAAGAGCTTCCACAGCGCCAGCCAGGCGATGAGTCGGACTGGCATTTTTGATTTGCGATTTCCGATTTGCGATTTGCGATTGGGTCCGTCGCTCGTCGGATGCCGCTGACTCACCCCAGTCTCGCGCTCAGTTCCTCCTTGGGCCTTCCTCTGCGTGTTTCGCGTCTCTGCGGTTGGATCCGCCTTCTGGAACCACGCGGGCTCGCGCATGGAATGGGCGCCCCGGAAAAACCGCAGAGACGCGAGCCACACGGAGAAAAGCCGCCATTCCGCGGCACGCCGGGGCGTGCCGGCTCCGTTGCCTCTGTTAGCTCCTGTTGAAATCATTGGGGCCTCCAGGTGGCGTGTTGTTCGAGCCAGAGGACGTCCTTGCTGCGGGGCGCGGGAGCGTCGTCGCGCTGCGGATGAAGCGTGCGGGCGTCCAGCCAGCGATGGGATTCGGCGTGGCCGTCGGCGAAGCAGACGTTGCCCATCTTGCGATGGAGGATTTCCGGCTTGTCGCGCAGCACCCAGCCGCCCGGATTCTTCTCGTCAAAATCCCACTGGATGCCGAAACTAGCGTCGTTGATGGTCTCGGCCCGCTCTTCCAGAAAGGTCAGGGCCTGGGCCGGAGAAGGGCGCGTGATGTCCGACATTTTCAAGTAGGTGGTGGCGGCGGGACTCTTCATGGGCGACCCCATGAAGCAGTTCAGCGAGATGGTGCGGACGCGCGGCTGGGTGACGCCCCTCACCGTCACGGGCCGGGCCGACGGGCATTGCCAGACCTTCGGTGTCCGCAAATAAGGGCCGAGCAGGCTGCGCTGGAGGTAAAGAATGTTGGTGCAGTCCGGCCCCGGCAGGCCCAGCCAGCCTTCAACCCAGGTCTGGCCCAGCGGAACGGACTGGCCATCCATGTTGGGCAGGAGGCGGTCGGCGTTGTCGCCGGCGTAAAGTTGGAGGGCGAGCGCAAACTGCCTCACGTTGGACAGACAATCGGTTCTCAGCGCGCGGGCTTTGGCGGCCGAAAGGGCGGGCAGGAGAAGGGCCGCCAGGAGGGCCAGAATCGCGATGACTACCAGCAGCTCGATCAGGGTGAAGCCAGGCCGCCGGGCTATCTGCGGATGATGGATGGCGGATGATGGATGGCGGATGATGGATGGTGGATGGTGGATGATGGAGTGGTGGATTGATGGTCTGATGGGTTGGGGCGATGGAGTGGTGAGGTAGGGCCGGGTGGGTTGGGGATAAATCCCGGCGCCTTGGCGCGCTTCCACACGTCCCAGGGTCGCCGATTCCCACACCAATCGCAAATCGCAAATCTAAAATCGCAAATCCCCTGAGTGGTGGAGTGATGGAGTGATGGAGTGATGGAGTGGTGGAGTGGTGGGTACGCGCCCCTCCCGCGGGCTGGGCTGCCCGGACCGCCTCTGAATTGACTTGTCGAGCACCGTCCACATTTCCATTTCTCGTTCACAGTCATCGGCCCCCTGCGCACCACGGCGCCCCTATCGTTCTAATCCAAGTGCCGACTCTACAGCGAATTCAAATCTTCTCTCTACACACTGGTTGCTGATCATTCACCATATTTTGTCTCAAGCCTTGGCCGGGCAGGACGCATTGCCATTGCTTGGGGCTGGTTCAAGTCACCGGACGGAACGGGCGTCGGACTGGCCTGAGGCCCTGCGTGACCGATGGATTTATTCACATCGGTCTTTGATGTGGGAAGTGACCCGCTATCCGCCTAGCGCCGTGTTTCCAATATGAGTGCGACCGCGGCATCCGGCTCTGCCTCCCTTGACGCTCAGACTGTTAGACGCTATTGTCTAACAAATGAAAACCGTAACCGTTCGCGAGTTTTATCACAACGCCGGTCTGGTCGATGGCCTGGCCGAGGGAAAGAAGCTGATCGTTACCGCCAACGGCAGACCGAAATTTGTCGTGAGCAAGAGTTCGCGGCCTAAAATGTCGAGGGAGTTGGCCGAGATACGAGCTGTGGGCGACCCAAGTGCTCCCGCCTTTGACGGGAGGGCCTTCCTCGTTTCGCTTAAGAAATGAGATTCTACGCCGACACATCGTGGCGGCTGGGATACAAGTGCCGCCGGGACATGCAGCATGAGGCAGCGCTGAGCCTGTTTGAACGTGAACCCGAGGCAGACGTCCTCTGGACGCCTTGGCAGCGAGTGGAGGTGTTCAACGGTTTCTGCCAGGCTGAGCGTGCCGGCCTCTTGCGCAGGGGAGAATCTCGCCAAATAATTCGCCTCCTGGAGCAAGAGGTGAGGATCGGTTATTGGCCCCATGTTGAGTTTGACTGGAGGGACGCGGTACGCACGGCAGGAGAACTGAGGGCTGAACACTCGTTGAAAATGGTAGTACGCGCCATGGACTTATTTCACCTAGCGATCGCCATCGAGGTTGGGGCCGAGGCCCTGCTCTCCTTCGATACGGACCAAATCGCGCTCGCGGAGGCGGCAGGAGTAACAGTATTTAACCTGGCCCAAAGACCTCGCAAGCCCAGATAGGTGGGCGATCGTCCTCGCACGCGTCTTCCCTCCCCGGGCTTCCTCGAACCGTTCCGAGGGCGAGCTCCCCGCCATGCCCGGCAGGACGCTGAGGACCTCAATCCAGTGGCGTTCGGACACTGGGAGGACCCTCCGTTTGTCCCGAGCGTCCAACGCGTTCTGCGGCCATGCCACGCATACCGCAATGCGCAATGGCAAGGAATCGTTATTTCTTTCTCACCAACGTATGCGTGGCGTGACCGTAGAAGGCCTCAGCGGCCTCCATCAGCGTTTCCGAAAGAGTCGGATGCGGATGAACGGCCAGGGAAAGGTCTTTGGCCGTGGCGCCCATCTCCACGGCTAGAACGCCTTCCGAAATCAACTCGCCCGCGCCTACACCTACGATTCCGACGCCCAGCACCCGTTCGGTATCCGGTTCGATGATAAGTTTCGTCAGCCCATCAGGCCGGTCGAACGACAGCGCGCGGCCCGAGGCGGCCCATGGGAACTTGGCGACTTTAACCTCAATGCCTTTGGCACGGGCTTCGGCTTCAGTTAAGCCGCACCAGGCAACTTCCGGATCGGTGAAAACAACCGCGGGAATGGTGACGTTCACAAAGGCGCTGTCTTCGCCGACGATGACCTCGACGGCAATGCGCGCCTCCTTGGCGGCTTTATGCGCCAGCAACACGCCACCGACAATGTCGCCAATGGCATAGATGGCGGGGTCGGTGGTCTGCTGTTTCTGATTGACATGGATGAAGCCCCGGTCGTCAAAGGAGACGCGTGTGTTTTCGAGGCCCAGGTTTTCGGCGTTAGGCGCACGGCCCACGGCGACCAGCACGCGGTCGTAAAGCTCTTCCTTCTTCTGGCCGTCGAGGTCGAACTCGACCTTGATCTGCCGTCCGCTGGTGGCCATCTTCGCGACTTTCGTCTTCAGGCGGGTCTCTTTGAAGGCTTTCTTGGCGTAGGCGGCAATCGGGCGCGCCAGGTCTGGGTCCGCGCCGGCCAGGATGGTGTCCAGGGCCTCGACGAGCACGACCTTGCTGCCGAGGGTGGCATAGACCGTTCCCAGTTCCATGCCGATGTAACCGCCGCCAATGACCAACAGGCTCTCCGGCACGTCTTCCACCTCCAGGGCTTCGCGCGAGGTCACGATGCGGGGGTTGCCGAGATCAAAGGCCTTGGGCATCGCAGACTTTGACCCGACGGCAATGATGGCCTGGTCGTAGGTGAGCAACTGCTGGCCTTGCGGTGTTTCGGCCCGGAGCATTCGCGATTCCTCGAAGTAGCCGCGTCCCTGGATGACCTGGACGCCGCGCATTTTTGCCAATTGCGCGATGCCGCCGGAGAGCCGGGTCAGGATCGACTCCTTCCAGGCGCGCAACTTCGTGGTGTCGATGGCTGGCTCGGTGAAGGTAATTCCCCTGTGCGCGGACTCGCGCGCGGCGCTCATCGTATGGGCCGCATAGAGCAGCGCCTTGGAGGGGATGCACCCCCGATTGAGGCAGACACCTCCGAGCCGAGGGTCCTTTTCGACGAGAATCACTCGCTTGCCAAGGTCCGCGGCGTAAAAGGCGGCGGCATAACCACCAGGCCCACCGCCGAGAACTACAATGTCAGTCTTGGTTGGTTCCATGGAATTGAATCTTGGACTTCTTTCACAGTTTCACGTCCTCTTCCTTGAAGCCCCCGAAGGCCTTGGCGAGGTCGAGGATAAAGCGTGCCGCTACTCCGCCATCGATCACGCGGTGATCGTAGGAGAGCCCCATCGGCAGCATCAGCCGAGGCTCGATTTTTCCTTCGCGCACAACGGGCCGCATCGCGCCCCGGCCCAGACCGAGAATGGCGACCTCGGGCTTGTTGACGATGGGGGTGAAGTGGGCGCCGCCGATACCGCCCTGGTTCGAGATGGTGAAGGTGCCACCCTTCAATTCCTCGGCGGAGACCTTCCGTTCACGGGCCTTTCTTGCCAGATCTTCCAACTCGCGGGAAAGGTCGAGCAGGCCCTTGTTATCCACGTCGCGGATGACCGGCACGATCAATCCCGCTTCGGTATTGACGGCGACACCGATATGGAAATACTGCTTCAAAACGATTTCTTGCGAGGCTTCATCGAGGCTCGAATTGAGGATGGGATGTTGCTTGAGCGTATTGACCACGGCCTTGAGCGCGAACGACGTCAATGTCAGCCGCGCGCCATTCTCCTCATAGACGCCAGCGTACTTCTTGCGCATATCCATCAATCCCGTGATGTCGGCGTCTTCGAATTGCGTCACGTGCGGGACCACGTTCCAGTTCTCGGACATGCGGCGGGCGATAACCGCTCGCAACGGTGAGACTGGCTGTTTCGACACGGGCCCCCATTTGGAAAAATCGATTTCTTCCGGAGGGGGCTTGGCCGCCTGGGGCGCGGGCTTGGCTTGGGCCGTTCTGGGCTGGGCCGCGAGGCGCTGCAGGCGCTGGATGTAGCCGCGAACGTCATCGAGGACGATTCGCCCACCCCGCTCGCTTCCATGCACGCGTGTTAGATCAATGCCCAAATCCCGCGCAAGCTTGCGGATGGAAGGCGCGGCGGGGGGCGGGAAACGAGATGGCCGGGACGGCGGAGTCTCTTCTGGCGCCGGAGTGGATTCGGTTTCACACGGGGCTTTCTCCGGTCCCGGTTCGGCCTCCACGACTCGTAAGGCCTGCCGCGGCTTGGAAACGGAAGTCGGAGTGGAAAGCTGGGCGGCCCCTTCGTTTAGCGTGAGGATACGCTGGCCGACGGTGAGCTTATCGCCCGGTTTGATATAAATTCGGCTGACGGTGCCCGCAAATGTGGAGGGGATCGTAGCCACGGCCTTTTCGTTTTCGAGTTCCAGAACGGGCTGATCCTTCGCTATCTGGTCGCCTTCCTTGACGAACAGGTTGACAACGGTGCCGGAGTCGGCTCCTTCACCGAGATTTGGTAGCTTTAAATCCATAGATTCCTAAGCAGCGGTTACATCCTGGGTTCTTAAATGCATTGAGTGGCGGGCCAGGTCAATGAGGTTCTTCAAATTTCTGGCTGCCGGCTGCCCGCACTGACTCCGGCCGCCCTCGCAGAATCGAATTGCTGGCAGACAGTGGGACCGCCATGCTCAAGCCATGCAGAAACAGAGAAGAACAGGCCAGGCAAGCGATGAATGTGATCGGAGCCTGCCCATTACTCCACCACCCCGCTACTCCAGCACTCCACTACTCCGCTTGCCCTTCGGGCAATGTTGGTGGTTTCGACCCGGAAAGGCGGCGAGGGTGGCGGCAATGGCTGTGGTGCTGCTAGCTTGGGCCTTGGCTGGATCGGGTTGCCGAACGCCTCAAGGCCCAGCCTCTGACAGCCTGGCCGCGGTCGAAATCAAGGGATGCGGTCCGCTGGAAATTGCGCGTTCTCTCTCGGATGTATTTGAAAAGGCCGGTTACAGTCCCGTGGCCCTTCCGCCGAACAGGGGCGAGAAGATGCTCTTCGAAAAGGAGGGCAACGTGGGTGAGACCGTGCTCTACGGAGACTGGAATGCGAAGCGGGTATGGTATCGGGTCAGGATACAGATGAACCTGGGGGGACCCGATTCGGAGTTAGTCACCTGCAACGCCTTTCGTGTGCTCAATCACGGCGATCCTCATTTCGAAGAGGAACAGAGGCTGTCGCGACTTCGAGCCGGCGCCTATCAGCACCTGCTCAACCTCGCGAAGGCCCGGTTAAATCCCGCGCCAAAATAGGAATTGCCAGGCTCAACTTCTCCCATAAATCGTGGATGTAGTGTCTCGCAGCCATAGAGGTCCGGACCCCGAAGATGCCAAGCTCTTCGGCCCGCATACCTGGGCTGACCTGCGCAAGGCGACCAGCGACTTGTGCTGGCTGCTGGATCGCGGTTATGCCATCCGCTCTGCCGTGGAGTTGGTGGGCAACCGGTATTCGCTGGCGCGGCGCCAACGGCTGGCGGTGTCCCGTTGCGCCTGCTCCACTGGGGCCCTCCAGCGCCGTCAATGTCATCGGGTTCAGCCTCAGGCGCTTGGAGGGCAGGAATTGTGGCTTGATGGTTTTAACGTGCTGATTGCCGTGGAGGCTGCCCTGGGCGGGGGCGTGGTCCTGCACGGCTGCGACGATTGCTACCGCGACCTGGCCAATATTTATGCCCGCTACCGTGAGGTAGAGGAAACCCGGACGGCCTTGCGCCTGATAGGGGATCTCGCCGCCGGTTGGGGTGTGCGGGAATGCCATTGGCTGCTCGACCGCCCGGTCTCCAACAGCGGCCGTTTCCAGCGGGTTATCCTCGAAACGGCCATCCCCGCGAGTTGGCCATGGCAAGTCGAACTCGTTTTCAATCCCGATAAAGTTCTGGCGGAGTCGGAGCAAATCGTTGCGACCTCGGATAGCGTGATCCTCGACCGTTGCAACCGCTGGATAAATCTCGCCCGCCTGGTCATTGATGGGTCAGTCCCGAACGCCAATGTGGTCGATCTCCGGCCCTCTTCCAATGCGCAGGCCGAAGGCCTTGGCTAAGCGTCCCACTTCGTAAATCCGGTTACGTATTCTCTGCTGCAACCGGTTTTTTGTCCCAGGTGGGACATTGGAACGGAAGTCAATTCTCTGTCCCACGTGGGACATGGAATCGGCCACCCGTTCCGGCCCCAAATCCGTCGCGGATCCAAGGACTTGGGTACTAAGTCCGCGCCATACGGATATGGGGCGCTTTCAGCCCTTCTGCCACGGCTCGCGCGGCCCGCTCGCGCAGCGAGGAGTAGAGCCGTTTGCGCGACCACAGAATAAAGCCAACGTCTTTTGCCACCGTCAGGCCGTAGTTGAGCGAGGCGCTGAGGAGTGGCATCCAGAGGAGCATTGCGGCTGAAGAATTGGATCCGCCTCCCATGTAAACACCGGCCATTAGCAGGGAAATCCCAATGCCGGAGCCGAACGCTAGCACAAACCACGGAATTACCTGGACAAACAGCAAGGTTCTCAATGTCGCTTGATTCGCGCTTTTGGAGGTCACGCCCATCCATAAGCCAAACCAGCAAAGGGCGGCGAGATTGGCCAGGACGCTCATTGCGGCCAACGCCGCGGTGAGCAAGGCCACTATGCACCGCACGATGGTGGGCTTCCGCCCGGAGCCCGCGAGCGGGGTGATGGTCGAGGTCGCAACGGAAAAGGTAACCGTGGAGTGAGGGACCACTGCGGCTTGGCCGCTAACGACTGTGCCGGGCCGGTTTGTGACGCTTGGGCTTGGGACCGTGCGCACCGGCGGCCCGGGCGCAAATCGCTGGAATGAGAGTTGAGAGAGGGTCACGCCCACGGCATGCATCCCCAAGAGCAAGAGCACCGGCAAGCCGAATAACCTGGTGAACGCCCGCCACTGTCCCATGACGATTTCCCTCTCGCTGAGAGGTGTGGCCAGGAGCAGTTCCAGCAGGCCATTGCGCCGCGCTTCGATGAAGAACCGTCCGGCTTGCGAAGCCGCCCAGAGATAAAGGAAGAGCGTGAAGAATTGTCCCAAAGAGCCCCACATCATCCAGCCTCCAACCGAATGCCTGCTCAGGAGCAGTTCTCCCGCTATTCCGCCCGTGGCCAGGATGGGTAACGTCCACACACCGAGCGCCTGCCACCGCTCCCGGCACACCAGCCACGTCATTGGCGCCGGACCCAGCAGCTTGGCTCTCAGCCGTTCCCGGCGGCGGCTCCCGCCGAATTTCCATGCGAAGGCCCAACCGCGCCGCGAACTGGGCGCCCCGCGGCGCTCCCGCCACGTACGCGGGGCCAGGGCGCACGCCAGACCCAGCAAGCCCCAACCCAGGGCCTGGTTGATGGCGATGGCGGCCCAAAATGGCGAGCGGCCCCAGGCGCCAGCGGCAACCAAGGCAAAACCCGGACTCGACAGGCTCCAGAAGGGATGAAACGCCCGGCTCTGCCTGGCGGCATTGACCGAGTCCAGCAGGGGACCGCCAAAAGTTAGCAGCAAGAGCAATAACAGCGTTCCCGCCAGGGCCTTCTGCGAATCCCGGCTGACGGTTGAAACCAGCATCCCGGCCACCAGGGAGAGGAACAATCCATTCAGGACAGCCAGCGAGCTCTGCCAGTATTGCGAAGCGGTAATCCCGCCCAGCAATTGTGTCAACGCCAGTATCGGCAACACGGCGAGCAGCCCGTAGAAGCCGCGCAACGAGGTCGCCAGAAGTTTGCCCAAAGCAACGTCGTAGCCCCGGAGCTGGGTCAGAAACAGCAGGCCGAGGGTGCCTTCGCGCTTCTCCTGACTCAGGCAATCGGAGGTCAGAAACAGCCCGGCCGACAGCCCCGCCGCCAGGCACAGCCAGACAAGGGTGCGGAAAAGCATGACCCCGAGTCGCAGACCGCTCCTCCCTTCCAGGCTGTGGAGCAACAGGAAGCCGGCGCCAATCAGGACGCCAATTCCCGCTCCGGCAATACGCGTCCAGAACGCGCCGCGCTTCCGCGCCGCCACCCGCAATTCGCGGTCAACCACCGGCAGAAAGTTCATGGCAGCCGGAAGAATGGCGGTCGAAGCAGAAGAAGAAAAGCAGATTCAGAGCCTGAAATGGCGCAACACCAGCGCCGCCAGCGTCACGAGCAGCATCAGCCCGCTGGGCATGAACTTCCTGGTTTTTGCCAGGCGGATGGTGAAAACCACAAACAGCAGCGCCATGACCACATCGGCCATCCCCTTTGCAAAGGAAGGCGCGAACAGGCCCCGAACCTGCGTGAGTATGAGCAGGGCCGCACAAACGCCGGAGGTGATGAGGGAGATCTTGCTCTTGGCTTTGAAGAAGCCGATCAGACCGCCAATAACCAAAAGGACGACGTATATCCAGACAACGAGGTCAGGTCTCATATACAATTTCGAACCGCTGGCCACAGAACGGGCATTGGACTGATTCGGGTATTTCTATGGCCCGCACCCTGTTACTCCTGCAACGCGTCCGGGTCAATGCCCAAAGCAACGCCCAATTCTTTAGCCCGCTGGCGAGCCTCCTGCCGGCGGCTGGCCGCAATCATGACTCGCTTATTCACCCGTCGTCCGGTCTGCCGTTCAAACAGGCTTACCGTCCGCACAAACCGCACCACGTCATGGCTGTCCACGCTGGACTTGATCTCTACGGCGATGACCGTTCCATTGCGCACCAGCACGTCTAATTCGTAGCTGCGGCCTGGGTCGTAGTTGATGTACCCCTCCGGGTCTTGGCCCCGATGCACTTCCACCTTGTAGCCAGCCTCGCTCACAATCTCCCGCAGCCCGTCCCGAAAGGCGGCCTCTGCATCTGGACCCGACCGGGAGAAGAGTGCCTCTACGCGCAGACCGGAGAGGCGGAGGCTCTCTTCCGTTCTGCGTTGGGCCTCGGCCAGTTCGTGGACCGTGGCCTCGATGCGATTCTGAGCCTCGACCAACACTTGGACCGTGGCGTCGGTGCGCTTCTGAGCCTCAGTGAGTCTCTCTATGGCAACGTCGGTGCGTTTCTGGGCCTCGATAAGTCTGTCCACCGCCGCCTCCAGCGAGCCGACCCGCTCCTCGGTTCGGCGTTGCGCCTCCGCCAGTCTCTCGACCGCCGCCTCCAGGGAGCCGACCCGCTCCTCGGTTCGGGCTCGCGC
>JAJYHY010000374.1 GCA_021784555.1 bacterium
TGCGTCCTCCTGGAGTGTCCCGTTGAGGACCTCTTCCATCAGCTTGTGCAGTACGACACCTCGCAGGGCGCCCCCCGCAACCTCTGGGCGAGGCTCTTTTCCGACGACCACGCTGCCATAATTGGATTCGCGCGACTCTTGTCTAACCCCTTCCTCATCGAGTGAGCTTGGCCTAATCCAGATCACTTTGGGGTGTGCCTTAGCGACCTGCAATTGCTCTCGCTCGAACGTTGGCCGATCCTGATTGTTCGGCATTTCGCGAGGAACTGAAATCCGACCACTTTGCAAGTCTCCCTGGTCCAAGGTCGGAAGTTCTTCTAGACCAAGGTCAACGATGGATTGCCAGCTTTTCTTGGTCTCGACGTTCTTATGCCGGGGCAAGACGAGCAAATCTCGCGCACGTGTGCACATCACATACCACAGGCGGACCCGCTCCCGATTGAGCTCTTCATCTTCCTTTGTCCGCACCTCAGTGTACGATGCCGGCTCCAGGTCGCCGAGCCGCATGTGCAATGTCCCATCCTCACGGGAGAAGATGATTCCTTTTTCGGCTTGGACTCCGGTGAGGGTATTGATGGGGATGACCACGGGCCATTCCAAGCCTTTGGCACTGTGCACAGTGATGACATGCAGCGCATCCTGCGTGGGATCAGAACGACCCTCAATCTCTCGTTCGGCATCTTCCCAGGCTTTCGACATGTCCCTCGCAAACGCCACGATGCCCCGGACAGCATAGGGACGCGCCATTTCCAAGAAGAGATCGACATTCGAGAGTGCTCTTTCCACTGCAAACCGGTAGCGCTGGCGCAAAATAGCTCGCACACGAAGACCTTCGACCGCGGCATGCATCAGGTCGAAAGGGGACGTGCCCTGCGCCTTGCGCGCTAAGCTTTGGAATACACGCAGGGCCTGAGATGCGAGAGGATTATTGATGAAGCTGGGATCGCTCCACAGAGAGAACTTGCCGGACCCTTCTCTTGCGGACTCTAGACCGGAAATGATCTCCAATATTTCCTGTTCCGTAAGCCCGACCAGAGGGCCACGCATAAGGGCGCCAAAAGCAAGCGTGTCGGTGCTGTCCGCCAGTATGCGGGCGATGGCGATCAAATCCTTTACTTCCTGTCTCTGGAAGAACCCTTTGCCCGCCTGGGTGGCTATGGGTATCCCCGCCTCCTCAAGTGCGCGCTCGTAGTACCAGAGACCGGTTCCGGTGGAGGCTAAAAGCGCTATGTGGCCAGCTTGGCAGACGACGGCTTCCTCACCTTTGCGGACTTTTACGTTGCCAATCAGTTTGGAGCACAGTTCTGCCACTCGCCGGGCTTCCGCCTGACGGATTTCGTCCTGGCTGAGCTTCTCACCCTCCGGGTGCTCGATGTCGAGGGCGACGACCGGGGGATATTGATGCGGCGAGTCTGTCACGAAAGGCGACAACTTCGCATAACCTGCTTGCCCTTCCGCTGACAGCGGATCTTTGAACTTACGGTTGACGTAATCAAGGATTCCAGGAAGTGAACGAAAGTTGGCAACGATGTCGATGCAGTTCCCTGGAAATTGCTGAACAAAAGATTTGCGCGCTCTCAGATAGGTTCGGATATCTGCATGGCGGAATCGGAAGATGGATTGTTTGGGGTCACCGACGATGAAAAGTTGACCAGGTCTCAACTTAGACGTCGTCCAATCTTCTCCGGCCTTGCTGTCCCCACAGAGCAGGAAGAGGACTTCGGCCTGTATGGGATCGGTATCCTGGTATTCGTCGACCAGGACATAGCGATAGCGTCGAGCAAGCGCTTGTCGGACTTCGGGGTCGCGTCGGAGAAGATCGCGCGCCATATAGAGGAGGTCATCAAAGTCAAGCAAGGCAGCCGCCCGTTTCTCTGCGAGGAAACGCTCTTGCAGCGGCTTGAGCGCGGAGGCGAAGCGACGAACGAGATCCCCTGCAATCTGGGCCTTCAGGGTTTCAAAGGTCTCAGCGATCTGTGAGTAATGGCTCGCCGCCTCTGCACAGAGCGCGTCGCCAACCGATCCAGGCCGACCTTTTGCTTTTGCGGCATCTTGCCATTTGGATTTCCTCTGGTATGCTCTGAATCGCCCGCCACTCCTGAAGACAATAGGATCTGTAGAGAGATGGGTCCATTCCCACAAAGCCTTAAAGGTTGCTTTACTTTGCTCGGATGGCACCTGGACAGCGAGCTTTCGCAACATTTCGACGATGGCAGCCGTGCCAGTCTCCTCCAAGCTTTGCTTCGCGTACCACTGGCTGAACGTCTCCACGGCAGTCAGGAGATCCCCAAAGTGGGCATCCTTGAGTCCCGACGCTGGAGGTCTAGCATCCCGATGACGCCGCAGAAATTCTGATAGGTTCCCGATCTGCTTCAACCCCTCCTCGGGATCGGCGACGATGAAGTCTGCCAGGGCGTCGTCCTCGTTCGACGGTTTACTAAACCGTTCGCGAAGCCAGTTGTCATGCACAGTCCGATAGAGAAGTTGCTCTGCCGATTCGTCCACCGGCGAGGCGCCAGGGTCAAGGCCAGACTCCACAGGATAGGGATTGATCAAGCGGTAGCAGAATCCGTGAATGGTTGTACAGGTGATCTCATCGAGGCTCTCGCGTGCCTTCTCCAAATTGGCTTGTTGCTCGGGACCAACGCCCTCAGGAAAGGCAATCTGGAGGTCCGGAGGAACTTCGCCCCGGACTAGCTGTGTTACATATTCGCTCATGCGCACAGAAAGCTCGCTGGCGGCTAGCTCTGTGAATGTGATGGCTGCGATGCTTTTCGGCTCCTTGCCGCTGGCCAGCAGCATGACGAGACGCCCCGCCAACAATGCGGTCTTGCCAGTCTCTGCTCCCGCCTCAACCAAGATGGAAGAATCCAGGTCAGTCAATGCCCGCTCGCGAATTGGCTCGTCGCTAGGGTTTGCTTTCACTGTTTTCCCATAGGGCCACGAGCGCTGACAACAGTCTCCTGCTTGCAGTCGATTTCCCAACGAAGTATTGAACGGATGCGTTCGATGGGAAGGCAAAGACTAGGTCGTTGTATGCGTCTTGGGCACCCGCTCCGGGAATCGTCAACCCCTCAAGTACAAGCTGTTTTGCAGTCTTAAGGTAGCCGGCCAGTCGCTGAACATATTCTTCCGGATTCTCGAGCACGCAGACCCTGTTGGGAGTCCCGGGATAAAGCAGGCGGCTCTGGATGATCTCAGTGCGCGGCAAGAGTGATCTCGCCGCAAGGTAGTAGAGACTGCGCTGGACTTCCTTGCCTCCGTCCAGAGGGTCCTTATCAAGGCGGCTATTGAAATGGCCGGTCTTGTAGTCAGTGAGCCTGGCAACCTTTTTTGCCTTGTCCAGATCGAGGCGGTCAATTTTCCCTTGGATGAGGATTCCGGTACCAGGCACTTCGACCGCAACACCGGGATCCCAAGGATCCCCGCCGTCGCCTTGCCTATTCTGCCGTCCGAACCACAGTTCTGCCCAAGACTGCTGACCAGCGAAGCGCTCCTCGCCGGCGGTGAGAGCAAGGATTGCCGTCCATGTCCCTTGTTCGAGTGTGCTTTGCCAGATCAGGAGGGGCGGAACTGACTGTTCGGCTTCCCAACGTTTCCTGACCTTGTCTGCTGCGTCCCCAATCGCTTGTTCTATTTTGGCCTTCGTAGCGTTTCGTAACCCCCTATCACACTCCAACTCTCTGAGCCCCTCCGCCAGGATTTCATGCGCCAGGGTTCCGAACTGGGCATGGTCGAGAGAGAGGATGTCTTCTTCAACCAGCGGTCCTTCCCACCGGAATACATACGCCCAAAGGAATCCAATGGGATCACGGAGAAGCTTCTGCAATGAAGTCGCAGAGTGCGGTCGATCGAATGCACGTGCAACCAATGGCGAGCCCGCGGCGATTTGTCCGTCGTGCGGTGTAATATCAGGTTTTCTCCAATCCTGCCAGCACTTCATCGCGCTTCGGGATAATGTCGTGGTTCCGAACTCCTCGCGGCGAGCTAGAAGCCGGTCCGCTTCGCTGACTGCGTGTTCAGGGACACGTGTGCGTGCCAGGCTTTTCCCTTCCAGATCGCGAGGGAACAGCGGGCTCTTGCCGAGCAGTCTCCCTTCTCCGTCGCGGCGGCTTCGGGAGAGCACAACGGACTCCGCAGCCGTAGCTAATATCCGGAGGTAGTTCATCCGATCTCGCGAGGGGATCGGGAGAGGCTCAAGTTCGCGGGCAGCAACGATGTAATCGGGGAGAAGCGGATCTTCGCCGCCAGGTTGGGGCCAGTAACGACTATTCAGACCGAGCAGCCGGACGTGTTTGCGTGGGGCGGTTACAAGAGCATGTGCCGGGCCCCAGAAAATGCTGACTGCAGGTTCTTGCTCGTCTTCAACCCGCAAAGCAGAGAGGTTTGTTTCGAGCGCCGCCGGTGGACCCTCGCGGAGAGCTTGCTGCCATAGAGCCAACGCTTGCCCGCGGAGAAGAAACTCTCCTGCTTCCCCGGCGGCATCCTTGCCTCTTGCCAGGAGGTCGAGGACCGGCTTGAGAATGACCCGCTGGTCAACTCCCTCCGGCCACCCCCGTACGGCCGCGCCCTGCCACATTCGCTCCCATTGCTGGACGTCCATCAGGGACGATTCGGTTTGAATTGCCCCCTTCCAATCATCGGGAAGGTCCGAAAGAACCGGCGCTGATTGGCGGCACAGGCTAATAACGCGCACTACCCGAGAGCGGCTTAACCCGCGCAACAATACGTCGGCGATCGCTGCCGCCTGCTGGCCGGGGAAGGTAGAAAGCCCGCCGCGACCATGGGCAAAGCATACCGGAAGACCCCCCTCATCGGCGATGACACGCATCTGGTCATCCCACGGCTCAACTGACGCAGCCGTTATGCCGATCTCGTCGGGCCTCGCCTTCCCAGAGACTATCAATTCCCGGGCCCAGCGAAGAGCTTCCATGGCTTCGTGGCGCGGGTTCGCACAAACAACTGCTTCGGGCGTCGCACCTTGGGCTTCGTGGCGAACGATTTCGACTGTTGACCCTCCGAGCCAGCGAAGGTCTTCACCATCGAGCGCATGCCACTTGACTGGGACGACGTTGGCCAGTTCTCGAATTAGCTGCCGCCAGCACGACACAAGATCACACACCCCTTCAACTGTTACCGGCCCGAGCACAACGTTTGCGGAACTAATGTTGCTCAGGGCAGCGCTGGCGAGGTCTCGTGGCAAAAGCATCGCCTTGGGCAACCGGGCGATGATGCGGCTTTCGATGAGAGCCAGGTCAGCGACCCGGGGGTGCTTCGAAGCTTGTGCCTGGAGATCAAGGTCGGCATTCCACGCTTTCGTCAATGTTGACGCAACGGCGCGAATCATGCCTGGCAGGTCAGCTAGGGGCTGGATTGCCTGAAAACCTCCCGCCGCAAGGGCCTCTTTTACCAGAACCTGCAAATCGTCGCCTGAGATAGCCTCGATGAAACCTCCTGCCAGTCGTGCAGCGAGCCGGAACACTGTAAGAATTTGCAGTCCGCAGTCCTGGGCTAACGCCGCCCGAAAGCTGGCTTCGTGTCGAGCAAACTGACTACCAATGATCTGCGTCCTGCGCATGGTCCAACGTGCGAGGCTATCCTTTCTTTTATTGCTCGGATGCTCGTCCTTGAAAATGGTCCAGCATCTGCTGAACAAAAGTCAGCACTCTGGGTCTTCCGGCGTGAAGCCCCTGCCTGCAGCGTAGAAAGACGGCACTATCGCGAGTGTGTAACTTGACTTTGACGCCGGCCATCTCGACTTCGGGACCCCATAGAAGGGCGAGCTCGGGGGCGCCAATATCACTCGCAAGCTGTCTGAGAGTACGCGCACATTTCAGCCTCGACTATTTTTCCTCGAACCCGTAGTTTTTGAACCGAAGCGTGCGGCAGTTCTCGGTAACCGTACGAACAATGTTATCCGGAGCCCCTTCGGGTACGTCCGCTCGGATTTCCAGATTCACTTCAACTGTTGCACCTACCAGTCCAGTGATGTGTTGAACGACTTCTTCCGCAACCTTCCCGGCATCACGAACGATACGGTCTGGGTCGAGGCTCACAGATCCGTGGAAACGACGAGGTTGCTGGGCAGCCATTGGCGGGACGGGGGCCGCTTCGGCGGTTGTTTGAGAAGCGACACCATTCGGAGGCCCGGCAGCTCTCGCAGGCTCAGGGCCACCGGACGCCGTCTGTGGTTGCTGTATGGCGCGGTCAGCATCCATTTGTCGCGCAGCAACGTCGGGTTTGACTAAGACGCTTTCGCCTTCAAGCGAGATAGTTCCAATGTGTCCCGCGCGCAAACCGCGATAACGGCTTTTGCCCTCGTCCCATGAGTCGGCGTAGGCAAATGATTCTTGCTGCCACGTCATCAGGGCTAAGCCTTCACGGATCGCGCTGAGCAATACGTCCGAGTCTTTCAGACGGGGCAGGTACAAATACTGCGCGAAGTCGTCGGCGAGCTGCTTCAATGAGACGTGGTCGCCCCGCCATAAAGGGACGCGGTCGAGTTCCAGCCGCAGAAGCGTACCCGCCCACTTGGTAATCAGTACCTCCTCATTTCTTAGTCTCTTTGAGGCACGGACTGCCAAGCGGTCCTGACCCTGTAGCCGGATTTCTTGCCACTCGAGATTCGCCTTGGGGTCTGGCTGGGTTGGGACAAGCAGCCATTGATAGGTTTCCGGTATGCGCTGCTCGACTGTCTCTTCGGCTTGCTCTCTCTTGGTCTTGGCCTGATTCGATTGAAATGCATCGAGGTTCAAACTCTCTTTTTCCTGGTCAATCGACTTCCAAGCTAGGTATTGACGGACCGCCTGCTCTAATTCAGCGAGCCGAGTTCTGTCAGGGGCCAAGAAAACCAGCATATTGCGGCAATGCCTGGGCCCTGATCCCCGCTGCTCCAGAATTTTGGTAGCTTCATTGCGAGCTGCGCATTCGCCATTCTTTGCGACGTGGGGGAACTCAGGCCCGAGGATCACTAGCCGAACCTCGGGTTCGTCCGGAACATCGCTGCTGGAAGGTGGCGCGGCGTGCACTCGCGCAAAGTCTCCTCTGGCGTTTTGCTCTTCGCGGACGCGGCGCTTGATTTCTTCGAGAACTTTGTCCGCATCTTGCTGAATAGCTCGGTCTTGCGCAAGGCGCGCAACACTGGGCTGCGTCGAATACCAGTAGCGCCGGCCATCTACGTAGAGGTGGGTAGCCTGGTCGGTAAGCCGCCGTAAGGCGTCACCGAACGTGGCGACAGCCTCGCCGGGTTGTGCGCAGCCGAGTTTAACGTGACGATCCTCAAGGCCCTTTGTCGCGGTGTGAAGTGTCGGAGCGGAACCGAGATAGAGCGTTCTGGCGACACGACGACAGGCAGAGTAGCGCCCGAGGTTTGGATTTTCCCGGTCGATTTGGAGAGGAAGCGAATGCGGGCCGTCCACATCCTTTTCGATAACGGGTACCCAAGGATCATCCAAGTAGCGCGTCAGTTCGGACTGGACCGTCCGTTCATCAATGGGAACAGTTGCGGGAAGGATCAGAAGGCTTGAATCGTGTCGTTCCCAAAGAGTGTGAATAACTGCCGCCATCAAGCGCAGCACGCCGCGAGTCCGTTGGAATTTATCCAGGGTGGACCAATCAATATAGAGCCGATCAAACAGTTCTGGATGGATAGGGTAAGCTGCTTTCATGCGTCGCTCGTATTCTCCCTCGCGGCATGCAGCGGGAAACTCCTGGCTCTGGCCGTAGTACAGCTCAGCGAAGCCGCGCACTACAGCGTCGCGCGCAGCGAAGAGTTGAG
>JAJYHY010000040.1 GCA_021784555.1 bacterium
GATCTATGTCGAGAGGCCGCATCTTTCGGTCGTAATACCTCGGGGTGCCGTCCGGCGCGAAAAAGGTTTCCACGAAGAACCTGTAGCCTTTTAGCAGAGCATCCTCGAAAGTCGGGTCGCCCGAGCAGCGGTTGTAAATAGCAATAGATTCGAGCACGTAGCCGGAATGGAACAGATCCACCCAGTGGTGCTTCGCGTCGGCGCCATAATACCAGGCGCCATTCGGCAACTGATGATGGACGGTGAATTGAACGGCTTTCTTCGCGATTCCGGCATAGTCCTTGCGTTGGAGATGGCGTCCCGCGCGGGCGAGCAGGCTGGCGCCGATGACGTTGGAGTTATGGATGTCCGTGGTTTGGGCGAGGGGATGGTAGCGGATGCAGTTGCCTTCCGGAAACTCGGCCCAACCCAACTCCTTGATGATAAACTCGCAGATTCTTTCCGCCACCTGCAGGTCCGACGCGCCGCCCAATGACTCGAAGGCGTCTAGAAAAGCGTGGCCAATCAACCCCGTCCACACCACGGTTGGCGTGCCCTTTGGAATTCTGCCGCTGCGCGCCTGGTAGTCGAAATGGTTTCCCCAGCAATACCCTTCAAATTCCTTGTTCCGATTGTCCACGAGCCAGTCGAGACAAAAGCGCATGCGGTTGAGAAATTCCTCACGCCGATGGGTTTCGTAAAGCCGAAGGTAGCCTTGGGCAAAAAAACCCATGCCCTTGGTGCTCATAGACGGCTTTATGCCAAGCGCCGGACGCAGGTTGATCGGGAACCGCCGCACGCCCTGCTGCCAGACCTGCCGGAGAAAAGGGTTCCCGAAGGTTAGGAGAGGCGCCAGCGGGGAGGACAGGCCGTCGAAGGTGTCGTAGGCCTTCCAGTCCCACCGTGTCAGCCAGGCTTCAAGCTTGGAGAGTGCCTGCTGGATTCCGCTCTTCTGCCGGTTCGGTGACGCTGGTGCCATACGCGCGCGCTGGTTCAAGGATGCTGGGTTGATGTGATGGAAGCAGAAAGCGATAGGCGGCCAAAAGCTCCTTGCTTACGACCGACCATTGGAGATGGCTCTCGACCCGCCGGCGGCCAAATAGACCCAGTTCCTTCCGCAACGCCGGGTCGTCCATGAGCGTGACAATGGCTTTGGCGAAGGCGGATTCGTCATTGGGTTTGACATAAACAGCCGCCGATTGCGCCGAAAACCTCGTTTCCTTCAAGTCGAAGGTGACGATGGGCTTGGCGTAGGCCATATACTCCATGATTTTTATCCAGGTCGAGACGTCATTGAGCGGGCTGGAGGGATCTGGGTCCAGGCAAATCTCCGCCGCCGCCAGATTGGCGTGCAGGTCCTCCTCCGACACAAAACCGGGGAGCTCGACATGCTGACCAAGCCGCAATTCGGCGGCGAGGGCGCGGAGGTCCGCCAGTGAATCTCCCGCGCCCATGATGACGCAATAAAAGTCGTCGCGCTTCAGCGTATAAAGCAAGTAGTGCAACGAACGGAGCAGGTAATCCACGCCATCCTGGGGATTGAGGCTGCCAATGTAGGCCAGAATGTGCCTGCCCTTGCCGATCAGCCGCGTGCTGGGCGCCGCCGGGGTCATGCGCCGTCCGTCCGGGCCATTGCGGACGACAAAAATCGTTTCCGGTGACTTTCGGCCGCGTGCAAGTTGCGTCTGCTTATAAGACTCGTTCGTCGCAATGGTGATATTCGCCACTTTGAGACTGCACCACTCCGGGATGCGCAAGAGTTTGGCGAACAAGCCGCCTCGGCCGCCGTAGCGGGACAAGTAAAGCTCGGGGCACAAGTCGTGATGGTCGAACACGAATTTCTTCCCGAGCAACTTGAAGGG
Source organism: bacterium (assembly GCA_021784555.1). Taxonomy (GTDB): domain Bacteria; phylum Verrucomicrobiota; class Verrucomicrobiia; order Limisphaerales; family UBA8199; genus JAJYHY01. The sequence continues at coordinate 1,842 of JAJYHY010000040.1, forward strand.
CAGCGCGACCAGGAAAAGCGTGTCGGGAGGGTTGTGTGCATGAATGACGTCGAACCCGTGCCGGACAAAGACATAGGCGCTGGAGAAAAGGCAGGCAGAGGTAAAATAAATGTATTCAATCAAATAGCCGAGAAATGATTTAACCTTCAGAAAGAGCGCCTGCGCCAGGGTAGGATTGGCCGACGGCGTCTTTTTGAACAACTCCAGAAGCGGGAGACGATACACGCGAACGCTGCCGACCGTCTCCACAGGCCGCTGGTTGGGCTTCCGCAGGCAGATCACGCTCACCCGGTAACCGGACGCCGCCAGCAGAGACGCCTCGTTGCGAACACGAGTGTCCTGCGGATAGTGGTTCTCCACCAGCATCAGGACTCTACCAGCAGATGCCTTCATAGCCGGCTGTTCTTGTAGCTCCATTGGGGAAAAGTCTGACAAAATCAACGACCGGGAGTTGTCCGTCCGCGCTTGCCGCCGCCTCAAATTCCTTGCTCTTCTTGCAGAGCACCAGAACTTCCGCCTGCCCCGTCACCTCGGCCAGCGACGATTTCATCAAGGAAGAAATATGTGGCAAAGTGCGCTCAATAAAGGCTTTGTTCTTGCCACGAATCGAGGAGAGGGTCACGTCGCTGTCATACACGGACACCTGGTAGCCCTTCCCGATCAACCGCTCGATCAACGCCACGTTGGGGCTTTCACGCAGGTCGTCACTCTCGGCTTTGAAGCTCAAACCGAGCACGCCGACCTTGGTTTTGCCGGTTCTCCTAATCAGATGATACGCCCGCTCAATCTGGAGTTGGTTGCTCGCCAGAACCGAGCCCAGCACCGGCAGCTCCACGTCAAGTTGCTTGGCAAGATGAACGATGGCCCGGACGTCCTTGGGAAGGCACGAGCCACCAAAGGCAAATCCCGGCTTCATATAATACGGCGAGAGATTCAGTTTGTTGTCCTTGCAAAAGATCTCCATGACCTGCCAGCTATCCACGCCAAGCGCTTTACAGAGGTTCCCAATTTCGTTGGCAAACACCACCTTCAACGCATGAAAGGAATTGCAGGCGTACTTGATCATTTCCGCCACACGCAACGGCACCCGTTCCAACGGGGCGTCAACGCCATCGTAAAGCCCTGCGACGACGTTGGCACTCTGGGTGTCGAGGGCCCCGACCACGGTGAAGGGCGGTTTGTAGAAGTCCCTTACCGCCGTCGATTCGCGCAGAAACTCGGGGTTCATGCAAACGCCGAAATCCTTTCCCGCTTGCTTGCCTGAGACCCTTTCCAGCAGCGGAATAATCTGTCCCTCGACCGTCCCCGGAGTGACAGTGCTACGGATGTTGGCGACGTGATAAGAATCCGTTGTCTTCAACATATTGCCGAGGTCCTCGCAGACCCGCAACACCTGCCCCAAGTCCAGGCTCCCGTTATCGTTGCTGGGTGTTCCGACACATACGAGCGAAATATCGCCCAAGGTCTTGGCCTTAGTCTCGGCCCGAAGGCGCCCGGCAGCGACCGCGCTTTGCAGAATCTCCTCCAGCCCAGGTTCCATGATGGGGCTTTGACCCGAGTTAACGAGGAGCACCTTGCCGCTATCCGAGTCAATGCCCGTAACTTCGTGCCCCCGGTCTGCCAGACACGCAGCGGTTACCGAGCCTACATACCCCATTCCGAAAATGGTTACTTTCATTTGGTCCTTTTTCCTAGCAGCCAGTCAGGACGAGATTTCGCGATGCTGATGAGACTGAGCGGTGAAGCACGGTGTTGACCCAGAAGGCGGCGGTTTTACACGGCAGGGCGCGCCAGTAAAGGTTTCTGTACTTTTCGGCTGCATACCGGAGAAAATCTTCGTAAAGCCCCGACGGATACCCTTTGGCCGTTGCTACGTTCCGCTTGAAATCGACGTAGTCTGGATGCACGTCCACCAGCGCCATGCCGCCGTGCTTGGCTATCCAATCGAGCTTTTGGAACCACAAATCAGGGTGGCGCTCCCGGTGGAGTAGAAAGAGGGTCGAGTCCTGGGGGAGGGTATAGGGCAATTCAACGTAGCCGTTTTGATGCAAAAGCTGAGATTCTGAAATCTGAAATCTGAAATCTGAAGCGGCGGATGATGGATGGTGGATGACGGATGCTGGCGGTTCAGAGGTCAGAGGCCGGAGGCCGGAGGTCGGAGGCCGAAGGCCGGAGGCCATGCCATTTCCGGTTGTTGCTTTCTCCTTTTCGCTTTGCTCGTCCCCGTTTCTGCTTTCTGCTTTCTGTTTTCTGCTTTGCTCACCCGCTTTCTGCTTTCTGCTTTCCCCATGCCTGCCGACCCAGAATGGGAAAATGGTATGCTGCCCGCGCGGCTTCGGCTCGAACGGGTCCACGTCGAACGTCGAGCAGTCGTACTGGATGTTGAGTTCGTGCAGCCAGTCCAGGTTATGGAGCATGAACCCGGCGCGGAAGCCCACTGAGCCCCAATCCTTGAGGTACTGGTTAATCTTCGGGGCGTTGCGCGTGAACTCGGAGCGCGACAGGAAGAGCTTGCCGTCGTGGTAGAGGTCGTGGACGCCGACCTCGAAGCCGTTGGCCGTCAACTCCTGCATCAACTGGCGCGGGGGCATGTACTCACCCTCGGGTATGAAATTGAACGAGGACCGGAAGCCGAGCTTCATTTCCAGTTCCATCAGTTGGCGGCAGTTGTCAAGCCCGGCCTGGCCTTCCACGTCGTGGGTGAGGACCAAAGCGAATTGCTTGCCCTCGGGCCAGCCCGGCCAGTCTTCGGGCGGGCGCTCGGACCCCGGCATGATGGGCCACACATCCCTTACGCGCTTGCGCTTGCGCACGGCGAAGAACCGGCGGACGGCCATGCGGGCGGACCAGGGCACCAGTGGCTTGATGCGGTAATAGAGGTGGGGCAACAGCATACGGAAAGCAGAAAACAGAAAGCAGGAAACTGAAGTGGTTTCTAACGTCTGCGCACGCTGGACGAGGCAAATCTCTTTGTCCGTTTTCGAAATTCAACCGATAGTCGGCCTCGATTCATTTCCTCCTCCTGTTTTCTTCCGCTTTCTGTTTTTAGCCCTTAGCTTTAGAATTCCTGTAGCAGTTTCCGGGGGACATAGGAGCGGGTCTTGTTCAGGAGGATGCCGAAGTTGGTCTTGGATTCAGCGAGCAGGGCGCCGGCGCTCTTGAGGACGTCGCGGTCGGTCTTCTCAGACTCGGCGACAATGAGGACCATATCCATGAAGCGGGCCAAGCGGGTGGTGACGCTGATCTGGCTAAGGGGCGGCATGTCGAAGACGATGTAGTCGTAGTCGCTGGTCTTGAGGCGGGGGACGAGGTGCTTAAAGCGCCTGGGCAGCGCCTGGGGAAGACGGTTGGCATCGTGGCCTTCGGCGACGACATACAGGTTGTCCTGGACGAGGGCCTGGTCGCGTGAGCCGGCCTCGAGGGCGGCGTCGATGCCGCACGTGAGGTCTCCCCGCTGAAATTCCTGAGCGGCCCCGTCGTGGTCTATGCTCACCAGAAGCACGTTGCCGTCGCCCGTCTCGGACAGCGAGGCGGCCAGACCCGCGGCCAAAGTACTGACACCAGCCCCTTCGGAGCAACTGGTGAGGGCCACCAGCTTTGGTTTGTGGGTGAGGTTGTGGAGTTCGAAATAGGTGATGAGGCGGTCGCGCAGGGCCTCGCAGTAGGGGTGGACGGAAGAGAGGGCGGTCCGTTGTCCGCGGCCCGTTGTCGGTTGTCGGTTGTCGGGCAGTCTGTTCTCGGCCCAGGGAAGGAGGCGGACCTTGCCGTTGGCGCGGTGTTTGAGTGCGAGGCGCGGGATGGAGAGGTAGAAAGGCAGGTGAAGGCGGGTTTCGACCTCGCCCGGGCGTCGAAGGGAGGAATCGACGTAGAATTCCAGTGCAAAGGCCAGGCCAAACGCGAGACCGATGCCGCCAAAGAGGACCATGGCCACGGTCTTGAGGAGCTTGGAGGGACTACGAGCGGCCGGGGATGGGCTCTGGATGGCGATGATGTTCGAGGACCTGGCCGCGCCCATTTGCTGGTCCGCCTCTAATTCGTCGAGGGCATTCTCGAAGGAGTTCAACTGCCCGTCCAGCATCTTGCGAGTGAGTTCAAGCCCCACAATGGTGCTTTCGTTGGTTGAGAGCGCCGCCGAGGCGTCCGTGACCTTCTGGAGTTGATTGGTCAGCACACGGATCTTACTCTCGAGGCCCGGGATCTGGGCGGCCTGGGCAATGAGGTTTAGTTCTGTGCCCAGGACGCCCGATTGGGCAGTTTGCAGTTGGGAGGGTGCGGCGGAGGCGGTGGCGAGCAGAGCGGGGTACTGGGCTTCGAGTTGTTCTTTGCGCTTTTCGGCGGCGGCGATTTCATCCTCGATGGGCTTGACCGCGCGGCTTTGGGGGGTGAACTGGAGCAGGAGGTCCTGGTCTTGCTTGCCGAGGGCTTGGAGCCGACTCAGGAGGCGGCGGTATTCATCCCGCGTCTCCGAGGGCACGGCCATCAGGCTGTTCGTGCCGGACGGGTCGCTGGCGCCGGCGCCAAGGGCGGAAAGCGTGGCCAAGGCGGCGCCGGGTTGGGAGTTTGTGGGCAGCAGGGCGCGCATGGCGCCGACATCGGCTTTTTGCTCGGCGTACTGGGCTTCGGTATCCAGCAGGGCTTGCTGGATCTTGGCCATCTGGTCCGAGTAGGTCTTTCGGGTGTCGTCCAGGGAGAAGATGGTGCCGGCTCTTTCTTTGGCCCTGCGCAGTTGATCTTCGGTGTCGGAAAGGCGGAGGCGCAGAGCGTCACGCTGCCGTGAGAGGTAATCGGTGTAGGCGCTGGCGGCGCTATGGATCTGCGCCTGCCGTGTAAGGTAAGTCGTGACGAGTTGCTGGAGGACCGGCTGGACTACCAAGGGGTCCCGGTAGCTGAATCGGACGTCGATAACGTCGCTTTTCTGAACAACCTGCGCGGCGAGACCCTTCTGAATGGCGAAGGCGGCAAGCAGGGCATTGGTCCTGCCACCAAGCCGATCCAGGGTATCGGGCGGCAGGTTGGTGGCGACCTGCCGGGCCAAATCCAGGCTGGTGAGGATTTCAATCTCGTTATTGATGACGGCCTGCCCGCTGCGGTCATCCGGCACCTTCACCTTCGTGTCATCGCCGGTGCCGGTCGCCAGCGCTTTGTTCTCCACAATGTACTTCACGAGCAGCCGAGCGTCGGAGTAGTAGGGTACCGGCCCGAAGAAAAACAGGCCGGCGGCGCCGGCGATGGCCGCGAGGGAGATGAGCGAGATCTTCCATTTGTGTCGGAAGATAACATAAAGGAGGTCGCCCAGGCGCAGGCCTGAAGGCGCGGGAGCATTGGAGGCAGACGAAGGGAGCATACGAAGGCTAAGCACTAAAGGCTAAAGGGCTGGGGTGAAAGCGGTCCTGGACGCGGTGTGCCGTTTTGCCTGGCGCACCTAGTGCGGGGGACCTGGTTTGTTTGTCTTGATGTGGATGGCATACATGTCTAAAGCAGGGCATGAGAGACGCGTCTCCTGGCGCCACTCAAAATATGGCCAGCAGAACCCTCAGGCGGCCAGTAATAGAGTAGATGCGGAGCCGAAGTGAGGCGGGCCGCTTGAGTACAGAGCTCCGCACATGCATAGTTTCGCCTCCCGTCCCTTTTTCTCCCCCGGCTCAAATCCATCCTGCTGATAGCCAGCCCCCTCCTGCCTTCGCGACGGCTCTCTGCTCGGCAGGCCATCATCACGTTGGTGGATGTTGAACCTTCCGCCAAGGCCCCTCGACTCGCAAGAGCCAAAGATTACGGAGCGCCATCGCGAAAATGCCCGACAAAGCTCCGCCCCCGCCGCCAAACTGCAATTCCCTCCCGCAACGCAGCCACATTCACAGCTTCCAGCCTCAGCCAGAACACTTCAGCCATCAGCCTCGCTCTCTCTTTGGAGGACCAACGCTCCTATCAACTGAAATCATGAAATCCATTATCCCACACCGGAACCGCGCGTAACCGTTTCAAACCGCCGGCCACGCAAAAAACACCTTGGGCTTTTTCCCTCGTTTCGCCATGAGATTTCCGTGACTTTGCCACACTGTGCAACAATTTACAAGCAAAAAATTATTCGCGCGTTTAGATGTGTCGGCACGGAAGTCGCCGGGGTCTGTCCTGCACCTTTTCCGCCACTTCCCATCCTTCACCGCGGAAAAAGTGAGGATTGACCCCGGAGCCTCTTTAATCGCACCCCATCCTGCCACGCGCTTTGACTTTCCTGGACCCATCCTTTAGCCTCAGCGCCCATGAGAATGATTCGCCACACCGATGCCGACTTTGCGCGCCGGCTCAGCGAGTTGGCTGTCTCCTCGAGCTTGTTCGACTCCGCCATCGAGGAACGGACACGGACGATCCTCGAGAATGTAAAGACTCGAGGCGACGCGGCCTTGCTGGAACTGACGGAGCGATTCGACGGGGCAAAGCTCACCCCTTTGCAAATCGCCGTTACCCAAGCCGAGTTGATGGCCGCCTCGCTGACTGCCGAGCAGGCGTTGCGAAAGGCAGTGGCGGAGGCGGACCGCAACGTGGCGGCGTTCGCCAGAAAATCGCGGCGGCGGGACTGGTCGTCGCGGAACTCGCATGGCGCGGTCGTGGGCGAGAGATTTGATCCGTTTCAACGGGTGGGCATCTACATTCCCGGCGGAACGGCGCCCCTGGTTTCGACGGCCTTGATGACCGTGGTGCTGGCCAGGGTGGCGGGATGCCCGGAGATTGTGGTATGCACGCCCTGCGGGAAAGACGGGAGCATCAATTCAGCCTTGTTGTTCGCGGCGCGCGTGGCGGGAGCGACCGAGATTTACCGGGTTGGAGGAGCGCAGGCCATCGCGGCCATGGCCTACGGGACGGAATCGGTGCGGCGTGTGCAGAAGATCTTCGGGCCCGGCAACGCGTATGTAGTGGCGGCCAAGAGGCTGGTGGTAGGGCATGTCGCCATCGACCTGCTGCCGGGGCCGAGCGAGTTGCTGGTGCTGGCGGATGACTCGGCCAACGCCAGGTTCGCCGCGGCGGATTTGCTGGCCCAGGCGGAGCACGGTTCGGGGTATGAACGGGTCTGGCTGGTGACCACCTCCAGAAGACTGCTCAAGGCGGTGGAGAAGGAAATAAACCGCCAGGTGAAGGACCTGCGCAGGCGTGAGTTCATCGAAGCGGCGCTCGAAAGAAACGGCTGGCTCATCCAGGTCAAGACGCTGGATAGTGCCCTGGAACTGGCCAACCAATTGGCCCCCGAACACTGTGAGGTGATGCTGCGAAGGGCGCGAACGGTTGCCAAACGCATTCTGACGGCGGGAGCGATTTTCCTGGGGGCGTATTCCCCAACGGTGACTGGGGATTACGTGGCCGGGCCAAGCCATACGCTGCCAACCGGCGGGGCGGGCGCTTCGTTTGCGGGCCTGACGGTCGATCAGTTCCAGCGCCGCACCAGTGTGGTCGAATACAGCCGGACGGCATTGAGGAAGGCCCTGCCGGCGGTTCGGCAGTTTTCCGGGGTAGAAGGTCTGAGCGCACATGGACGTTCGGCAGAGATTCGGCTTAGGGCTTAAGAGCGCGCGCCGCGCTTGGGCAACCGCGGCGAAGAGAATGTTCTCGCTGCAGCCCTATCTGGTCCTGGGCCGCGTGGCCAGACTGCCGACGGTCTGGTCCAACTGTCTGGCCGGGTGGTGGCTGGGCGGGGGGGGGAACGTCAGGTTGCTCCCGGGCCTGTTTGCGGGTGTCAGCTTCATTTTTATCGGCGGGGGCTTCCTCAACGATGCGCTCGACGCAAGCTACGACCTGGAACATCAGCGAGCGCGGCCCATACCTTCCGGCGCTGTAACCCGCAGGGCGGCACTGGTCTGGGGCTGGGCATGGATGGCGCTGGGGTTGGCGAGCCTCTTCTTCATGGACAGCGGCAGCGGCATCCTGGGCGTGGTGCTGGCGTGCGGCATTCTGGCCCATAACCGGTTGCACCGGGTCATCACGTTTTCGCCGGTTATTCTTGGTCTGTGCCGCTTTTTCGTCTATATCATCGGCGCCTCCACCGCCTTTTTTGGCGTTTCGGGCTGGGCCATCTGGTGCGGCCTGGCGGTGGCCGCCTACGTGGCCGGGATGGGATGGCTGGCCCGGCTGCGCGGCCCACCCGCCCGTTTTCCGTACTGGCCGGTGGTCTTGCTCGCCATTCCCATCCTGCTGGGGTTGCTCATGGATGCGGGCGTGTACAGGACGGCTGGTCTTTTGCTGTCTCTGATCCTGGCACTCTGGCTGGTCCGTTGTTTGTGGCGCCTTATCAGCCGAGCCGAGCGCGACCTCACCGGTATGCGGGCCGGGCTGGTAGCGGGCATTGTGTTCGTGGATTGGCTGGCGACAGCCGGCGGCCCGCGCCTCTTGAGCTTCATCTTTATCGCCCTGTTCCTGCTCACACTGGGCCTCCACGCCCTCGCTCCGACTGAGTAAGAAGGAGTTCGGATTCCGCACGGGCGGCCACCTCTGCCGGTCTCGGCTAATTCCGCCAGTCGCAAGGTGCCGATGTCTCTTCTTCTCGCTGGATCGAATGCGCCTCTCGGCCGAAAAAGCTGGTCAAGCGCCGGTTCTTCGGGCAGGATTGCATCGCATGAGCCGCTCCCGAAACCCTGGAAATCAAACCGACCCCGCCTGGAAGATCGCCATTGAACTGTTTCTGGAACCCTTCCTTTTGTTGTGCTTTCCCGCCGTCCATGCCTTAATCGACTGGAGCCGCGCGCCCCAATTCCGCGCTGGACTTTGCGGACCCCATCGGGGTGTTTGAGCGGACGGGCAATCCCTTTGCGCTGGTGATTGCGGCGCATCAGGTGGCGCTGAAGACGCGGGGCAAGCCGGAGCTTCGCTACGAGGAGCGGTTCCGGCTGGCGCGCCAATTGCGGCGGGGCGGGTTGGACAAACAAAAGGTCCGGGATTTGGCGAAGGTGATGAGTTGGATGACCGTGTTGCCGGAGGAACTGGAATTGCGGTTTGTGGAGGAGTGGGATAAACTGCAAGGCGAAGAGAGAGTTATGACGATTGACGAACTGCCATGGCCGTGGGAGGCCGTGATGATGGAAAGAGGCCGCAAGGAAGGCCTGGCGGGAGGCCGTGATGATGGAAAGAGGCCGCAAGGAAGGCCTGGCGGAAGGCCGCACCAAGGGCCTGAAGGAAGGGCAGGCCAAGGGCGTGCTGGAGGCGCGACGGCAGGCAGTGCTGGAGGCGCTGGAGACGCGCTTTGGCGAGGTGGGAGAGCGCGCACGTCAGCGGGTCCGAGACCTGGCTGACGAGGCTCGCCTGAGCCGGGCGTTGCGCTTGGCCATCACCGTCGCGAGCTTGCAGGAGTTCGTGGCCGGCTTGTGAACGCTACGACCGGCGTCGCACTGTCCTATTCTCTCGTGGCCGGAACAAGCGCCGACCCTGGTTTTGTTGATTTTTGCGCTTGGGTTTCACGTACCGTGTCAGGCCATAGGATGTGGTCCGCCCCTGTCGGGAACGTCTTTCCAGCGATGTCGCAACGCTTGGTGAAGGCGCTCCTTGAACTCAACAGGCAAGTCGTAAGGCTGGCCCTCTTTGTAAAGGCGGATTGTCCTGCGGATGTTGTCCACGACAATTTGACACGGATTGCAGCCGGCTAAATGTTTCTCGAACTCCTCGCAGATGGCCGGGTCGACCTCGCCATCGACGTATTCGTTGAGCATCGCCAATAATTCTTCGCACTTCATGAAATCGGCTCTCTCGAACTATAGAGCCGTCATGACCCCAAAGGTTACATCAGCCTTGTTTTACCCTCCTTCTTGGCGTATTTGGCGTATTTCGTGGTCTCTGACTCGGTTTTGGTCATTGCCGTTTGTTGGCTTGAATTTCGGGTTTCGGATTCGGCAGTGCCCCAGGGGCACCGTCCCAGCCCGGCGAGGCCCACCAAATTCTCTTTCTTTCGGGCCGGAGATCGGGTACTAGTACCGCCGTTGTGTATAGGATTTTCTTGATTTCTGTATTGGTGGTGGCCGGACTGGCCCCCGGTCTGGCGCTGGCCGGCACTTATAAGCTCACCTCGGGCCAGGAGATTAGCGGAGAGGTGCTTCCCAGTTCGGCGAATGACCTGGGAATCACCATCAAGACCGGCGACCAGCAGTATCAACAGGTATCCTGGGCAAGCTTCTCCCAGGCGGCACTGAAGGAACTGGCCAGGAACAAGAAGCTCGACCAGTTTGTCGCTCCATTTATCGAGGTTACCCAGGCGGAAAGAATCAAGAGGACCGAAGTCCACATCAAACCGCCACCCCGGCTGGAACGGCCCGCGGCCCAATCCCTGCTGGGCGCACTTTTCTCGTCCGGGATTGGTCTCTTCGTTCTCTTTGTCCTCTATGTGGCCACCATCTATGCCGGATTCGAAGTGGCCATTTTCCGGGCCCAGCCCCCGTTGTTGGTAGCGGGCCTTTCGGCCATTCCATTCCTGGGTGTGCTGGCGCCCATCGTGTTTTTGTCGCTGCCTACCCGGACCAAACCCGCCGAGGCGCCGATTGAAGAAATCCCGATGCCCGCGACCGAAGTTGCCGATGATGCTGCGGTTCCCGCGTCCGATGACGGCAATCCGATGCACGCCGCTGGCGCGCAGCGTCCGACCGGCCTGCGACTGGCGCATTCGACCTCGGCGGAGACATCCACGGCACCCCCGCCCACCCAGACCTTCCAGCGCGGCCAATTCACTTTCAACCGCCGCTTCTTTGAAACGAAGTTCGCCGGCTTCTTCGGCGTCGTCCGCCGCGATGCCGACAAGGATATGCTCCTGGTCATTAAGTCGGCCAGGGGCGAATACCCCGGTCAGCGCATAACGCGGATTGCGGCAAACGATCTCCATGTGCAAATCCAGCGTGGCGCCGCGACCGAAGAGGTCATGATTCCCTTCCAGGAGATCAGGGAAATCCAGTTGAAACACAAGGACGCCAACTAGCGTCCGACTCAGATTCTGCCGCATGCCTCAGCAATTTGGCTCATTCACCGCCAGCGAACTCTACTGTCCCAAGTGCAAGAGGGCGCAACCCGTGCGCGAGCGTCTGTTGCTGGTGTTGCCTTCTGGCGAACTCTATGAATTCCTTTGTTCGGAATGCGCCACCTCCCTCGGCAAGCGCACTGTTTCAGGCCCGGCCCTGGCCGCTCCCTCTTCGCCTCCGCCGCCACGAGCCCGGCGGCCCTCAGCCCAGAGGCGGCGCCTTGCACGTTAGAGTCCTTGAACTTCACAATACGTTGTAAACAAGTCAAATTCACGTGAGTTTATGCAAAGACCAAGATGGTCTGAGGCGAAGCCTCGCTAGCATTAGCACTTACCCACGATGCCCATGAACACGCTACGAATCGTCTTCATGGGTTCAGCCGGGCTTTCCTGCGCCAGCCTGCGGGCCTTGCTCGATTCTCCCATCATCCAAACTGTGGGAGTCGTGACTCAGCCGGACCGGCCCAAGGGACGGCATCTAAAGCCCCAGCCCTCACCGGTGAAGGAGTTGGCCGTGCGCGCCGGTCTGCCGGTCCTTCAGCCTCAACGGGCGCGGGAGCCAGGCTTCGCCGACACCCTCGGCCAGCTTAGTCCGGACCTAGTCGTCGTTGCGGCGTTCGGCCAAATCCTGCCGGAACGCGTCCTAGCCCTGCCCCGCTTTGGATGCATCAACCTCCACACCTCTCTTCTCCCTAAGTATCGAGGCGCGGCCCCTATCCAATGGGCCATTCTCAATGGAGAAGACGAAACCGGCGTGACCATTATGAAAATGGATGCCGGCCTGGACACCGGCGATGTGCTCGCGCAGGCCACAACCCCTATCGGACCGGAAGAGACCTCAGGGACCTTGCACGACCGCCTTGCCCGTATGGGCGCCGAATTACTCCTTCAGACCATTCCAGATTACGTGGAGGGAAAGATTTCTCCTCGCCCCCAACCGGCCGAAGGCGCCACCTACGCACCCAAAATCGGAAAGCAGGATGGGGCTATCGACTGGACGCAACCGGCCTGGAGGCTTCGGAACCGGGTGCGCGCGCTCGTCCCTTGGCCCGGTGCCTTTACTCATTTCACCGAGCGAGGCCAATCCCATCTCCTCAAAATCTGGCATGCAGACGAGAGAGAGGAGGCGGGAGCGCCGGGCGAGATTTTGCGCGGGGACAAAGCGGGTATCCTGGTCGGTTGCGGCCAGGGATCTCTATGCATCACCCAACTCCAGCGCGAAGGCGGAAAGCGGCTAACCGCCCAGGAATTCCTCGCCGGCCATGTGCTTGGTGTCGGCCAAAGGCTAGGCTGAGCCCGGTTGGCACTCCGAACAGCGCGATGATCTGGCCGGCGAGGAACCGTAATCGCGACGCCGGGCAGGGGAGTGCAAGCCGCACGCTCGAAGTGGCTGGTGGCTACTTCTGAACCCGATAAAACCGTGAGACTCCGCCTGCCGGGACACCGGCCTGAAAGACTCCGCTGTTGCCAGTGACCCTCGCTCCTGTGTCCAAGTATGGTCCCGTCGGCTGGGTGGCGGTTAGCACCTTGAAGTCCGAGGCCGAATCGTCTCTCGAACTCGTGAACCGTAAAAAGAGAGCGCCAGTAGCCACAGACAAGCCGCTGATCTTGATCTTGTCCGGTGGCGAAGTAGGCGGCGTAAAGCCCGACCGCAGAATCGTCCCGTCATCACCCACCGCCACAAAGTACCCGTTCCCGTAAGCGACGCCGTTCAGATTATTGGTCGCCCCCGAGTTGTGGCTCGTCCAAACGACGCCATCCGGCGAACTCACCACCGTGCCCGCGCCTCCCACGGCGACGAACAGGTTACCGCCGTAAGTGATGGCGCTGAGATCCTCGCTGACCCCAGAGTTCTGGTTGGTGATGGCGATACCATCCGGAGAGGTGAGAGTTCTGCCGTCCAAGCCCACCGCCACGAACTCGTTCGTCCCGTAGGCAATGCCGCGAAGAGACTTACCGGCGAGGCTATGGCCATAGGTAAAGGGCGCCCATCCGGGCGGAACCACAATCTTCGCTATTACCGCCTGCGCCCCCGGCACCTCCCCAACCGCCATGAACTGTCCGTTCCCATAAGTGATGCCGGAGAGGGAGAGACGAGTTGACCAGCCCATGAAGATCGGGAAAGGATCCGTCCACTGAACCTCTCCGTTGTCGCCGACGGCGACGAAGCGGTCCACCCCAAAGTTGACGCCATAGCTGATGCCGTAAAAGTAGGGAGGATTGGGGCTGAGACTGGCACTCGCGCGGCGGTACAAGGCTCTCCAGGCAACGGTGTTGGTCGAAATCACCACCACCCCCGCGCCCGCCGCTGCGAATACGCCGCCGCCGTACGCAATGCACTTGAGTTCGTTGCTCGTCGTGGAAGCGCGCGTGTTCCAGTTGGTTCCATCGGACGAGACGAGGATGACTCCGTATCCCCCCACCGCGATAAAGCGGTTGCTCCCGAACCCGACACCCAGCAGATGATTGCGCACTGGCGAACTGCATAGTGTCCACTGGTCGAGCGGGGTGGCGTGCAACCCCGTGGTGAACAGACATCCGCACGACACAGCCACAGCAAGAAGCGACCTTTTCATAGTACCAAAACTCCACGTCCGTCCGAGAGCCTCGGAGGACGACAGGGAACCACTGGCACAAGGCCATCCTGCCACTGACCGACCCAAAGCGCAAGGGTCAAGTCCTTCGACTGCCCTTCACATTCGTGGCGCGTTTGAACGACGCCGCACCGGCCATTTGATCCGGCCGTCCAATCTGCTAGGCTGAGGCCATGAACAAGCAATTGGCGGTTGCGTTAACCCTGCTCCTGGCTGGTTTCCAGATGCTCAGAGCCTCTACTCCCGTGGGGCGCGCGATGGAGCGAATCATCGTTGGGCCGGATTCGCACGGGTTCGTGACGGCGGTGTCGAGACGGCCCTTTCATCCGTGGGGATTCAACTATGGCAACGGCGGGCGGCTGATGGAGGACTTCTGGGCCGCGGATTGGAAGACTTTTGCCGATGATTTCCGCAAAATGAAGGCCCTGGGGGCGAACATTGTCCGGGTTCATCTCCAATACGGCAAGTTTATGGATGGACCGAGCCGGGCCAATCGGGTCTCGTTCCAACTTCTTTCGCGAATGCTGCGGTTGGCCGAGAGGATGGGGCTATACCTGGATGTGACGGGGCTGGCTTGTTACCGTCCGGGCGACACGCCCGCATGGTACAACCAAATGGACGAGAGGCAGCGCTGGGCGGCGCAGTCGAATTTCTGGAGCGCGGTCGCCGCGACCTGCGCCCGCAGCCCGGCTATCTTCTGTTACGACCTGATTAACGAACCGATTTCGCCGGGCGGCGAGCGCAAGCCGGGACAGTGGCGTTCGGGCAGTTCATTGGGAGGCTACGATTTCCTGCAATTCATCGCCCTGGACCCCGGCAAGCGCAAGCGCGAGGACATCCCAGTTGCCTGGATACGCGTCATGCGAGCGGCCATCCGCTCGCGCGACACCAACGCGCTCATCAGCGTCGGGCTGTTGCCGTGGGGCCGGCAATGGGGCTGGCTCTCCGGCTTCGTGCCGGCCAAAATCGCCCCGGAACTGGATTTCATCAGCGTCCACATCTATCCCGATTCCAAGAAACCAGGCGAGGCTATGGAGGCATTGCGCAAATGCGCCGTCGGCAAACCGGTCGTCATCGAGGAGACATTCCCTCTTAGTTGCTCCGCCAGCCAGGAAGAGGCATTCCTGCGGAAATCCAAGGCAGTCGCCTGCGGCTGGATTGGCCACTACGATGGTCAGGACCTGCACGATTTCCGCGTGCTCGACCATAATGGCAAGCTCACCATAGGCCAATCGATCTACCGCTCCTGGCAACGCCTGTTTGTGAAGCTAAGACCCGAGTTTGCGCCGTAATAGCCAGGCACCTGGCTGTCTTGTTGATGGACAATGCGCTGTCAAGAGTAGCCAATCTTGGCGAAGAGGAGGGCTGAATTACGGACAATTCGGGTTGGCACTGAGTCTGCTAAGGCAAGCTGGTGCAATGACGCCCTGGATGCAAGCCAGTCAGGTTAACCGAATCAGCGCAATGAAGAATCGAAGAAGCCCTCTAGTTCTCGCAGGCCTCCTGGTTGTCGCCGGCATCGCACTGGCTGAGGTCGGAGGTCAGAAGTCGGACGCCGGAGGTCAGATGTCAGAAGGCGTCGGAAACAGCCCCCAGACGAACAGTGCCCCTGTACAGAAGGCAGAGGCCAGAGGTCAGAGATCGGAGGTCAGAGATCAGCAGGCAGAAGGCGTCGGAAGCAGGCCCCAGACTAACAGCGCCCCTGTACAGAAGGCAGAGGTCGGAGGTCAGAGGTCAGAGGTTGGAGGTCAGCAGGCAGAAGGCGTCGGGAGCAGCCCCCAGACGAACAGCGCCCCTGCACAGAAGGCAGAAGGCGGAGGTCGGAGGCCGGAGGCCGGAAGTCAGATGTCAGAAGTCGGAGGTCAGAGGACAGAAGGCATCGGAGTTGGTATTCAGACGGCGCGCGCGCGCGTGTCTCCCCTCCAAACAAATAACGCGGCGACGGCGGTGGCTCTGGTCCAGACCGCCCCCCCAACCAGCAAGCAGGCCCGAACGCCCTCGGCATCCGAGGCCCAGGAGAGTGCCAGCGAGGCCGCATTGCAGATTGTGCCCCTTATCCAAATGGACGATGTCCGCCTCACCGACGCCATCCACATGCTGGCGCGGGAAGCGGAGTTGAATATCATGCTGGATCCGAGAATCACGGACGGACAGGTTGGGCCCAATGGCAAACCGGAACCTGGACGGCTGGTTTCTTTGCGCTGGGAGAACGTGAGCGCCGAACAGGCGCTGGAGGCGCTGCTCGACAACTATGGCCTGCAACTGGTCACCGATCGCAGAAGCAACATCGCGCGCGTCACCATCCGCAATCCAGCCGCTCCGCCCCCGCTCATGACGCAGGTCTTCCAGTTGCAGTACGCCAGCCCGACCAACGTGCTCAGGACGGTTATGAGCGTGCTCACCAACTCCACCAGCCGCGCCATTGCCGACGTGCGCACCAGCAAACTGGTCGTCGTGGCAACCGAAGGGGAGATGAACGCCGTCTCTGATTTGATCACCAATCTGGACACGCCCACCAAGCAGGTGCTTATCGAGGCGCGCCTATTGGAAACTTCCTTCAGCCCGAAAAGCGTGAAGGGGATCGACTGGACGGGGACATTGGCGGCCCAAAACGTCGCGTTCGGCAATGGCATCTCCTCCGGCACCTTTAACACCGCCATTCCCGGCAGCCCCTTCAGCACGACTCTGCCCGGGGGACGCCAAATCACCAGCTCCGGGCCAAGTTACAGCCAGAACGGGACCATAAAGACGGAGACCGGAAACGGCGGCTTTTCCTTGAACACTCTGAGCGGCCTGACTCCGAATATCGGGTTCCTGAGCGCCGATGGTGTCCATGCGGTGCTCTCCTTCCTCAACTCCAGCGCCGACACCAAGATCATCTCTGAACCGCGGTTGGTGACGCTGGACAACGAAAAGGCCTCGATTGAAATCGGCCAGTTGTACCCCATCGTCAATACGACTGCCGGTACCGCCAATACCACCGGCGGCTCCCAGATCACCTACTCGAACCTCGTGGTACGACTGGACTTTACCCCCCGCATCTCCGCCAACGATTACATCAATCTTGCCCTCGAGCCGAGCGTGGTGCGCCTCGGCCCAGAAGTCACCAGCACGGTCAACGGCTCCCCCAACACGGTCGCTTCTTTCGACAAACGCTCCATCGAGACCCGCGTCCTCATTCCCAGCGGCAAGACCCTGGTTTTGGGTGGCCTGATGCAGGATGAGTTGCAAAGCAGCGGCACCAAAGTCCCTCTGCTGGGTGACATCCCTCTCCTGGGCTGGTTCTTCCGCAGCGATTCAAAATCGCGCACCAAATCCAATCTGATCATCTTCATCACCCCCACCATCCTCCAGGACACCGATTTCCGCCCGGCCAAGACAGCTTTCCTGCACTCTCCCCTGGGACCCGAATCGTATCCTGACTGGTCCGCCTGGGACACCACCAAACCCTACGGCTGGGGCAAGCGCAACGCCCAGCCTCCCCAACCACCGCAGCCTCCGGCGCCTTCCCAGCTTGCTCAACGGCCTACGTTTGATGACCATCTTGGCGCCTCCATGACCAACTCGGCCCCTCACCCGTAAATTGGCTCTTGACGCTGGAAACCATGGCCATTCGCCCTATGAGAAACTCGGATTCCAATTCGTCACGGCCTCGCCGCGGTCAACCGGCTTGGGCGCGACGATGCCCGGGCACGGTGGGCGTGGCGGCGCTGTTCCTTGCCGCCGCCAATCTGTTTGCCGCGCCGGCTGTTCGCACCCTGACCGGCGGTCCGTCGCAATTCTATCCCTACACCGCTAACGGCTATGTGAATGGCGACACGTTCAGTGAAGCAAAGTTCAACGTCCCTTCCGGCATTGCCCTGGACCCCTCCGGCACCGTCTTGTTCGTCGCCGATTTCAAGAACAATGCCATCCGCGTCATCACCCATCTCGGTGAGGATGGCGCCAGCCAGACCTTCACCTTCGCCGGCCTCAGCCACGGTGTTAACCTGCCCATCGCCGTTGCGGTGGACGCCGCCACAAACGTCTATGTGCTGAACCAGGGCAACGGCAGTCTCCTTCGCTTTGACGGGCGCTATTATGCGGCCTACGACGACGGCACAAGCCTGGCGACGGGCCTGGTCAACCCCACCGCGCTGGCCCTGGATGGCCTTACTAATGTTTACGTCACCGAGGCCGGCGGCACTGTCATCCGCGTCACGCCGGCAGGTGCGATGAGCACGATCGGCGTCGTCCCCGCGGACGGCGTCGCCCTTCGCGGGATCAGCGTCCTGGAGCATGGTCAGTTGGCCCTCAGCGATGCCGGCAACAGCGGAATCTGGCTGATGAATCCCAACGACGGCGCCACCACGCCGTTGAGCGGCTTCAACGGCGCCGGGGACGATGAGACGGTCAATGGAATGACTGTCCCCGGTCTATTCGCCCGGTTCAATCATCCGAGGATGATCGCCAACGCCGGTGGCAACCAACTCGTCGTCGCCGACTACGGCAACGGCAAGGTAAAAGTCGTCAATGCGCTTAACGGTGATGTCTCCCGGCTCTACGGCGTGAATCCGAGCTTCTGGGTTCCCGGCACCGCCAGCAGTGGCATCTATCCCGGCTGGTATGATGGCGACGTCTGCCCGGTAGATACCTTGGGCTGCCCTGAAGGCCGCCAGCCGGTAGGCCTGGCCGTCGGCCCAAGCGGCGATGTCTATTCGACCGAGACTTTTTACCACATCATTCGCCAGGTTACATCCACCGATCTCCCCGGTCCCAGCGGGTTTGGCGTGCTGCCCTATTTTGCCGGAACCGCAGGAATCGCGCTGGATGTGGCCGGCGCGCGCCTTTACATCGCCGACCCGACGGACAATTCCGTGGACGTTCTGGATTTAGGCGACGACTCGACCACCAACTTCCTCAGTGCGGCCAATGGCCTGAATCATCCCGTGGATGTCGGCGTGGACGCACAGGACAACGTGTATGTCCTCAACCAAGGTTCTGGCGCCGATGGCTCGCTCCTCGAATTTGACCGGTTCGGAAATCCGCTGGCGACGAACGCCACCGGGCTGTCCCTGCCCACCGCCATGAACGTCGATTCGAACGGAAAGATCCTCGTTGCCGAAGAACAAGGGGCCGTGTGGGAGTTGAAGGACGGTAGCTCAGATCTTGTCGTCACAATTACTCACGCCGGCGTCGTGCTCCAAGGCATCGCCGAGTTCTCCGATGGAACCATCGTCGTGAGTGACGCGGGCAACGACGTGATTTGGCAGATCAATCCAACGACCGGATCCGTCGGCCTGCTCACCGGAACCGTAGGCGTTCCGGGAGCAACCCTGGGCGCGGCGAACTTCGCCAAACTTGACCGTCCGCAAAGGCTGGCTGTCGCCTCAGGAGACATGCTTCTGGCGGCGGACTCCGGCAACAACCGGCTGGCCATAGTCAACCGTGACGGGGCGATCACCAACGTTCTGACTTCAACCAATTCTCTTGTTTGGTTTGGCCGGCCCGGCGATCCGATCGCTCCGGGTGACACTCGATTTGTGCCAATGTCTTCGCCCATCGGCGTGGTGCTCGGGGCTGACGGCACTGTCTATACATCGGAGAATCAGTATGACCTGATCCGAGCAACGACCGGCTCTGGCCTAACCCCTCCCGGCTCTGGTTCCACGTCTGGCTCGGGCCAGCAGCTCGAGGCGCCGGTCATTACGCCGAACTGCGGCTATTATCCCATGGGTCAGCTCGTTCGCGTCACCAGTCCCAACCCGGATGTCTATTACACTCTGGACGGGAGCGACCCCACCACCAACAGCGCCATGGTCACGATAACCAACGGGGCGGGAGTTATCCGCTGGTTCAACTCCACCAATGACTTGACGGCTTTGCGCGTCAAGGCCTTCTCCGGCGCCAACACCAGCCCGACCGTCAGCGGACAGCCAGTGGCTGCCAACACCGTTGGCGTTGCTCCCGGTCCAACCCTCGACGGCTCCATTCCTGCCGGTGTCGGCTCCACAATCGTTGTTCCAGTAGTCGTCAACCTCCGCACCAATACTCCGATCAGGTCGTACCAGTTCCGCGTTGAGGTCGCGCCCGGCGCCGCCAATTCGCCACCCATCACCGGCACCTTCCGGACCTTGACCGTGACCGCAAACGACTTCGTGCCTTTGAGGACTTCCGAGGTTACAAACGGTCCTATCCTTCTCAGCCTGCAGGATCAGCCGTATAGCATCGGCGGCATCCGCGGGCTGGCCATTTCTACGGCCAACAGCGGCAACACCAACTATGTCTTTTCAGATTTCGCTGTCGTGGCGTTGCTGGAGATTGCTATTCCCACAAACAGTGTCCCTGGCGATAGCTACTCCCTGACGGTTCTCTATCCAAGCGCCACCTCGGACGGCCTCGCCACGCCGGTCCCGCTCACTGCAATGCCGCCCGCGACGATCACCGTCACCAACATCTCCTATCTCGTCGGCGATACCGCCGCCGGGCATGGCTGGTACAACGCCGGCGGATTCGGTGACGGCGACCTGGATAACGCCGACGTGAACAACGCCTTTTATGCCGCCGTGGGCCGCTACGTTCCGTATCCGTTCTCCGATGTCTTCAATGCCATGGACACCTTTCCCACGGACGGCTCAGGCATGGCCGGTGGGGATGGCCAAATCCGGTTCCTGGATTGGCAGGTGATTTTGCAGCGGTCCCTGAGGCTTGATCCGACGAACTGGACGCGCGCCTGGTCAGAAGGCGGCGTGCTCGACTCGGAATCCACGAATCTTCCCGGGGACTCTGGCCCCAGCGGTTCCGGAACCCAGAAATCTCTTTCCGCCTGGCCCGGGTTGCACCAGGCGGTTGTGGGCGGCCTGTCGGTCGGAGAGGTTACTGCCGGCAGCGATATACAGGTGCCGATCTACGTTAAGCTCGCCAATGGCGTGAGCCTTTCAGGTCTGCAATTTCGCGCGGTGGTGGCGCCTCTGAGAGGCGCGCCGACCTTGCCGCGGCCGCCCACGTTTATTCCGGCGCCGACCCTCCCGGCGCCCTTGCTCCAGCAAAGCTTCAGCGTGTGGGACCATGCCTGCGGCTGGGCGCTGGGCGCCTTCAGCTTCTCCTCGCGCAGCAGCAATTTCCTGGGTTGGATTACTTTCACCATTCCCGCGGGGGCACAAACCGGCCAAGGCTACGTCCTTTCGTTCAGTAACGCCGATGGCGCGCCGGATATCCAGACTCAGTATGATCTTGAAACCCGCAGCGCCTACGTGGCCGTGAATGCCCCGGCGGCTCTGCCCTCAACCTGCTCCGACGAATGGAAGGTCCAATACTTTGGCAGCCTCGATTCTCCCAACGCTGCTGACCAGGCCGACCCGGACGGTGACGGTGTGCCAAACTGGATGGAATACCTCGCCGGCACGGACCCAACCGACCCGCAGTCCAATCTTCGCCTGACGGGCGCAGGCGTGCAGCTTGTGGAGGGCCGGCCCCAGATGGTCCTTCAATGGCTGACGGCGCCGGGGCGGGTGTACGAGGTGCAATGGTCCTCCGATTTGGCGGGCGGAGTGTGGACCTCCCTGGGCCAGGTCTCCGGGGATGGCGCCCTCGCCAGCGTCCCGGATGCAACACTCACCGGCACGGCGCGGTATTACCGGGTGCAATTAATCCCATAATGATGACGTCTCCTCCTGGACATTATGAAGGAAAGAAGCGAAAGCGGCGGTCCGCGCCGCGCTCCAGGGGCTCCGCCACTTTGGACACCACGCGCCAACCCCAGCCTGATCGACATTCCGAGCGGCTTGGGCACCTCCCGCGCGGCTTGCCACTCCAGCGTGCCCATGTCTCGCGGAGCGTTTGGACTGCGACGCCGTCCGTCGCTTTCGCTTTCCGCCAATCAAACATCGGCAGCCAATCCATTCCTCCAGGAATCGAGCTTTCTCTGAAAAATCGCCCGCGAGTGTAAATTATGAAGATCATCAGTAGAGAGACCGCCTTGATCATCCTGGCGCTCACCGGTCTGCCGCTGGCGGCTGTGCGGGCGGATGTAACAGTAACGAGCCTGCTGACCGAGGGCCTCAACGAACCCTACAGCGTCGCGGTCGATTCCGAAAACAACGTTTATGCCTCCGACAGCGCGAACAACCGCATCGTCAGGCTTGATGCCAATACGCAGGCCCTGACCACCCTGGCCGGCATCCCGACGGACCCGCCGGGAAGCAATGACGGGCCGTTCTTTCTGGCACACCTGAATAATCCGGAGGGTCTCCTCGACGCGTCTTTCAACGGTGAGGAAGGGCTGCTGGTCACCGACAATGGCAACAGCCTGATTCGTTTTGTCCGGCTCAGCGATGGATACGTCACCACGTTGGCCGGCCAGGCCGGGGGCGGGCCGGCAATCGACGCGACCGGCGCCAATGCCACCTTCCGGTTCCCGGCAGGTCTGGACCAGGACGGCAATGGCAATGTCTATATCGCCGACTGGGGCAATAACATGATCCGTGTAATGAACCTGGACGACCCGCTGCTGGGCGTGACGAACCTCGTCATCGATGGCACTACGTTGTATCACCCAACCGCGGTGGCCTGCGCGACCAACGACGCCGGACAGGGCGAGGTTTGGGTCGCCGACACCGGCGACAACGTAATTAAGCTCATCACCCTCGACAGCCCCGTCCACGGCACCCTCACAACGGTCCTCGGCGCCCAGGGTCTGACGGGCACCGCTGATTCCTGGTATGGCGCCAGCGCCCGTTTTAACGGGCCGAGCGGGTTGCTCTGGATCGACGGCTATGGATTGCTCATCAGCGATACGCTTAACAACTCGCTCCGTGTCGCCACTAATTTCCCCGCCTTTGGCGCCACCAACTACGCCGTCTATACGTTCGCTGGCACGCCCGGGCCGGCCAATGGCGGGTTGGTGGATGGTCCTGCCCTGAGCGCCAAGTTCAGTTCTCCTTGCGGCATGGCGCTAGACTCGTTCAATAATGGTTTCCTGGTGGCCGACCTCAGAAACAATGCCATCCGGCGCATTCAGCTCGGCGCCCCCTTGCCCCCAGTGCCTCCCCCGCAAATCGGTTGGGTTGATTTCCAGTTGGATAGCTACGGCAACTTGGTTTCCGTTCTTCGGACCAACCAGCCGTTTGCCTTCAACAACGACGTGACTATCGCCATCGCCGGCGCCTCCGGCAGCCTGACCTACTTCACCTACGGCGCCACTCCAGCCAACCCGCTGCAGGATACGATACCGGATCCCAGCGCCGACACCGGCAGCACCCCGCCCGCCTACCACGACGGCAT
Organism: bacterium; assembly: GCA_021784555.1. Lineage (GTDB taxonomy): Bacteria > Verrucomicrobiota > Verrucomicrobiia > Limisphaerales > UBA8199 > JAJYHY01. The sequence goes on from JAJYHY010000040.1 coordinate 24,678, forward strand.
GTCACCGCAGCAGGTGCAAGAGATGGGCACACTGGTGGATGCTCAGCCGGACTTCATCATTAAGGCCGTCGGCACCCAGAAAGGCCGGGTCAACAGTTCCATCAGCAGCGCCCGGTTCCAATTCCAGACGGCAGCCCCCACCATAGGCGGCCTCAGCGCCTTGAACATTACCCTTAGCGAGGTCACCAGCAACGCACAGGTCTATTACACCCTGGACGGCTCTACCCCAGCGCCGTCGAATCCAGCCAGCCTCTACGCCAGCGCCAACCCCTTCCCGGTGCCGGCAATGGTTATCACGAGCAACCTGACGGTCAAAGCCAGGGCCTTTCGCCCGTTCTACGCCGACAGCGCCACCGCGTCCAAGATCTTCTATCCCTCCAACGCGCTCCTGAACGCAAACACCATCACCTTCGGTTTTGAAAACGGGGAGGCCTCCAGCGAGTTCATCGCCTCCCCCGGCCAGCTCTTTTATGCGCCGGTTACCCTCAGCGTTCAGCCTGGAACGTTGATCTACAGCCTCCAGTTTAATGTGACCGTGACTAACGCCGGGGCGAATCCAGGACCGGCAGTAGCTCCGGGCGCATTTGATTTCCAGTCTTTTCTAATGAAGCCCGCGGCGGTCAACACTGGCGTTCCGCCGCACGACATCGGAGAGTATGAGCCGATACCGCCCCTGATGTTCTCAGGCGACGCCTCCGACCCGCCGCCGGCAAACGTTTTGACAACCTACGACGGGCAGCCGTTCGTGAACATGGTCTTTACAAACTCCAGCGCGGGATTGCTGGGTGTGGGCTGGCTGGAGCGCTGGGGCCAGGCCAATCTCTATCCTACGCTCCTTCAGGATCTCATCCAGTACTCCATGGCCCATGACACTCTCTTCCAGCAGCAGGGAGGGCGGGTCATCCTCGGCACTTACGCGTTTCACGTTCCCAGCGGCGCCCTGCCAGGCCAGACCTACCAAATCCAGCTTGGTCGGCCTTCGGCCACTTCGGATGGGGTGGGAGCGCCCGGCTCCGAGGTCTTTATCGACACGCCCAGCAGCGGCTCGCTTACGAACGGGGCCATGAACTCCATCAAGCGCGTTACGGCCGGACAGCCGAAGTATCTTGTAGGCGATTGCGCCCCGTTCCGTTGGTTCAATGCCGGTGACTTCGGCGACTGGGGTCTCGACAACGCCGACGTCATGCAGGTGTTCCAGTCGGCGGTGTACAGTTGGGACACGCCGCTGCCCGGCAGCGATTTCTTCGACAGCATGGATTCCTGCGGCGGCACCTACACGGATCTGGGCGACGGCTACCTGGAGTTCAACCAGGCCCTCACCGGCGCCAGCGCACAAGACGCGCTCTTTAACGGAGACGACACGACGATCAACCAAATCGCCTTTGGGGATGGCAAACTCGATGTGTGCGATGTCTATGTCACCTTCCGCCGGTCGCTCGATCCCAGCCTGGTTCTTTTCGAAAGGTTCTGGACCAACGGCGTCCGGGTCGCGCGAGCGGTCGGGGATCTTCCGGCGTCGGTCCGCCTGCCCAAGAACGTGTTGTCACCACCTCCGGCGGTGAGCTTCGTTGCCAGTGACGCTTTGGTCTCCGCGGGCCAGACGGTGCGGGTCCCGATCACCGCCCGGATCGCGGGCAGCTATCCCTTGCGCGTCCTCATGCTCAATCTGAGCGTGGAGCCGCTGGACGGCTCTCCTCCCTTAACCGCGCCCGTTCAGTTTGCGCCTGCTCCCGCCTTGGGTGAGCCTACCTTGACCGATTCCGAGGGGGCGAACAATTATGCCGCCACGTGGCTAGACAGCACCATCCCCGGTCTGACCGGCGATGCCACTGTTGGAACCCTGACTTTCCAGATTCCAGCCAACGCCAACGCCAACGCGGCCTACGCCGTCCATTTCGACCATGCCTCGGCCTCGCCCAACGGCCTTGCCTCATTCCCGGAGCAAACCAGCACCGGCCTGATTACACTCTCGGACCGGTCGAATTCCTCGTTCAATGACGGCATCCCCGATTCCTGGCGCCTGCGCTATTTTGGCACGGTAAGCAATCTTCTTTCGCAAGCCGGCGCGGATGCCGATGGGGATGGGGCCAACAACTGGCAGGAGTATGTCGCTGGCACAGACCCGCTGGACGCCGCCTCTTGTCTGCGCCTCTCCTGGGCCCCGGCCTCGCAAACGGGAGCGGCGCGTGTGCTGCGCTGGCCCACCGTTGCCGGCAAGCGGTACATTCTCGAAACCTCCACCGATCTTTACACGCCCGATTGGATTCCGGTCTCGACCAATTCCGGCAGCGGGGCGCCCATTGAGTTCCAGGCCAGTCCGGGCACAAGCCCCGCCCTGTTCTATCGAGTCCGCATCGCGCCGTGAGCCGTTGGGGGACGACGGGGTAAGGTAATTTGCAGCCAGGATAAGACTCCGCTGAAGAAGCGATCAGGAGCGTCTCTTGGGAGGCGCTCCTGATTTGCCGGGTCGGCGAAAGCTTCCCGGAGAACGTCGCACCGCTCCAGGTCAGCGGATCGGACAAAGGCGCGGGTCGGCAGAAGCGTCCGTTTCACTGGGTGATTTCCCGCAGGATTTCCTCCGGAAGGCCGGGCCGACAACGCCCAGTGCGGAACTCCTTTCGTGCTGCTTTAACCTCCTTCACAAGCTCCGCCCGTCGGCGCTCACACAGGCGGCCCTGCAGTATTGACAGCAACTCCTCCTGGTCTTCCATTGAGAGTGTCTCGACGGACTCCACCACATCACCGAAGCTTTTCATGCGATCAGAGGGTAGCCTGTCTCTGACTATCGAGCAAGCCTGGCGTGCCGCTTCTTGGGACATTGCCGTCGTGCCGTCCGCGCCTCACCCTCCCTTTGGCGTCGCTTGTTCTCCTATCCGCCTCAGATAATCGTAAGGGTAAATCCCTGTGGCATGGCCGTCGCCCCAGATGGGCTGGAGGGCGTAGCCGCCTATAGGCATGAGCCGCGCCAAGGTGAACGCGGCGGGTGTGAGCGGGCTCTCCGGCCCTTTATATACCTTGCCCATGACATCGGTCTCCCCTTTGCATCCGGCGCAGGGACAGGCGCGGCGAAGAGTCTCAAGAGGAATGAAACTTTCGGCACCGTCATCCCAGCGGATTGCCAACTCCTGGCCGATCGGTTCGACTTTTAGTGGTTTCATGGGGTTCGTTCCAGCTTGCGGAGGGGACACGGGATGGACGACAGAACACTAACCACCAATGGACACGAATGAACACCAATCACGCGGTATTCGTGTGGATTCGTGTTCATTCGTAGTTGCAACGTGCAGTCGGTCCCAAGCACTTGTCAGAAAATATCACAACAACGCCAGTGCTCGATGCAATTCTTCATCGGTGTTGTAGAAATGCGGAGAGAGGCGGATGTATTGCCGTCCGTGGCGATCCGTGCGCAACGAGGTGACAATCTTCGCCTCGGCGAGTTTCGCGTGCAGCGCGCCCAGCTCGGCGCCAGGGCGGTGGAAGGAGACAATGCCGCTCCGGTTCGGTTCCGGCGAGTTGGCGTGGAGCACCGTATAGCCTTTGGCCTGTAGCGCCGGAACCAGCCAATCGCGCTTGCGCAGCAATTCCCGCGCGATGTTCTCAATCCCGATCTCCTGGATCAGCCGCATCGCCTCGATCAGGCCCACCAGTCCCAGGAGGTTGTAAGTTCCCGCTTCATACTTCTCGATTCCTTTTCGGAGCACGATTCGTTCCTGGGCAACGAAGTCGGGGCATTCAATGTTGTGCCAGCCATAGATTGGCGGATTGAGCCGTTCCCGCACGGAACGGCGGACGTATATCAGGCCCGCTCCGCAAGGACCGAGCAGCCACTTGTGGGCGTCGGCGGCCAGCATGTCCACCCATTCCGTCGGGAGCGGGAAGGCGCCCACGGTCTGGATGGCATCCAGGCAGAAGAGAATGTTGCGCTCGCGCAGGAATTGGCCGATAGCCTGAATGTCGATGCGGTAGCCGCTGATGAAATGACAAGACGCCAAAGCTACCAGACGCGTGTTCTCATCCACCTGGCCCATGACATCCTGCGGGCGAATCTGGCCCAGGCCGCGCGTGTTCATCAGGCGCGCCTGAACCCCTTGTTCCGCCAAGGCCATCCACGGATAGACGTTCGATGGGTAATCATCCAGGTAGATCAGGACGTTGTCGCTCTTGCGGAACTTTAAGCCGGAGGCAAAAAAGCTCAGCGCCAAAGAGGTCGGCCCCACGAACCCGGCTTCATCGGGATGGCATCCCAGCAGCCCCGCCGCCAGCTTCCGCCCCTCATCGAGGATGGCCGGATAGACCACTCGCTCCTGATCCGCCATCGTCGCCCCTCCGGCATAAGCGGCCACCGCTTCCGCCACGCGCCGCGGCAACGGGCAATCGCCTGCATGAGCCAAAAAGACGCACTGGCGCGTTACCGGGAACTCGCGCTGGCGGAGGGTCTCGTTAATGAGCAGTTCGTCTAAGTTCATCGTCGTGAAGCGCCGGGGTCAGTCCTCACTCTTTCCGCGGTAATGGAGGGCGAAGCGGCGGAAAAAAGCGCAGGACTGACCCCGGCGCTTCGGTCTTCCTGGCCCTCGCCGGTGTCCAGGAGCCGGGCGAAAAAGAAACAGCCGCAAGCAACCAGCGTGGAAAGGCTGGCGAGCAGAATGGCCTGCGTGCGAGGCCGTTTGAGACTCTTCCAGGCGTCGTTGGCGAGCAAGCCAAAGTTCCCGTAAAGGATTTGAGCCTGCCGCTCCTCTTGCGCGTAATACCTGGCCATGGCGGGGTTTTGGGAAGGGTCCACCGAGCGCACCCCTCTCAAGCCGAGCAGAACCGTCCCTGTTGTCCCCAGCAGGAGCACCAGCGCTCCAATGATTCTGAGCCGGGATTTCAATGGCCGGTCGGTCCACTTCATAAGGTGTCCCCCATGCAATATCTTACCAGATCTGCGCGCGTTGATCGGGCGAGCGCCACATCGGCGCGCCGGGCTTGATAGCGAAGGCCTTGTAGAAGGCCGGCAGGTTCACCAGCGGCCCGACGGCGCGGAACTGGCCGGGCGAATGGGGGTCAACCGTCAGCAAGCGCCGGGCCTCGGCGGGCCGGATGTTCGTCCGCCAGATTTGGGCGAAGGAGATGAAGAATCGCTGCTCCGGCGTAAGGCCGTCGATGGTCTTGCGTTTGGAAGGGTCCTTAGCCAGGGTACGTTCCAGGGCGTCGTAGGCGATGGTGACACCACCGAGGTCGGCAATGTTTTCGCCCAATGTTAGCTTGCCGTTGACGTGTAGGCCGGGCAGCGGCTCAAAGGCGTCGTATTCGTTGACGACCTTCTGGGCGCGCGCCTCAAAGGCCTTGGCGTCGGCAGTCGTCCACCAGTCGTTGAGGTTTCCGTTGGTGTCGTATTTCCGCCCCTCATCGTCGTAGCCGTGGGTGATTTCGTGGCCGATGACCACGCCAATACCGCCATAGTTGACCGCGTCATCCATGGTCATGTCGAAGAAGGGCGGCTGGAGAATGCCGGCCGGGAAGACGATCTCGTTTTGGACGGGATTAAAATAGGCATTGACGGTCTCGGGCGTCATTTGCCACTCGCTCCGATCCACCGCCTTGCCGATGCGAACGACATTCCGGTGAACCTCAAAGGCCGCCGCCCGCCGGACATTGCCCAGGTAATCATCCCGGTGGATGACCACCGAGGAGTAGTCGCGGAACTTGTCCGGGTAGCCGATCTTCTGGGTAAAGCGGTCGAACTTGGCCAGGGCCTTGACCCGGGTGGCCTCGCCCATCCAACTCACCTTTTCCAAGTGATCGCGGAAGACGGCCTTGAGGTTGTCCACCAACTCATTCATGCGGGCCTTGGCTTCCGGTGGAAAATACTTTCGGACATAAAGCTCTCCGAGGGCTTCGCCGATGCTCCCGTCAATCACGTGGGCGGCGCGCTTCCAGCGCGGTTCCTGCCGCTGCTGGCCGCTGAGCACCTTGCCAAAGAACGCAAAGTTTTCATCCGCCACAGCGCGTTGCAGGTACGGGGCGCTGCTGTGCAAAACGTGCCAGCGCAGATAGACCTTCCAGTCCGAAAACGGGCGCTGGTTCAAGAGTGTATTGACGGCGTCGAAGAATTCCGGCTGCCCAACTACCGCGTAAGGCAGCTTCTCCAATCCACGGTCCAGCAGATACGCTTTCCATGGAATCGCCGGCTCGCGCGACAGGAGGTCCGCGCGGGAGAATTTGTTGTAATTCTTGTTCGGGTCGCGCAGTTGGACACGCGTGCGGCTGGCCTTGGCCAGATCGGTCTCGAGGCTGAGCACCGTCTTGGCGTCGGCCTTGGCCTTGGCGGGCTTCTCACCGAGCAACTCAAACATCTTCGTCACGTGCTGAAGATACTTCTCCCGTATCGGCGCGAAGCTGGCCTTCAAGTAATAGTCCCGGTCCGGCAGGGAGAGGCCGCCCTGGCCCAGTTCGAAGGCGTAGATGGCACTATTCTTCTCGTCGGGGCTAACGTCGGAGCCGAACACGCCCCCGAAGCCCTCATCGTGAAACGCGGCCAACGTCTGGAATAGCTCCGTGCGGGTCTGGACGTGGGCGATGCGGGCGAGGTCATTCGCAATCGGTTTGAATCCGAGTTGCTCGATGCGATTGGTATCCATGGCGGAGGCGAAGAAATCGCCCACCTCGCGCTCGGGCGAATGCAGGGACGCCGCAGTGTCCGCTTCGGCCTGAGTGAGGATGCCATGGATGAGATACCAGTTGCGCTCCGCCAATTCCGTGAAACTGGCCCAGCGCGATTTGTCCGGCGGCACGGGGTTGTCCTTAACCCATTGGCCGTCGGCAAACTGATAAAAGTCGGTGCTCGGATTGACCGACCGGTCCATGTAACCGACCGAGAAGCGAGGGACTTTTGGCGGCGAGTCCGCACGGTCTAAGCCGTTCACGGAGGGGGTTCCGGCAAGGAGGACAAGCCCCGGCAACCATACAGCCAGGAAGGCGAAGGTGCGACGATTCATGAATCTTGATGGTTGGCGCCAGTGTGATGAAGGCCTGGGCTGAACGACAATTTGCGACTGCATCTGGCCAAACCGTAACAGGAGTGACGCGCCTGTCAAGCCGATGAATGAGGGCTTGATGAAGAGGCGCAAGTTGGTAATTTAATCTCATGAGCTATAGGACCGTAGAAGTGGAGTTGGAGAACGGGCGAGTGCAGGCGTCTGGCCCGGATACGCTGCCGCAGCGAGCCCGAGGATTATTGACACTGCTGGATTCTGGCGAATCGGCAGCGGCTTTGACTTGCGGCGAGTTGGCCGAGTGCGTCAGGCGTGACCTTCAGCTAACAGGATGGGAGCGCGCCCGCGGCGGGCAATGGGCCAAGGAGATTTCTCTTGCTTCCGAAGGTAGAGATGGCACGTTTGGCGCAATGAAGATTGCTGACTCAACGGCCGTCGTCGGCCAGTTTCACAGATTCCTGAGCATGGTTGAGCATGGAGAGAGTGTCCGCATCCGCAAGCGTGGCCGTGCGGTGGCGCGACTTGTGCCGGATTGCGATTTTATGAGCGGCGAGGATTTCGCCAGGGTTTTCGACAGCTATAAAGCAACGGACTTGGATAAGGCTGCCGCGGATGAGATCGAACAGCATCTAAACGCCTTGAAGAGACGCTCTCGTGAGAAGCTCGTGGCTCATTGACGCAGATGTGCTGATCGAGGGCGAGCGGCAGAATCCGGCGTTTGACGCTTGGCGCAAGTCGGCGGGCGACTTCGCAACGGCGGACATTGTCCGCGGGCAATTCTTGCTCGGCGTTCACAGCGTCAAGGACGCTGCCAAAAGAGAACGCGGGCTGGAGTTTTACGCCGAGCGAGTCGCCACCCTCAGCTCACTCCCCAACCAGCCGGAGGATTACGAGCGCGCAGCGGCGCTGGCCGGCGAAGCGTGGAGAAATGGACGAGGCGGCCCAGACTTGATGGACGCGTTGCTGGCCGCCATCGCCTTATGCACAGGTGCGACGGTGGCCACGCGAAATGTCAAGGATTTCAAGGCGATGGGTTGCCCATGCCAGAACCCGTTGTCAAACGCGACCGACCGATGATCTGGCGGAGGCCTTGCTTTAGGCAATAGTTTCCCGGCGACCCCTTGGCCGCAAAGCTCCTGGCCGGATGAAGCCCGATCTCGAGCGCCTGCTCGGGACTGGGCATGCCCTTACCCCGAGGTCGTTTGTCTGGGCGCATCCCTATAAGGACCCCCAATTCCTGGCGAATCCGAAACCCGAAATCCAAAAGCGGCAACGACCAAAACCCGAGAGCCCGGCCTGATTTGAACATTTCCCTTTGCCGCATTTGAGATTGTTTCGGATTTCGAGTTTATTCAGCAGGGATGTGGGGGTACCGACGGGATAAGCGCCCCTTTGTCTTGCACTTTCTTTTTGACATGGGCGGGAAAACCGGATGGCATTGGCTGAATTACGGGATTCGGAGCGGATGAGGCGCTTGGACCATGGTTCGGAACAGTTCGAGACGGGCCGGAAGTCCTCAGTTTGAAATTCGATCCTCCACCCGGTGAAGAACCGTGCAGAAGAAGAAAACACACTCCCAAGCCAGTTTGGTCCAGAGCGGCCCGGCGCCAAAGGCGGGTGCGATTGCCATTGGGGCACACCCCGACGACATCGAGTTTCTCATGGCGGGAACCCTCCTGCTGCTCAAAGAGGCCGGGTTCGAGATTCATTACCTAACCCTGGCTAGCGGCAACTGTGGCAGCGCCCAGTATAACGGCGCGGCCACCCGCCAGATCCGGAACACCGAAGCGCGAACCGCGGCGGGCATCCTCGGCGCGGTTTTTCACCCCAGCCTGACCGATGACCTGGAAATCCTCTATAACCTGACTCTGCTTCGCGCGCTGGCCGCCGTCATCCGCCACACCAGGCCGTCGATTGTCTTGACCCACTCGCCCGAAGATTACATGGAGGACCATACCACCACGAGCCGGTTGGCGGTAACGGCGGCCTTTGCGCGGGGAATGCCCAATTTTGAGACCGTGCCCGAGCGCCGCGCCGTGGAGGGCGAAGTGACCGTGTATCACGCCATGCCTTATGGACTGCGAGACGGGATGCGGCGCCGAATCGTGCCGGAGGCCTTTGTGGATACCGGTTCGGTGCATAAGACCAAACATGCCGCCCTGGCGGCGCACGCCAGCCAGCACCATTGGCTGGATGTCAGTCAGGGGGTGAACTCTTACCTCCTTTCGATGGAGGACATGTCCCTGGAGGTAGGGCGCATGTCAGGGGCCTTTAAACACGCCGAAGGTTGGCGGCGCCATTTGCACCTGGGTTTCTCGGCGGCGCCGCGCGACCCGCTGGCCGAAGCGCTGGGAACGAGATACGCGCGCAATGCGGCCTACGAGCAGGGCCTGGCCTCATGAGGCGCGCAAGGCGTCGGGGTCAGTCCCACACCTTTGTCCGCCAACTCGCCTTCCACTCCCGCGGAAAAAGTGAGGACCGACCCCGACGCCGGAGGAGCGAGTTTTACGGCGCCGGCGAGTGCCGAGAGGCTTCGAGCGCCGGTTCATTCGTTGCCGGGAGAGAAAAGAAGAAGGTGGAGCCTTTGGCGGGGGTTGATTCCACCCAAATGTGTCCGCCATGCCGTTCCACGATGCGTTTGCAGATGGCCAGGCCCATCCCGGTGCCGGGGTATTCGCGGCGCGTGTGCAGGCGCTGGAAGATCACGAAAATGCGCTCGAATTCCTTGGGGTTGATGCCAATGCCATTATCTCGCACGAAAAAGACCCAATGCGCGTCGCGCTGGCTAGCGCCCACTTCGATGCGAGGCGGCTCCGTGCCGTGGAACTTTAGCCCGTTGCCGATGAGGTTCTGAAAGACCCGGGTAAGCTGCGCGCCGTCGCCAAACACGCGAGGCAGGGTCTTGTGCGACACCTCCGCTCCGCTTTCCTCGATGGCCACCTTCAAGTTCGATATGGCGGCGCTGAATACGTCCTCGGCCTCAATCGGTTCGAGAGAGGCCCCCCGCACTTCCACCCGGGAGTACTCGAGCAACCCTTGGATAAGAGTCCGCATACGCTGGGCCCCGTCAACCGCGAAGCGAACGAACCCACGGCCCTGGTCATCCAGGGCGGCTCCGTGCCGCTCGGTCAGCAGTTGCAAATAGCTGGTGACCATGCGCAAGGGCTCACTCAGGTCGTGCGAGGCGACGTAAGCAAATTGTTGCAAATCGGCGTTTGAACGCTGGAGATTAGCGGTGGCACGGCGGAGTTGCTCCTCGGCGCACCGAGTGGCTCGATGCTGCGCCGCCATCCGCCGCTCCGCCCGCCCTCGCTCCATATCGACCACGTAGAGCAACCGCGCATTCCACCAAATGAGGCCGGCAAAGATGACGATGCTCAGGGCCGCGAAGATTGCCAGGGCAAATTCCTGCCGATAGTATCCGGCGTGCTCTCCGTAGAGCAATACCGCCCCCAGGAGCCACGGAATGCAGATGGCCATCGGCAGGAGGCGGCGCGCGACCGCGCCGCCCGTCGTGCCGCTGGTGATGACCCCCATCAAGCCCCGGTCGGGACGGGCGGTCAGAAACCCGGTGCAGAACAAGGCAAATGCCACCGCCGTGTCGAGCGACATCGGAAGCGACGCGCCAAATCGGTAGAAATAGAGAACGCGGTAGGTGTACCCCACCAAAGCGAAGAGGGCGATCACTGCCGCGATTAGCACCGAGACTTGTGCCGGGCGAAACCGGCGGCGAGTCTCGAAGCCCGAGAAGGAAAGTGCCAGGCCGCACAGGACAAAGCCGGCCGCGCTGTTTGGGGCGATTTCGTTTTGCGGATAGATTTCCAGGGCGTTTACTCGGCTCGCGAAGAGGAGCTGATCGATATGAAGCGGGAGCACACCCGCATAGTCCACCAATCTCAAAACCCCCATCAACACCACCACGCCGCCCAGCAACCGGCCGACCATATCCTTGCCTTCCGGAGCCACGGTCTTCTTCCAGGCAAGCCGGAGCAACCCCGCTCCCAGCAAGATGAACAGCAGTGCGGTGACGGGATTCATCGCCGTCAACGCGGGAAAGAGCTCGACCAACGCCACAATGCCCAGGCTCCACCCCAGCAGCACCAAGCACCCCATTAGCGTCACGGCGACACTCGCGGCCCTAGCCACGATGCCGGCCCACCGGCGCGGCTTGCTCATCGGCGAACTGATTCTCACGGCCATCCCTTTACCATACCCGTCATCGTGCCCCGATTGGGCGGGCTACTTCAATCTACTCCCTCCGGCCGCGTGGCGCATCCGCCAACTTACGCCCGCCGGACGCGCTGTTTCCAGATCAACTGCCGGTTAATGTTGTGAGCCAATTTGTAATGCCGGATATGGTCCTTGAGGGGCGCGCCCAGGATTTCGATCCGTTTCAGGTCGGTTTCGCCCATTCCGGTCTGGCCACAGAAGTTGAGATAGCCGACATCCGCGAAGTCGATGCCCATCAGCTCAATGCCTACCCGGTCCGCCGCCAGCCAATCCTGGCTGACGACACAGACACGCTGCTCCACGGGTTGCCCACCCACCGGGCCATTGCCTTCCATCCCCCGGTAGCCATCAATGACGGCCAGTTCCGGGTGAAGCCGGCGCGCCAGCGTGTAGAGGTTGTAGTTAATGCCGCGGAAACCGCTGCCATGAATCACCGGTTTGTCCGACCTGGCGCCCGGCCTTGCGCCAGGGCCCCAGCCGAATCCCGCGTCCTTGATTCCGGCGCCCACCACGATGTTCTTCAGCGATAACGTGGCGACCACACGGTCGTGGGTCTTGAGCTTGGCCGCCGAGATGATGAAGTTATTCGGGTCCAGCAACACCTTGGACATGCGGCATGGATGCGGACGGAAATCGGTTTCGTCAAAGCAATAGACAATCTGGCTGGGCTCCTGGTCCAGGTCCATCAAGCGCGCACCGTACTTGGCAGCCACTTTGTCGTAGCCGTAATTGGTAAAGCCCTCCAGGGTAGGACCGTCGCCCGCGGATTCGGCAATCACCACGTCCTTGCAGCCTATCGAGGCGAGGAACTCCAGAATCCCTTCGATATTGGCGGCATGGGTGGCGGCCAGTTGATGGTGGGTGGCGACATCATTGGGTTTTATGATGACGCGCTTGCTCCCGATAGCTCGCGCGATGCTTTTCTCGAAGGTCTTCAGCCCTCTATAGGCCAAATCCGCCCGGTCATCCCCGGCGGTCAAGGCGACGCGGCTTTGAATCTGTTCTTGTGGAGTGCCGGGCTCCGAACCGTAGCTCTTGGTCAGGCTCCAAGGCGCGAGCAGGCTTGCGGCTCCGCCCAACAGCGAAGCACGGATAAATTGGCGCCGGGAGGTTCCGAGATGGGTGTTCATGAGTTTTCTTTTGTGTTGTAAGTGTTAGGTAACGGCTCAGGCCAAGCTGCAGAACACATGCG
>JAJYHY010000375.1 GCA_021784555.1 bacterium
TCAGTGCTTTACTCATGCTCATTTTCCCACCCATTGCGGGTGTCTTTTTTCCGTGAGTCAACGACCCTTTTTGCCTCCCCTCAGATTCTGCTCCCCGGTGTCTTTTAATTTGAGTCAACTCGTGCCGATCGGTAAAACCGCCTTTTGCGTTGCCAATGATCCTTGGAGACTCTAGCCTTCCTGGCTGGCAGTCGGAACTGATTTAAGCGTGCTAAGACCGACCCTGATTTTATCATGAGTGTTCTCATCGTTGGCTCGACCGCGTTGGACTCCATCAAAACGCCCAACGCCGAAAACCCGCGGCTGCTGGGCGGCTCCGCCAGCCATGCGGCCGTGGCCGCGAGTTTTTTCAGTCCGGTCAAGTTGCTGGGAGTTGTCGGAGAGGACTTTCCGCGCCGCTACATCCAGCTTTATGAGCGACTCGGCATCGACCTGGAGGGCCTCCAAATCCTCCCCGGAAAGACCTTTCACTGGTCGGGCGAGTATGAGCTCAACATGAACCACCGCCGGACGCTCCTGACGGAGTTGGGCGTCTTTGAGACCTTCAATCCCACATTGCCAAAACAACACCAGGACACCCCTTTCGTCCTGCTCGCCAATATCGCCCCCTCGCTGCAATACCACGTGCTGGAACAGATGCGCCGGCCCAGATTCGTCGTGGCCGACACGATGGACCTTTGGCTGAATATTGCGCTGCCCGATCTGCTCAAGCTCATCAAGCGGGTCGATGGCTTTGTCCTCAACGACAGCGAGGCGCACCAGTTAACGAAGGAAGACAACGTCTTCGCCGCCATCAAAAAAATTCATAAACTCGGCCCGAAATACATCGTCATCAAGAAGGGTTCGCACGGTTCGATTCTCTCCAGCCCGGCGGGTTACTTCCTCTGCCCGGCCTATCCGCTGGGCAAGGTCGTGGACCCCACCGGCGCCGGGGATTCGTTCGCGGGGGCCATGATGGGCTACCTTGCCACGGCCAACGGTCCCGTCGATGACCACATCCGCCGCGCGATGATTTACGGGAGTGTTGTGGCCGCCTTCTGCTGCGAAGGGTTCGGCCTGCTGCGCACGGCCAGGCTGAAGCGGCCGCTTATTGAACAGCGCGTCAAGGAGCTGGAAGCCTTCACGGGTTTTTGAGGTCCTTCGCCACGCCACTTCGAATGCCTGATGGTCAATGCTCAATAAGACCGCAACGGCTTATTCGATCAGAAATCACCGCTTTCGGTTGTAAGCCGCTTGCGAGTACTTGTCGCGCGAGAGGGCCAGGGCGCGCTGGTTCAAAAGGACGTCGGGAGTGAATTCACGCCATTGGATTCCTTGCTCTTGCTCACCAGTCTGGCGCATCGCCCTGTGCCAATCCGACCGGGCCAGGTCGAGAGGCGGGGGCTGAACAGAGCCTTGAACGAGCAATCCCGCGCGCGTGCGGCGTTGGGCCGCGCCGGCAATTTTTCGTCCGCGCCAAAGCACGTCTGATAGTTCATATCCCAAAAAGCATTGCCCCGCGCCGTCCTCACGCCGGCAATCGGCCAATTCCGTCGCGATGCCAAGTTTCGCGAACGCGGACCGTATCCACTCATGGATGCGGCGGTAGCTCTCAACGGCCTTGAGCCTGTACCAGGCGTGGCTGGCCGGGAACGCCGCGCTGTAGGTCCAATCGGCATCGTGAGGCACGAGGCCCCCGGCGGTCGGGCGGCGGACCAGCGGGCGCAACGGTGTAGCTCGCGCCACCTCCCCATATTTTTGGAAATAACCGAAGGAGGCAGCCGGCTCGCTCCAACCGTAGAAGCGCAGCACCGGGCATCCCAGCCGGGGCATGGTTTCGAGCAGTGCCTCGTCCAGTGCCATGTTGAAGGCCGCCCGCGCGGGCCCGGATTGGATAACATAGGCGGGAGTCATGCCGCCGCCGCTACCGCCTTTGGCACGCCCACCCGCGGACAGAGCCTCTTTACCTCGCAGCCCGGGCAGTCGGGCTTCCGGGCAAAACAGCGGCGGCGGCCATGCCAGATGAGCAGGTGACTGAAGAGCGCCCACTGGTCCCGAGGGACGATTTGCATAAGCTGCCGCTCGATTTTTGCCGGGTCGTCCACGTTGACGAGGCCGAGCCGGCGGGCAAGCCGCGCCACGTGTGTATCGACCACGATACCCACGTTGATGTTGAACGCGTTGCCGAGAACCACGTTCGCCGTTTTTCGCCCCACACCGCCAAGCTCAGTCAATTCCTCCATGGAATCGGGCACCTGTCCCCCATGCCGTTCCACGATAGCCTGGCAGCAGGTCTTGATGCTCCTGGCCTTGTTCCGGAAGAACCCTGTAGTCTGAACCTCGCGCTCCAGCTCCGCCAGATCCGCATTGGCGAAATCGGCGGCGGAACGGTACTTCTTGAAGAGCTGTTCCGTGACGATATTGACCCGTTTGTCGGTGCATTGGGCTGAGAGGATGGTGGCGATGAGCAATTGCAGCGGATTGGCATGATCCAGCTCGCAATGCGCGTCGGGATAGGCCTGATGAAGGCCGGCAATGATCTTCTTGGTGCGCTTGGCTTTATCGGCTTGCGATTCTCGAGGCATGCTGGCGTGAAATTTAGAGCCGCGTTTCGTGCGGGTCAAGCGCGGGCGACGCTGCAAAGAACTCCGCAAGACCTGTTACCCGGAAGCAGCTTTTCTGGACCTTCTTCTCAGCAATTTCTCCAATGAAGAAGCGTGCTGGGCGTTGCGGGGCAACGACTTGCGAAATTGTTCATCGGCCTTACCACGCGCGCAGCGCCTGGCCTGCTCATTTTGGCCTTGGAGAGCAGAAAACCCGAAAGCGGCCCCGACCCGTGTCGGGACACTCCAAGGGCTCCGCCAGATTCGGCGCCCTCGACCCCTTCAAGGATTCGGCTGCTTTTCGGGCGCTTGACTGGCCCGCCCGGCGGATGTGTCGCGCTAGCGTTTGGAGTGCGACGCCATCCGTCGCCTTCGCTCACCGAGGTCCGAATCCCTCCAAAGCGGCGGCCGCGCCGCACTCCAAACGCTGCGCGAGATCCCGAAACGTTGCGCGAAATCGGGACGCTTGGAGTCGGCGAGGCCGCGGGCTGGGACGGTCCGTTCGAACCTGGTGTCAGCCTTTGGAGTGTCTCGACACAGGCCGGGCCCTGTTGCTTTGCAGTTCTCGTCAAAGAGAGAATTGCTGCTTTCTTCTTGACTTCTCCGGTCACCGCTGCCGTAATGGATGTAACTCTGGCCGTGTGATTCGGAGAGTCGATGTGAAAGCTGTCTGCTTGCTTCCAGGGGAGGCGCCGCCGCGGGAAAACACCCGCCCGCGGTTCTGTGTGGCGCGGGGCTGCTCGCGTTGCGATGGCGGCGCCCCAGCGTCCGCCATCCCGGCTCATCCTCCGCCACTCGAATCCAGCCTGCTACCACTCCCGCCGTCCAGCCCCGCGGCGGCCGCCCCGGCTGTGGCCGCCCGCGCTTGGCAGGGCGGCATCGGCGTCGCCGGCATAGGCCTCGACCGCCCCACCACCGCTCTCATGAAGCGAATCTTCAACGCGCCGGAGCGCTTCTATTGCTGCGGGTTCTTCCCCAACGCCGAGACCACCCTGGACGAGCTGCTCAAGCGCCAGCCACGCCTGGTTGTGGCCAAGCTGGCACTCGGCAAGGCCTGCGGTATCGACCTCGCCCGCGCCCTGGTTGCCCGTGCCCCGGCCTTGGGCGTCCTTCTGTCTACGGTGCTGGGGGAGGCGGAGCCCAGCCTCCAGAAAAGGATGATCTCAGCCGGTGTCGCCGGTTTCGTAGCCGAGCCCCTTACAGCAGGCCGCCTCGAAGAAAGGCTCTGGAGTAGCCTGCTGAGGTCGGCCTCCGCCAGCGGTGGCCAGAGCGCCTCTCGGCCCGCCAGCGCTGCTGGACCGCCACGCCCTGCCGCAGACCTGAACCCGGACGATCCTCGCTCGCCCAACCCATACGGCCTTGCCGAACGTGAGAAGGCATTCCTGACGTGCCTGGCGAGCGGTCTCAGCTACAAGCAAATCGAGGATGACCTCGGTCTTGGCGAGGCGCTGGTGAAAAAGATCCAGCACAGCGCCTACGAAAAGCTCGACGCCCCGAACGCTGTCGTTGCGGCCCTCAAGTGGCGGCCGTTTGACGGATGCGCCCGTCCGCTGCTCGGAAGGCCCAAGCGCCCGACCGCAGATTCGCCCAACCCGGGGTAGGAATCGCTATCCTTGAGGCGGGATGCTGCGTTTGCGATACTTGCTCGGGCGACGGGCAAAAGTGAATTCGCCAGGCGTGGAAGGTGTACGGCCGGGCTTGGAGGCTTCGCGACAAGGATCGATTTCTCTTGAGCGCGAACCGAGCATGACAGACAAGGTCGGCCTTGTTAGCCTCGCGACGAAGATGATGAGCATGATTTCAGAGTGGCGCGAACCTGCGGCCAGACCGGACTCGGACCGGGCGGCCGCCCGGTGTATCCGGTGCAGCCGGGCTTTCGGGGGGCTTGGTTCATCCCGCCTTTGCTGGCGGCTCCAGGGCTCGGTACAACGCCCGCCCGCCAGCCGAAAGCGTCGGGCATGCGTCCGGGGCCGAAGGAGAGGCTTCACCCTGGTCGAGTTGTTGGTGGTCGTCGGGATCATCGCTATCCTGGTGGCGATGCTCCTGCCTGCGCTCAACCACGCCAAAGAAGCGGCTTACACGGCAACCTGCCAGAGCAACCTGCACCAGTGGGGCATTGGCCTCCGAATGTACGTCGATGACCACGACGGCTATCCCGTGGACGTGGAGGAGCTGGCATCCGGCTGGGACACCAACCATTGGTTCGAGCGTCTGCAACCCTATAGCGGCGGCAAGTGGCCGCAATGGAACGGCGCTGACCAGCAATACGAACCCCTCGAGAGCATCGCCGTCTGCCCCGCCTACGCCCGCCTCCCCGCCCCCGCCTGTTACGAAAACGCCTTGACGATGAATCCGCTGGTTATCGTCTTCGGAAGCTATGGCTACAACGGAGACAGTAGCGAGTCGGGGGCGTGGTGGGGCGAATCGCTCATCCGGAATTGGCAGTATCCCAGCACGCACCCCGACTATCCCGTCAGGGGGAGCGGCGTGGTTAATCCGAGCGGCATGATAGCCATTGCGGACGCTAACATTATCAAATGGGGCTACGGGGACAACACGGTGTGGAACCCACGCGCCAACGAGACCGGCCCATGCGGAGTGGCCGGCCTTCACATGCTCAGCCCAACCCTTGGCGCCCAGGCCGGGATACTCCTCGCCGGCGCTTCGGTGCAGCCGGGAATACATAACGACCTCGACCACGACATCCCGTTCAACATGGCCATGAGCCGTGACCGGCACGACGGCGGCTTCAACGTGCTCTTTTGCGACGGGCACGTTGAGCTTCTCAAACCGCAACGGTTGTTCGACTGGCGAGAAGACGAGGTTCTCAAACACTGGAATCGGGACAACCTCCCCCACCGCAACAGCTTCAGGGCCCCACCCCCCTAAGGCGCAAGCGGCCGCCGCGCGGCTCGGTGAGGCCGCCGGGGCCATCGCCCTGGGGTGCGTTGAGCCGCTCTCTCGCCAAATCGGCGGACCAGTGGTAGGAATTCCTACCGGTGACAGAGATGCGGCGGATCTGGTAATTTGTATGGAAAATGGCGAGCGCCTGCTGGCCGCTCACGGCCCGGGCGGCACGACTTAAACAAATGAACCAGATCCTAAGATGTTCGGAAACTGAAAACCACCGGTCGCAGCCGCTGGCTAACGTCGGCTATGGCTGCCTGGTTATGGAGGCGAAGTATGACAACCTATGAGGGCGGCGGCCTCGAGTCGCGCCCAACAGCAGAGGCAGTGACGGCCACTGTGACGCGACGGGACTTCCTGAGCAAGGCAACCAAGGCGGTCATCGGCGGCGGAGTGTTAATCGGGTCGGTCGGGGCGCCGGGCATCGCCTTGGCGGCCGGCTGCGAGACATGCGACTCGGGGACCCGCAACAGTTGCGCGGCAGATTCCTGTTACTACAGCAGCGATTGGTGCGGCTACGACTATTGCGGCCTCGATAGCTGCCAGACCGACCGCTGCGACAATGACAGTTGCGGCACCAATCACTGCTCCTGGACGAACACATGCGACGCCACGAACTCATGCACGGTCAGCGACGGCTGCCCCGGTGACACATGCGAAACGAATACCTGCGGTGGCACCGACACTTGTTCGTACAATACGTGCGACGTCACGAACCTGTGCTCGGTCGTCAACTCTTGCACTACCAATGTCTGCGGCCAGGACGCTTGCGATCCCCCGGGCGCCGTTGACTCCTGCAGTGCCTCGAACCAGTGCAATGGCGACGATCCATGCGGCGGCTCGCAGAACATTTGCTCGACCTATGACGATTGCTACGTAGATAGCTGCAACCTCACGAACACATGCAGCCACTACGATCACTGCGCCTCTACCAACACCTGCAACGGCACGAACTACTGCCAGACAAACTTTTGTGACACCGACGATCATTGCGGCAGCGTCGGCAATGTTTGCGATCTGTGGAACGATTGCGGCCAGACCGACACGTGTGATGTCTATGACAGTTGCAGCGCTGGGAGCAACCTGTGTTACGTGGACGACTCCTGCACTGAAACCAACCGCTGCTGGTGTAACGGATGCGCCACCCGTGACAGTTGCGCAGGGTCGGCCACGGACTGGTGCCAAACCGATCAATGCAACACAGGCGCGGCGAATGTATGCGGTTTCTATCACACATGCGGCCAGTGCGACTACGGCAAGAACAGCGGATGAGGACAAGCGTGGCCCTGCACCGGACCAAAACCTCGCCGTGCGGGGAGCGTGTCGGCGGCCGTATGGCCGGCGTTCCGGCGCGGCCGCTTCGTGGCGACTGTCTCACAGAGAGGGCTCTGAAGCCCCGGGGCGCGCATCGCCGGAACAGGCATAGACCGGACTTAGCATGATGCTCGACGAATCCAAACACGCGAGTTGCGGTGGCCGTTCCGACCCGCCGTTCGACAACGTCGCGCTTCGGCTGCGGGGGAAGGGATGCTTGGTCACCTCGACTTGCCCGCCGTTTGTAACGGTTGACTGGCCGGATCTCGCCCTGGCGGCCTCGGATTTGGGGTTGCCGCAGGCCACAGCAGAGTCCCTCACGGAGACCGAGGTGCAGAGGCAGTTCCTGACCTCCCTGGCGGAGGGCCCACTGAAGGAGGAACAGTTTCGGCCGGCGAGGGTCGGTTTCCGCGCCGGTCCGAGGGAGGTCCGCGGCATCCAGGAGGCGCGCCAGGCGTACCGCCGGGTGTTGTTTGTGGGCGCCTGCTCGAGAGAAGTGTTGTTTGGCTCGCTCGAAGCAATCTCCGGGACGCTGCCAAGAGGAGGCAGACTCGACTTGGTGTTCAGGCGGTGGGACTTTTTGGCGGGCTGGCCCAGGTCCGAGGAGCGCCTGCGAGAAATACAGTCGTACCTCCTTCAGAGCCGCAGCCTGCGCGCCAATCTCTTGCTCTTTTCACCCTTGCAAGAGGTCGATCCGCGCGTTTGGGAATTCGTGTACGACCACCCGCGAATTTGGATCGGGTGGCTAGCCGAAGAACTGCTGAATGGCCGGGAGCAAGGCGGGACGGAGGCTCGTGCCCCCCGCGGCGCGCCTCTCAGCCGGCTGGGCGAGCTCGCGGCAATGGGCCTTTGGCCGCACGTCGTGCTGCCGGTATGCGGATCAAACGTCGGTTGCCTGCCGGAACTGGTCCGCGGCCTGCTTGAACTCACGCGGGGAGGAACCGTCGATCTCGTGTCGTCGC
>JAJYHY010000376.1:0-6330 GCA_021784555.1 bacterium
CCCACGCCGCATCCCCCGCCGCAGCCCCCGCCGCAGCCCACGCCGCATCCCCCGCCGCATCCCCCGCCGCAGCCCCCGCCGCAGCCCACGCCGCAGCCCACGCCGCAGCCCCCGCCGCAGCCCCCGCCGCAGTCCACGCCGCAGTCCACGCCGCAGCCAGTTCATCGGCGGTCGCCTCGCCGCCCGCGAATCGGCGCGCGACTTCGATGGCTTGGCATGGCCGCTTGTCGTTGGGGTATTCTTTCTCGAAAATGGGTAGAACATGCTCGGCGCAATCACAGGCGAAAAGGCGGGCAATCCGCTCGTCCCAGTTCAGCTTGCGGATAAGCCGGATTTGGCGCGCTACCGTCTTGTCCTCTTGCTTGACGACATCGCCGCGGATCTCAGCCTCATAAACCTCCGGTCCGAGCCCTCCGAGAAGCTGGCCAATCGTCCAAACATGATAGCCGATCGCGCATGGCGCAATCTCGCCCACGACTGGCGGCATCCACTTGCCAGGCCGATTGCCGTGGGGCAGGTAGTAGGTAGCGTTTCCTCCGTGACATGCCTTCCCCCCGTCGAGTACTTTGTAGTATTCCATGCTGTCTCCTTGTTTGACTAGAAAGGAAGGTTGTCGCTGTAGTCCGGCAGCTCTCCCGTATAGTGGCTCAAAGGCGCGCCCGTGGCTTTCTGATAGACTTGCATGAATCGCCGCAAGGACGTCGCGGTGGGCGCGTGCGTTTTCCATCCCGAACGCACTCGGTAAATGGCGACCCCCCGCTTCTCTTCTCCGGCCGGCGTGAATCCAACTAGCTCGAAAGTGAAAGTCAGGGCATGGTTGGACTTAATAATTGTCGGGTTCATCTTGCTCGGCGCATACATTAGTTTCCTCCTCTCTTGAAGTGTCTGCCCACAGTGTCCCGTCAGGGTCGACTATTTATTGTCACCGTAATGGGTGTGGCTGTTCGCCGGACGCATCGCAGAGTTGGCCCTGTCGCCTCGCCGGCGTTCTGCGGTGCGCCGGCTCACCGCCGTACCCGATTCACTACGCGGCCATGCGCGCCGCTTCTGCTGCTCGCTCTTTCAGCATGTACTTGATTTCTTCGACGTTCTCTGCGGTGATCTCGGAATACCCCATCTTGGCAACGCTTCCGAGAATGTGGTAGGGGTCAGGTTGCCCGTTCTTCTGGTAGTACGGCAGTTCTCCGATCTCGCGGCTGTGCTCCGGCCAGTTGGCAAGCTTGATGCGCGCTGCCTTGACCGGCTCACGCGGCTGAACGCTGTACGTTGGCTTTGGCTCATCGCGAGGCGCAGGCTGTGGCGCTGGCTTGGAGCTGGCCCCGTTCGTCTGGTAGTCTAGTTCTTCTTCGTGGAATTTCTCAGAGAGGTGCTTGTCAAGTTCGGTCGCCTTCGGTGCGACGGTCTTGACCGGACGCGCTTGACTTGGCTCGGGTTCGGGGTTG
Source organism: bacterium (assembly GCA_021784555.1). Lineage (GTDB taxonomy): Bacteria > Verrucomicrobiota > Verrucomicrobiia > Limisphaerales > UBA8199 > JAJYHY01. The sequence goes on from JAJYHY010000376.1 coordinate 1,443, forward strand.
GGAGTCACGTCCAGCATTTCGCCGTCCTCATTCACAGGCGCCCCGAGTTCGTCGGGCGTGTAAACGACTAATCCATTCGTCACATCGGGGCAATGCCATTTCACCCCGTTGGACATGGCGCGGGCAAAGAGCATATTTCTCGGAAACTTGTCAAGGTTCTGCGTTCCGGCTTTGCGCGCATCTTCGACGGTAAAGACAGAACGCCCGATGCTCTCCCACCTTTCGCCGCCGTTCGTTCGCTCGAAAAATTCAAGGTCGCACTTGTCGGCGCTGTGACTGACAACCCGATAGGTGTACTTGCCACTAGCCTTAACTTTCGTCGCCATGAGGTTAGCCGACAAAGCGGGCTTTCCCTTGACGATGTAGACACCCACCATGCTCGCCAACGGAGGAAAGCCAAGTTCCCGGCCCGCTAGGATCTTGACGATGGCCTGTGATGCGTCCCGCGTGTCAGCGAAAAATCCGCTTTTGACGAACACATCGGCCAGCGTCTTAACTTCATCCATTGACGTGATCGCGAGACTCTTTACTTCCATTTCAATTTGCTCCTCCCTTCGTTTGGAATTTAATCAAACGGCATATCTGGATATTGTTTTCCCGGCTCAACGCCCGCCGCGCGGTCCTTGTCGCAAAGAAGACAATGTACCATCCCGGTGCTCCGCTCCCGCACGACGTAGCCGTAGTCGTGGTGCGGGCAACGCACGTCGAGGATATCGCGCCGGATAGGGTAGAGAGTGTGGCCGCAATGCAAGCAGAATAGGATGCCCCTATCGTCTTCCTCCATGCAATCCTTGCCGCCACAACGGTAGCAATCAAGCATCGCGTTCCTCCGCTCGGCTGATGCGGCCCGACAGGACGAGGGCCGAAACCACGAACACCAAATCGAGTAGCGTCAACACTGCGCCGACACTAATCAGTAGCATTGGAATCCTCGTGGATAGCCGCGGAGATTTCCTCGGCGGCGTGGCGCGCGATGGTGACTTGCGCCAGATAAATGGCGCGGTGTTCGTCTGGGTTCTGGTAAAGGCCCAGCTCGTCAGCCCAGTGATAAACGGACTTGCACCGGCGCAGCTCCCGCGCTAGGCCGACTCGCACCGCTGGTAGGTCAATAAGCTTGTTCGTGTGTGGCATTTTTTCCTCCTACGTGGGCACAGTCTGCGCCCCGACGTGCTCCAAGTGCCGGATGGCAACCTGCGCTTTGTCCAAAATCTCCGCCTGATACCGCTCTCGCTCGTCGTCGTCCCCTGCCCATCGCGCCTTACGCAACAGCACGATGATGTCCCCCAAGCATTCAGCGGCCAGGTCTCGCTTCTCTTTGGCCAGGTTCGGCCACTCTCTCGCTTTCATTTCGCACTCGCTAGATTCGTGCCCGATTCGCTCCGGAATCACGCCGAATCGATCCCCGCTCATCCTAATTGCTAATCTTGTGATACAATCTAGCCATGAATGCAAGGTCGCCACCATCAGCCGCCCAAGGTCTCCAACGCCTCAGCTACATAGGCCATGTTGTTGAGCGTCACCTGCCCGTCATCGAGCGCGGAATACGCGAGACGGTCCGATTCGCTGAGGCAATCAAAGTCATCGACGTGGCGGGCCAAGACACGCCGGCGCTGCCGCTCCAACTCTGCGATCAATCGGAACCCCTCAGCGAGCGATTCGTGAAACTGGGTCGGATACATGGATGCCCTCCTGTTTGCGGTTAGGTTGACTGGCTTTATATTAAACCGATTCACAGAGTTAGTCAAGCAGTCTGAGCGGCTAAACCTTAAAATATTGAATCAATCGGTACTATTGACAGGAACAAGGTTAGGTGATAAAATTACAACTGATGCCGAAGAAACTAATGGGCTTTAACGCTGAGGAGCGAATGCGTGTCCTCGCTCAAGTCGCCGCCAAGCGGATGAACTTTGAGGACACCAGCTCGCTTATGCGTGCCCTGCTGCAAGACGCCATCGATACAGAGATTCCGGCTGATGAGCAGGAACAGATCCTGCAATTGTTTGGCTACTATGACGGGAAAGAACAGCCGGCATCCACCGAACTAAAACCGATTGCAGCCGAACTAAAAAAATCGAAGGGCCAGCGGTCGGGCAAGCACGATTCGGACAAGGCCGCGTAATTCAGTTTCCTCGTAGGCCGGTTCTCGGTGAGCCGGCCAACAGACTAGCGCAGCCAACGTCGGCGGCTAGCGAGGCCGCTGCTTCACACCCACCCAAAGGTAGCAAAATTTTAACCTTTCAGCCCTCATTTTCTAAGGTTGGTTCCAGAGTCTTCGAAGTCATCTTGGCCGAGCTCCTTTGCACAGGCTACTCGCCCGACCTCTCTTGCGCTCGAACCTGCAACGATAAAGATTGTGCCGTGCGCCAAGTGCGCCAACCGAAATGTCGAAACACTTAAAGATTTACGCGCGCCTCTCGAACACACGAGCGAATAATGCTGCGCCCGCCGACGATGACGAGGATGATTCCAAGAGCGGTGATGTTTCCGTTAAGCGCCAACTGGAGGCCGGTCATGCTTTCGCCAGGTCTCATCCTGAATACACCCACGTTTGCCGCACTGATGATTACGTGGAGCCAAAGGGAAAGCGTTCAGGACAGTCAGACGCCCACCGACCTCGATTTCGAGATCTCCTGTCTGACGTTGAGCGAGACAACGAGACGGGATGCATCTGGTGTTACGACCTGTCGCGCTTCTCTCGTGGTGATGACCTGCTCCTACTGCTCACCAAATTCAATCAGCGTCACATTCGGTTTGAAACCCGTGGGGATATTGTTGACCTCGATTCGTTTGACGGACAGCTCAGCGTCCGCTTTAAGCAGCTCATCAACAAAGTCCGCGCCCTTGATGATTCTCGCAAACAGCGCACCCGCATCCAGGCCGAGCGACTTGCCGGCGCCTGGGTCGGGGCCGCGCCGCAGGGACTCATCAGTGCGGGCAGGGGCAAGGACCGGCACCTGACCGTGCGGAACGAAACCTATGGCAGCAACGGGCAGACACATTCCTATCTCGATACCGTCCGGGCATGGTTCGAGCTGTATGCCGGTCCGCGGCAAATCGGATTAGGGAACGGCGCCCAGTGGCTGAATGCACATGGCTACCGTTGGCGTTCCAACGGCGGCGAGGCCGGCTCTGTGACAGCCGCTAAGCTCTACAACTTGCATCCCGCCAACTATCGCGGGGTCTTGGAGGATGCACTCCTCGACCGCGTGGACCGTCGCGTCCAGGAGCGTAAACGCTTTCAGCAGAACGGCCGCGTCCCTACTAACGCCGTGATGCTGCTCCATCGCATCCTCTACTGCGCTCACTGTGGATTCCGCTATAACAGCAGCCGGCGAGGCGTCAACGCCTACTACCAGCACTACCGGGGTGATTGCGACCAGGAACGCGGTATCAGGATGGCCGAATTAGACGCCCGCGTGCTCGCGCATCTCGAATCCGTTGTGACGTTGACCGATGAACAGAAACAGGAAATTGCCGAGGTCGCACTGGCGGGACAGGAACAGCCGCGCGAGTCCGAGAGGAAAGCGACGCAAGCCTCGCTAGGACGCCTGGAGGATGCCTGGATCGATGGCAACATGAGCGAGGAACGATATATTGCGCGGCGAGCGCAATTGCTCGAACAGATTGCCAGCCTACCCCCCGAATCCCCGCCCCATCGCCCCCTGACAAAAGAGGAAATCCTCGCCACCATTACCACCCTCGCGGATACCATCCGCCGAATCCACGAAATCGCCCCCGACCTTGCCAATCGGACAATGCGCGACATTTTCACCCGCATCGAGATCGACGGCGACAACCTGCGATTCTCCTACCAGCAGGATTTCAAAAGCTGGTTCAAAGTAGCGTAGCTGATTCTGTCAGTAGACGTCGCGGGGAACTCATCCACCGAAACGTCTAGACAAAGGAAAGCGTTATGAACATCCCCCGCTACTACCTCCGTTACGTACACGTCCCACTCGACACGCGCGAGTTTGATATGTGCCTCAAGCTGATGTTGAGCTTGGAGCAGCTAGACGGCCAGCAGCACAGCGTTGCCGATGTCGTGCGCCTCATCGTCCGCGACTGGCTGAGGGACGGCAAGGCGGACAAGCTACGGGAGTGAAACCGGAGCCGCTGGGGGGAGACAGCGGCCCCGGCCGCGCTGGGAGGAGGGGCAGCGCGCTAAAGAGACTTGGTTACGAGCTTAACCGTGCCGTGGATGCCAAACGCGCTGGCAATCAGCACAATCAGGCCGACGGCCTGCGCCACAGCGGGCAGCGCATCAGGCGGCAAGAGTGTCGCAATCTGGTTCGCAAACAACACTAGAGCCGCCACCGCCGCTGCAATGATGGCGCTCTCCGCCGAACCGAAGGGACGGTGGAGCACCTGGGCGCAGAAATCCTTTGCGCCAGCGGTGAGCAAGAAAACGAGAATCGGTGTCAGTGGGTCAAACATGAGCATCCTCCATTGTATGATTTCCCCTTGCGGGGTCGTGCCTGATTTGGACAGGTGCGGCGTTCAGGTCGCTACGTTGTGCGATGCGTGCCCGAAGGGAGTTTGGCCTCGCATGAAGTCGGGCTGCTGTGGTGTCTGCGTTTCCGCGTTCACACATTTATGGCCTCCCCGCCCCGCACTCCGTATCTGTAAACAGATACCTCATACGTCCTAGTTACGCACGCCCCTCAATGCGCCGCACCTGTTCCTACTGCAATCGTCGTCCGTTGGCGACGAAAGACCCTTTCCTACGCATGGTAGGTAAGGCTATTTTGGTAGTACCCAGTATATTCGTTCCGCGTTGAGCAGCGCGTCATACCACTTGCCGAGTTTGTCCATGTGGACGGTATAACAGTGGTTGTACGGGTTCGGGTTCTTTGCCAACACCTCGTCCATCTGGCCCCGCACTTCGCCA
>JAJYHY010000376.1:6340-7731 GCA_021784555.1 bacterium
CAGTCCGAAAACCTCTTGTCCGTTCGTTCTCCTGCTGAGCAAGTGCCAACGGCGGGGGCGGTTCGGGTTGCGTCCAGGCCCGCGCCAGCAGGTAGCAGAGCAAAACAGCCAAGTCGCCAAACACGACAACGGCGAGCCACATAATCGCTTGTTCAATCATTCATCCCCTCCTAGAGTAGAACATCCTATCTATTGCCAAGCCTAACGCTAGGTTGTATAATAGAGACAATCAAGAGCAGACAAAGGAGCAAACATGAAACTCAACTTCGAGAACATCGCCGCCCGCGTTCGGAAAGACGGTGAACAGTGCGACGCAGAAACCGTTGAGCGCTTGTATGCATCACTGGACGACGAGAACAAGGCTGCTGTCACATCCACTTGGCTGTTCAACGCTCTCATCAACACGCAACCGCCGCTCTCCAACATCTCTCTCGCCGCCGCCGCTCTCGGCTCCATCCGCTCTGAGCGCAAGGCCAAGTCGAGCGCCGCCAATGGCAAACTCGGCGGCAGACCGCGCAAGTCTCAGTGACAGCCGTTCGCAAACTGATTCAACAGGAGCAGACGAAATGAACGAGTGGCCTAACCACATGGGTTACACGGTAGAAACGGAGGGCGGCGAATGGGATATCTGGTATCCTGACCCGCTCGCCAACCGCAACCAGTACGCGGCGAACTTCATCCCATCGGGCGAAAGCTACGTTGCCGAGCATGGGACAGGCCCGAACGCCGCAACTGCGATGATGAACGCCCAACCCATTGCCAAGTCCTAGCCCCCTTCGGGGGGCTTTTTCATTTACGGCATCGCTTCCACCAATGCGGATAGCTCCGCGATTTTCGCCCTCAACTCTGCCTTGACATTCCCCTGTCCGCGCACGGTCACACTCACGTCATTCCGCATTTCTGCCCCATTCGGGAGCGTTCCCCAAATGGAAAAGGTAACATTTCGTTGCGGCTGATAGGTCAGACTGCCGGTCGGCCCGGACAACGCCACGCCAACGGCTGAATCGCTCCGGTGCAAATACGCGCTCTTGATACGGTCAACGTGCCACGAGACGGTCACCGGCTCGCCAGGCGCAATCTCGCTCTTGTCAACGTACAAATCGTAGACTGGCATCTGCTGTAAGTACGCCCCCGCTTTGAATGAACTCCACTGGCTGAAATCGGTCCCGTTCTTTGTCACTCGCTGCGCCTGTTCTGTCGCACACGCGGGATCGTCGGCGCACTCGTCTGATACCTCGGGGTGCCAATGACTGTTAAATTGCCAGATACCCCTATCGATGCTTCCATCTTTGTTCAGGCACCGCGCGTCTGTTTTGCCGCCACTCTCCGCCAGCATGATTGCAACCGCCGTTGGCTGTACAGCTTGCGGCCAGTCGGCCACGAGCGCGTAT
>JAJYHY010000041.1 GCA_021784555.1 bacterium
CAAGCTGGACGAGCATCCGGACCTGATGAAGATCTCCAATCAGGACGCCCGCTGGCAACCGCTGAGCGAGCCGGGCCTGGAGGGGACCAAAACACGGCGCCGACACTCGAATCAGTGGAACGGAAGTGCGAGCAGATCCTGCACCGGCGCCATTTGCGCCAACTGGTGCAAACGACCGTGACCCTCGATGCGGCGGGGCTGCCGCATTTGAGTTATGAGGCTGGTGCGGGCGCTGTTGTGGTGGCGGGTGCGCCAAGCCGGCCTGCGTCTGGCGGCTTGACCTGAGCAGTTACGTTCTTTGTCCCACCTGGGACATAGAACCAGTCACGGCTTTTCGAAGGCGGTTGGACGGCAGAGAAACAAGCCTTCTTGGCCCGATCTGGAGATCCATTGATGCGTGACGTCCAGAGCATGGCGGCGCAGCAGACCGTCCAGGAATTCCGGAGTGTAGCGGTACGAGAAGAACAGACGGATGGTTTCCTTCGCGCGAAAGGAGAATTTTCGTGCTCCAATCCGCACCGAGCACCCCTTCGAGAACCGGAAATAGAGCGAGATACGCTTCAGCGTCTTATTCGATGGACTGTTCTCAACGACCGCGAATACCCGCCCATCTCGAGCCGAGACCCCCATGTCCAGGAGCACGGTGCAGAGCCAATCGTAAGTCATCGCGTTGTCGTATTGCGGAAGAATGGAGCGAACGGAGCGCGAATAATCGCCCTCGGGCGCCAGATTCACGCTGAGAAGAAGAGAATCGCCCGGCGAGAGCATTCCTTTGAGGCGGGCGGCTATCAAGCCGGGTTCGTAATTGTGAAACGTCCCGAAGAGGGTCACGAGGCGCCGCCAACGAGGGGCCGGGCAAAGCTGGTCAAGAGTTGCGCGCAGGTCCGGCGCATGCTGCACATCGCAGACCAGGGGGGTGCAGGAATCGGCGGGGAGGATTCGCTGGGCGGCCGCTGACGCCGTAAGGACCATGGGAAGGCTGGCGTCGCAGGGCAGGTAGGCCAGCCGGCTTTGCTTCTTCAGCAGCGCCCGGAGCAGACGGGCGTCCTTCCTCCCGTCTCCGCAGCAGAGACTGACTACCTGCATTGGGCACGTGCCAGCCTCGTCCGCAAGGGTCTTAAATGCCGCCGAGTAGGCTGCCGCGCAATCCGCGTCGGTTCGTGAGGGTGAGTAGGCATTGTGGAGCGCGATCCATTTCTGCGCCTGTTTGAGGGTTTCGTAGTGGAACTTGTGGTCGATGCGGCGCGCGCGAAGAGAAGCCAGCAAGTCGCGCCGAACCCTTTCGGGGAATTGGCTCGGATGAACGGCCACATTGGCAACGCGTTCTCTCACTCGTTGATTCTCTATCCTACTCAGCAACTGCTCCGCTGTCGAGGGTCCCTTCGCCCCCGCCGCACCCACCGCAAACCAATACCGCATTCGTCGGAGGAAAAGTGTCCGCGCGTTGACTTGTCAGGCGAGCTTGTCCATATTCGGCGCATGGACTTTGACATATCGTCCCTCTTGGAGAACTGGCAATATCAGCCCGGCCAGGTGGTTGTCCGCAGGTTCAAAGGCAAAGACGGAAAGGAAAAGCTTCAACTCCGGGTTGATTTGGGCCTGCTGCAGATGAACGCCGAGGGGCGTCCGGACGGCAAGAGGCCATTTGGTTACGCGTCGCTCCTGGAGTATTACCAGGCGCGTTTGCACAAATATGTGGCTGCTCATGACGGCTCGGACTCGGGCTTCCAGCTCAAACCGGAGGATTGCGCCAAGCTCCAACTCGAGGCGCTCCAATATCATCACCGGTACATCTGCCTCCTTCAATTGGAGGACTACGCGGCGGTCATTCGGGATGCGGAGCGCAACCTGGCCGTCTTCGAGTTTGTTGCCAAATATGCGGAATCGGAGGAGATGGGGTGGGCTCTGCGCCAGTTCCAGCCGCAGCTTCTCATGATCATGACCCGTGCCCGGGCCGCCCAGGCCCTCCAAACCGACGATTACGAAATGGCCATTCAGGAGGGCCAGGCGGGTATCGAACAGCTTCGGGCCTTTTACGGCAACGCCGGGCATCCGGAAGCCGCGGAGAGCAGCCCGGAGGTCCTCTCGCTGGAAAGCTGGATGGAGGAGATTCGGTCAAAGCGCCCGCTCAGCCGCCGGGAACGCCTGGAGCGCGCCCTCAACGAGGCCGTCAAGCGAGAGGACTACGAGCGGGCCGCCCAGGTGCGGGATGAATTGAAGAATCTCCACACGGGGGACTAAGGCGTCGGGGTCGGTCTTGCACGTTTCTCCGCCACTTCGCCTTCCACCACCGCGGAAAAAGGTGCAGGACTGACCCCGGCGCCTTGGAAATGAGCTTTGAACCAGCCGGGGAAAATGCTAGACTTTGAACGCGTGGCATTAGTACAAACACAACTGGCAGAAAGAGGAAAGCGAGCGTGATTCACGCAGAGACTTGAAAGCACTCATCGAGACACGGAACCGCAGGACCGAGCGAGTATTCCTCGTCGGTGTCGAACTCAAATCAGGAACCCATCCGGAGACGGACGATTCACTGGAGGAACTTTCCGAACTGGCGTCGACGGCGGGAGGGGAAGTTGTCGGAGACGGAGTTCAGAAACTGGCCACCCCATGCGCGAGCACCTTCATCGGAAAAGGCAAGGCCGATGACTTCGCCCAACACTGCCGCAAGGCGGAGGTGGATACCGTCATCTTCGATGATGAGCTTTCTCCCGCCCAGGCCCGCAACCTCGAACAGGTCTTCAATTGCAAGGTGCTGGATCGGACGGCGCTCATCCTTGACATCTTTGCCCAACGCGCCCATACCCGCGAAGGCAAACTCCAGGTGGAATTGGCCCAACTCAACCATTTATTGCCACGGCTGACCCGCTTCTGGGGGCATCTCTCGCGTCAAAAGGGCGGCATCGGAATGCGAGGCGGCGAAGGTGAAACGCAACTGGAAACCGACCGGCGCCGGGTCCAGGACCGCATTACCCGGATTTCCAATGAACTGGAGCTCGTTCGCCGTCAACGTTCCATCCAGCGCCACTCCAGGCAACGCAACCACTGGGCACTGGCCTCCATTGTGGGCTACACTAACGCCGGTAAATCGACGCTGCTCAATGCCCTCACCGGCGCTGGCGTCCTGGCCGAAGATCGGCTCTTTGCCACGCTTGACCCCACTACGCGCCGCTTGCGCCTGCCATCCAACCAAAACGTTCTGTTGACCGATACCGTCGGTTTCATCCGCAAGCTGCCGCACGGGCTGGTGGAGGCCTTCAAGGCCACGCTGGAGGAGGTTGTCCAAGCCGACCTGTTCCTGCACGTGGTCGATGTCAGTCATCCCAGGGCCGAGGAACAAATCCGGGCGGCGAACGCCGTGCTCAACGAGATTGGCGCCGAGGGAAAGCCGACCATCATGGTCTTCAACAAAATAGATCAACTCGACGGCAAACCGAATGTGCTGGCCAGCTTTCTCGAACGTCATCCAAACAGCGTCGCCATCTCGGCGGCCTCAGCCAAGGGCATTCCGGCCCTCCTGGCTGAATTGGGAAGCCAATTGCGGCCTATCCGCGAGTTCATGGAGCTGTCCGTGCCCCACGAGCAGGCCGGCATCATCGCCCGTCTCCACGAGGTCGGCCAAGTCGTCGAAAGGGATTACAACGGTCAAACCGCCCGCTTCAAGGCGCGCATTCCACCGCACCTGCACCGCGAATTCTCGCCCTTCATCGTCCGCGAACTGCAGACGGCCTAGCCCGCATGTTTCAAACGCGGGCAGGGCGCGCAGTCTTCTGCGCGCCCCACCCAAAGACTGCGGCCGTTTTATTCATGGCGTGAGATGTTCGGCCTAGGCTTCGAGCTCATCCCGGCGAGGAAAACACCGGAAACAAGCCCGGCAATATGGCCTTCCCACGAAATGGCCGCCGAGGTTGGCATCAGCCCCTGGAGCATGCCCCCATAAGCAAACAGGCACACGATTGACAATAGCAGCGCGCCAAACGTCCGCCGGAAGTATGCCAGCGAGGCCAGATAACCAAAGAAACAGAAGATCAATCCGCTGGCCCCGATATGACATCCGTTCCGGGCGAAGAGCCAGGTCAGCCCGCCGCTGAGCAACGTTCCCGCAACAGCCACAATCTCGAACTCGGCGGGGCTTCGAGCGCAAAGAACGGCGCCCAGGATGAGCAGGGGCACGGTGTTCGCCGCCAGGTGCCTGAGCGAAACATGCAGAAAGGGCGCCCAAAGGATTCCGGGTAATCCCCTGACATGACGCGGAATGATGCCGTACTGATTGAGATGGCCGTTCCAGAGCAGGTTGTTGACCACGAACACCACCCAGCAAAGGGCCACCAGGACCAGAATCGGTGTGAATCGCTTGAACATTCGGTTAGAGGCTCCGCTTCAGCCGTAGGCTTGCGCCACAAATTTGCAATTCTCAATGTCTAATTCTCAATTCCCAATGAATCCGTCCTGGAGCGTTAAGCCGCATGTTCAGCGGGAAGCGCATTCCGCTTCTCCATGATGGCTTCTACGATTTGGCCGGCGACTTCTGGTTTCTCGGCCAAGGTGCGCTGGGCGGCTTCCTTTCCCTGTCCAATGAGTTCGCCATTGAACTGGAACCAGGCGCCCTTCTTCTCGACAATACCATTTTCGATGCCGACATCCAGGATGCTGCCGGCCTTGTTGATGCCTTGGTTGTAGAGGATGTCGAACTCCGCCTCCGCGAAGGGTGGGGCAACCTTGTTCTTCACAACCTTGACTTTGACGTGGTTGCCAATGGCGTTGCCGGCGGAATCTTTGATCGTCTCCTTGCGGCGGACGTCGATGCGCACGCTGGCATAGAACTTGAGGGCCTTCCCACCGGGGGTGGTCTCCGGGTTGCCGAACATCACGCCCACCTTTTCACGCATTTGGTTCGTGAACACGCAAGCGGTTTTGGCTTTGGCCAGCAGAGAGGTGAGTTTTCTTAAGGCCTGGCTCATCAGACGGGCCTGCATGCCCATGGTCGCCATCCCCATCTCGCCCTCCAATTCAGCTTTGGGCACCAGTGCGGCGACCGAATCGATGACGATTACGTCCAAGGCGTTTGAACGGGCCAGGGTCTCGCAAATCGAGAGGGCCTCCTCGCCGCTGTCGGGCTGCGCGACGAGAAGGTCGTCGAGGTTGACGCCCAGGCGTTTGGCGTAGGCGGGGTCCAGGGCGTGCTCGGCGTCGATAAAGGCGGCCAACCCGCCCGCTTTCTGCGCGTTGGCGATGACATGCAGCATGAGCGTTGTCTTGCCCGAGGATTCCGGCCCGAAGATCTCCACCACCCGCCCGCGGGGGATGCCGCCCACCCCGAGAGCCAAATCGACCGCCAATGCGCCCGTGGGGATGACGTCGATTTGCCTCAAGGCCTGGGCCGCTCCGAGGCGCATGATGCTCCCGTCGCCGAAGGCCTTGGTGATAGCCGAAATCGCCGCGTCCAAGTCGCGCTGGCGGGCGGCGGAAAGCCTGGCCTCCTCAGCCGACTTGGTTTCAGCGGCGTTTTCCTTGTTCTCGGGCGCCTTCTCCTTTGGGTCGGCAGCCTTATCGGGCTTTTCTGCAGCTTTGGCGGCCATAATCGTGTGGTGGATTCCGCGGTTCCGTTCCGGGTTTACTTCCTCTCGGCAATGTTGGCGCCCTCGCCGACGGACCAGGTCAGGTGGTCGGGATGGCGTCCCCCACCGTTGGGGAACTCGATTTGGACATCGGTCGTCTTGGCGAAGAAATGCGCGGGGGATTCCGCGAAGAGGACAAATCGAACGCCGGAGAGCGTGGCCACGAGCTGGCTGCCTTCGCGGGTAATGCGGATGGGGTCATAATTGCCCACGTAGCGATCCAGCAACGAATTCGGGAACGTAAACTCCTTGCGGCCCGGCTTGCCCAGCTCGCGAACCCAGATGTTGCGGAAACGGACCGGATTATGGTGGTACTGGAGGGAGATGGGCTGTTTGGCCGGATGGGCCTGGTAGGGGGCGCGCTCCAGCCAGCTTGTTGGGCCGGTCAATTCCACGTTATTCTGGATAAGCACCCCGTTTTGGAAGGCGGTAATGCGCGCGGGCGAGACCAGTTTGCCATGGGCGTCGAAGCGCGGCGCGGTGTAGATGATGTCGTAGGTCTGCCATTGCCCCGGCGGGAGACAAGCATTGACCAGCGGCGGATATTGCCCGTACACGGCGCCGGCGCTGCCGTCGGCGTAGGTCTTGCTGTGATAAGAATCGAGCACCTGGACCTCGTAGCGGCCGAAGCCAAAGAAGACCCCGCTATTCCCTCGCCCCTGTCCTCCTCCATGCGGCGGGGTTGGCGTCGCCCATTCCACATGCAACTGGCAATCTCCGAAGTTCTCCAACGTCCGCACGTCCTCGCTCCCCCTCGCGGGCCGCATATAGCCATCGCGGACGATCCATTTGGTGGGCTTGCCGTCCATCCCCACCCACTTCGAGAGGTTGTGCCCGTCGAACAGCACGATGGCGTCGGACGGGGCGCGTCCAGGTTGTTGCTGCGTGCTGGGTGTGGCCGGGGTGACAACTTTGGGCTGCGGACGGTTGCGGTCATGGTCGAGCCAATTCGGGTTAGGCTTGGCCAGGCAGAGTTGGGCCAGGGCCAGCGGGACGGCCGCCAGCGCCCACACACTGGCTGACCTGCGCAAGAGCGGCGCGGCTTCGGAACTGGGGCTTGACGAGCTGGAGATGGAGTCGGTAGCGGATGTACGAAAGTCCATAGTTTTGCTTTGGTTATCAATAATTCAGTCGTGGCGCAAGCTTATCAACTGCCATTCCAATAGCAAACAAGACTTTGCCGGCCTCCTGGCGATTGTACCGGAACCGGAGGCAGGCGGAACTGACCTTCCAGCGGATCAAGTGCATCCTGGGCTGGCGACCCCTCGCACAGCCCTCTCAACTTCCATGCCGAACACAAGTTGTTTGTAACCTGCGACATCTCAACAGGTTCCGGCGTCCTGCCGATTGCAAATCCGCCCTGCGGCGCCCCTGATTTCCAGCGGCTTAAGCCGACTTTATCAATAGCCGTGTCGTGCCGCTGCTCGACCGCGCCCCTCACGGCTTCCTGCGCCACTCGTTCAGAGCTTCAGTGCGCGTGTGCTTCTCGAACCTTTCGTAAATGCGGTGGACGTGTTTCCGCACAGAGGCGAGGCTGCGCCCTACCCGGGCGGCTATCTCCTTGTATATTAGCCCTTCGTCGAGGCAGCCGACGATCTCGCTCTCGATGCCCCGAAGCCGGCGCTGCGCATAAGCGCTCCCCGCGTGGAGGTCGATTTCCTCGAGCCGCTCGGGCGGTTGCTCCTTGCCGGCGGCGGGACCAGCGCCGGACGCCATGGCGGACAGGGCCAGCGTGGACCGAAGCCGGCATTCGAGGCGCTGGGCATCGACCGGCTCGACCAGGAAATCGGCAATCCCTGAGGCTGCGGCCCGCCGCTGGAGAGCGGCATCGTCCGGCAGCCCCGCGACCAGCAGGATGCCGATGCCGGCCAAGCGGGCCAGCAGGCGCCGGGCAAAAGCGACGCCGCAGTCCTTGCCCAGCGCCAGGCTAACCACGACGAGCCGCGGCGGGGCCTTTACAATGCCCTCCAGCGCTTCCGCCGCTCCCCCAAAGAAGCCGCACCAGCGAAACTGGCCCGATCTCGCCACGACTTGCCCCAGCGCGGCGCGAGTCCGGCGGTGAAGCCCAACCGCCGCCACGCCGACGGGGGCGGGTGGTCCTGAGGCTGGTGGAGTGGTGGAGTATCGCACAAATTGCAGTTGCGCGCAACGCAAAAGCGCGGCCGGCGAGGCTTCGCCCTTCTTCGCCCCCCGCCATCCGAGTTGGATGCGTCCATGCCTGACCCGCCCTTTGCAGAGGCTTTGAACCGAGACTTTTTCATGCTAATTCTCCTGATGTTAAGTCCTGGTTCAGAAGCAATCCGGCATGCGGCCTCCATCCGACCCTAATCCCTGACCTTCGACGTCTAACCCCTGAGGTCTGGTCTCCGGCCTCTGCCCTGCCGCCGCCGTGCTTCCGAATCAATGTCTATCGACGTGGCTGGTCTGGTTGTTATACCATTCAACACGGAAGCCCAGCGCGGGTCAAGCAGAAAGATTGGTTTTCTTTCGCGTTGGCCGCGTTTTTTTCGGGCACCCTATGCGCAAAATCATGCCCGCTATCCTCGCCCTCCTTTGCCCAGAAACGCGCAATCAGATCTTTCGCCGCGTATAGACGGGCGCTCAAGGCGACCGGGTGGTGGTTTGGTGGATGATGTCTCTGAGCGATTCGGCCGTACGGGACCAGGTGAATTTGGCGAGGTCCTTTCCCGCCTGGAGGCCGAGTTCCCTCATTTTGCCGCGGTTCTGGTAGGCCCATTCCAGCTTGTCAATCGCATCGTCAAGGTCCGGCTCGGGCCAGCGGGCGATGGGCGCCTGGTCCTCATCGCGCACGGTTGTCTCGCCTTTGGTCGCCATGACCAAGGCGTTAGACCGATTAACAATATCCGCGTGGCCGGTGGCATCGACCGCAATGACCGGCTTGCCGCACGCCATGTATTCCATCAGCACCAGGTTGGTGCCGCCCTCGCATCGATTGGGAAACAGCCCAACATCCGTGTTGCGGTAAATTCCCGCCATGGCGGCATTGGGCTGGCGGGGGCAAGTGATGACACGCTCCAAATCGATGCCATTGTCGGCCAGGATTCCATTCATGCCCTGGACGTACGCCTCTCCGGGCGAAGTGTAGCGAATCAGCCGCGAAGCCCGCATGGTGTCCATCAGCGGTGGCCAGAGGTTCACCCAGGCGTTGACCAGCGCCACGTCCACATGCCGATCCTGGAGGACCTTGTAAGCGCGAATGACAACGTCCTGGCCCTTCCGGAACTCGAACTTCCCCCCGGAGAACACGACAAACCGGTCCGCCAGCAAAGGCCCCCGTCCATCCTCCGCGGGTGAGGGGAAAAAGATGTTCGGGTCTATCCCCTGGCAGACCGGGATGCCGCCCGCAAGCCCGTGCTCGGCCAGGACCGAGGCGCACCAAGTCGAGCCGGTGACGATGCGGTCGAAGAACCGGCGGCCATTTTCCACCCACGCCGGGTGGAGCACGTTGCGCTCGAAAAAGGTGTACCCCACAGTGCTGCTGCCGCGCAAGAGCGGACGCCTTGGCATGAGGCGCTGATCGCCGACGCCCTGCAGGAGCGGGCCATCGACCGCCGCCGCTCTCCCGCCCTCCAGGAGGGCGGCCTCGCCGCCGGGAATGAGCAGCCCGTTCAGCTCGTCCCGTTCGACGGGGTCCGGGACGGCCCTCGCGTCGAGCGGGTCGCCGATCAGGCGGAGAGGCTCCAGACGGGAGAGGTGGCGGGCGATATTCTTGCCGCAGACGCCCCATCCGTGAGACCCACGGGAAGCTCGTCTGGAGGAACTTGAAGCCCTTCTGTGTGGCATAGCGGAGCGGCCGCGCCTCGGGCGAAAAGACCTCCGGGTCGATCCCGTGCGGAATCACGGCGCCGCGCATACGATCCAGCCCCGCCTGGAGGTAGGGCCGAAGCACGTGCTCAGAAGGGGCGAGTATCTTCTCGAAGCAGGCGGCGAGCTCGCGCGCGCCTTTCGCGTCCATGGTGTGATTGCCGGTGGTGTAAAGCGCTTCCCGCGGGCCAAGGCTCGGGAACACCCCATGCCGCGCGTAGGCAACGCCGGACTTGAAAATCGAGAAATGCACCGTGACGGCGTTCTCCGGATCGTAATCGCGTTCCACGCTTCCCAGAAGGCGTTCGTACTTCTGCGG
Organism: bacterium; assembly: GCA_021784555.1. GTDB lineage: Bacteria > Verrucomicrobiota > Verrucomicrobiia > Limisphaerales > UBA8199 > JAJYHY01. The sequence goes on from JAJYHY010000041.1 coordinate 9,763, forward strand.
AGCGCCGGCGCGGAGGAACTCCGCCTCGCGGTGGACATAGCCTTTGGAGAAACCGGAATACTCGTCCTGGGCCACCGTGGGAACGCCCAACTCGATCAGCGCGTTGGTGAGCTCGAACATAACCTGCGCCAGGCTCGAGTTGCCAAAAAGCTCCTGCCGCATCACCAGGTGTGCCTGGCATGCGGAGCCGTTTCGCGCGCGGGCGGGCGCCTTGTCCGCTATCAACTGGCGCAACTGGTCCAAAACCTCGGTCGCGTCTTCCACGCCGCGCACCGCGGGGTCCAGGCCGCCGAGCGGCGGCAGCCCCGATTCGGCGCCAAGCGGGAGCGCGTCCGGCTTTGCTCCGCCAACAGTCGCTGGCTCCGACGGTCCGCCAACGGCGTCGGACCCGTCCGGTCCCGGCCGGTGAACCCAGGCCACGCCGTTCTGGGCCAGGTACTCCGGGCCCGCTTCGAACCTCGTCCGCGGCAGGTTCGAGAAGATGAGGTGCGGACGCTGCTGGGCGACGAGCGTCTTGAGGAAGTCCGCCGAGTCCAGGTGCTCCAGCGGGATGGGAAACACCCGAATCCCGTTCCAAAGGTGCGGCGGCTCCGTTGAGCCGGCGGCGAACCAAAGGGCAACCATGTCCCCACGCCGGGCCAGCGCCCGCAACAGCACGCGCGTCTCCTTCGCCGAATACGTGTCGGCATCCTCAGCATCCGCTAACCAAGCCAATCGCAATTTCATAAAACGCAAAAACCACGGTTACGCCGGCCATTCGAACAGGGGCCGGGCGGCAACCGCTTCTCGGTCTGCTTTTATCCGTGTAATCCGTTTAATCCGTGGTCATTAACGCCCGGGCCGCCTCCCGTTCCGCGCCGCATTTGTCGCCCCGTTCACGACGCGGCGCAGTATCTCCGGGTGCTTCGACCGCAGCTCGTCGTGGATGTGCAGCACCTCATCGTGCAGAATTTGAACCGCCTGGCAGTACTCCCTGCCCGGGTCGTAAAAGGTCTTCGTGGAATCGACGCATTCGGCGTAGCACCAACTCCGGCAGGTCAGGCTCGCCGGGCAGTTCCGGCAGTCGGGCCGGGCGTCCTCCAGCACGTTATACCCCAAAAAGGCGTCCCGGAGCCGGTCGTTGAACGGCCCGCCCAGCTTGCCCAGCGTAAACTGCCCGCCGCACTGGTGCGGGCCGAAGCGGTGGCAGGGCCAGAGGTCGCCCCGCGGATCCACCAGCACCACTCCCCTTCCCGCCCCGCACGGAAAGTGCGAAACGGGCTCCGTGGAGTGGATGGTTTCCAGCCCCCTCTTGAATTCTTCGATGCCCACCGGGTTGCCGGAGACCAGGCGCTCAATGTAGAGCTCGCCCAGCTTCTGGTATTGGCTCCGCAACGTCCCAAAGTCGCGCTCCTTCCAGTCGCAATTGACCGCCGCCTTGAAGGTCATCGACCGGAAGCCCAGGCCGGCCAGATACTTCGCGCCGGCCACCAGGGCATGGACCGAGTAGGGCGAAACCGTCGCCCGGGCCATCACCTCGGGCCGGTAAGCCAGTATCTTCGGCACATTCTTCTCCACCGCGTCCGAACTCGGCCCGCCGCCCAGCATTGGCCGGTTGTGGTTCTGAACCTCCGGGATGCCGTCAATGGAGCAATGAAACCCCATCCCGAACCGGCGCCAAAAGGCCATCATCTCATCCGTCAGATGGGTGCAGTTGGTCGTGCAACCGAAGTGCAGGCTCTGGCCGTGCTGCCGCGCCCGCATCTTGCCGTAGGGAACAATCTTTCGGATGAGGTCGAACCGCAGGAGCGGTTCGCCGCCCATAAGATTCACCTTCAGTTCGCCCTTGTAGCCGCCGCTCGATTCCAAGAGCCAGTCTATCCCCGCCTTGGCCGTCGGCTCGTCCATGTGGACGGCCTTCTTCTGCCATTTGAAGCAGTAGATGCACGCCAGGTTGCACGACTCCGTCACGTCAAGGTCCAGGCTGTGAACGCTCCGGACGGACGGCACGCTGGCGTTGATGCTGGCCCACGCGAATCTCTTCGAGCAGCCCGCGCAGGGAGGCGCTTCGGCCCTTTCCGGGAGTGGCGGTGCAAGCGGGGCACTCATGGAATGTGATTTTCGATTTGCGATTTGCGATTTGCGATTGAAGGACGAGCACCACGGATGGCACGGATACCACGGATGAGGCACGAGCGGAGCCCGACCGAGAGCCAGGCGAGACCGGTTCTGACCCTCGCCAGCCGAGGGCTTGGCCGTTGCGCGCCGGTGGAGGGCATGAGGTGCGGACAGCACACGATGAACGGGCAGAGGCGAAGAGTGAGCGGCCTGATCGGCTTTTCGGCGTGTCCTTCCCCGCAAATGCCCGTTCCATCCTCAGAATCCTCATCCAACGGTTTCATCAGCTTTGTCATTCACGTTTCAGGTTTCAGGTCTCGCGTTTCACGTTTCAGGCTCGGGCGCCTCGGCCTCACCAGCCACCGGCACGTACGTGATTCCCTCATCGCTCAGTTCCAGCCGTTCTCGCGGCCGCGTCTCGGCGGCCCGCGCCGCGCTGTCGGCTGAACTCCACAGCATCTCCTCAAACAGCGCCCTCCGCGGCGCGCAGTAAAGCTCCGCCAGGTCCGGTTCCACCCCGTCCGCTGCGGCTCGGTTTCCGGGCGGTCTGGCCCCGGCCTCTGACTTCCGATCTCTGACCTCTGACCTCTGTCCTCCGACCTCTGACCTCCGGCCTCTGACCTCTGACCTCTGACCTCTGACCTCTGACCTCTGACCTCTGCCCTCCGGCCCGCTCCTGCAGCAAAAACACCGACGCGTCCAGCCCGCCGCAGCGATAGCGCCAGTCGCAGGTCTGGCACCGCTCCGGCTGCATCGCGTTCGAGAAGGTCTCCGCCATCATGTCCAGCCTCTCCCAACGCAGGTTGGAGCTCTCCTCCAACGCGTTCCCGATCCGCCACCGCTCCATTCCCACGCCGAATTCGCTCGCGTACATCTCCCCGTTTGGAAGCACCACGGTCTCCGCTCCAACCGAGGCGGCCGAGCGAATCATCGGCATTTCGGCCTCGATCCGCTCCGCCACCCACGAGAGCGGCGACACCAGCTTGAGCGGCAAGTCCGGTTCCATGTAGATCTCCAGCAGCGCGGCGGCATAGTCCTCGGCCAAGGGCGCTTCCGCCCGCCCCGCCAGCGACGGCATAAAGCAAACCGGCGTCACCTCCACCGTAGCCCCCCGTGTCAGCTCGATCAGCCCCGCCACCAACTCCGGCAGCGCCCCCACGTTCGCCGCCGACACCGGCAGCACTACGTGCGGCCACAGGCCCGCCTCGCTGATTTCACGGAGGTTGTTCAGGCCTGGGCTGCTGAGGCACCGATGCTCGAGGTTGCCGCCACCCCCGCACGTGAGAAGCTCTGACGCCTCCCAGCCAATCCGGATGAGCGGACGCTGATAGATGAATTCCCACAGGCCGGGGTCAGGCTCCAGCAGGTCCGAAAACAGGATCTGCGGCCCGCCACATCGCCCGGCCCCCGCCAGCAAAGCGCAGACCTCCGCGAGCAACTCCCGCGCCTCGCCGCCGGCGCTCGGCCCATCCCACCCGCAGAATCGGGCCTCAATCCTCGCTCCCGTCGCAATCCGCCCGAAGGCAGCCGACAACGCCCCGAGCGCGACCTCGCGCGGGCACTTGCCCAGGAACTTCACCAAGCCACGCCCTTGGCGAAATAAACCCCGCAGCCGCACTTCCCGCTCGCTGGCGCGAAAGCCGACGGTCTGCGGCCCGAAGATGCTGGCCGCGCCGCCCCGCTCCGCCAACGCCGAAAGGAGCCGCGACCGGGCTTGGGGCGACCGCAGGAGCTGGGCCGGCGCCACGTCGGTCAAGCCCAACTCCGCCAGGGCCGAGTCCGCCCGCGCCCAGCACGCGGTCTGGAACGGAGGCGCCACCGCCGCAAGCGCCAGACGGTTGCCGTTCACCCTGAGCGCTACATTCTCGAACAAGTCGTTCATGGAACAGCATCATCGCCGTCTGGGGCCGGCCCCGCCTGGTCGGGCGCGGTGTCGCTCATTGGTCGATATATATGCACTGGTCCGTTACGCTGCAGGTGTTGGGCCCGCACGTATCGGTCCAGCAGGTGTGGTAGGCGCAGGCGTCCTGGTTCGTGCATGTGTTGATGTGGCAGTTGTCCGAGTAGGCGCACGAGTCGTCGTAGCACGAGTTGCTGGTGCAGGTGTCACTGGCCCCCGATCCGGTGCAGCCGTCGAGGCCATAGCAGTTGTCCGTCCCGCACGAGTTCAGGTCGGTGCAGGTGTCGTTGCTGTCGCACTTGTTGATGCCGCCACACGTGTTCGGCGTGTAGCAGAAATCGTCCACGCAGTGGTTGCTGGCCCCACACGAGTTGCTGCCGGTGCAGGGGTCCTCCCCCTGGCAGACGTTCTCGGAAAAGCATGCGTCCGAGTTGCAGTTGTCGTAGTTGCTGCACGAGTTTGAGGTGGAGCAGGTGTCCGTGCCGCACGCGTCGGTGGTCTGGCCGCACACGTTGGTGCTTCCGGGGCACTCGTCAATCCCGCAGGTGTTCACGGCTCCTGCGCAGGAGTTGCTGAACTGGCACGTGTTCGTGCCGCTGCACTGGTTGCTTACCGTGCAACTGTCGTAGCTGCAGACGTTTCCCGACGGGCCCGGGTTACACGCGTCGGGACTGCTACAAGTGTTGCTTGGGGAAGGCGCGTCGCACATCGTGCATGCCAGTGCGAAAACGCGCGTTGGCATCACCACCCCGCCGATCAGAATCCCGCCGCCAATGATGGCCTTGGTGCCCTTTTGGAGAAAATCGCGCCTTGTTATTACAGTTGCTTCGCGGGCTGGCGCTGCGCCCGCGTTCCGCCTCAATCCGTCATTGCGCTCCTTCATAGTGTTGCCATTCGTTTCATGTTTTTGTTCGTTGCCGCCATCTCGGGCGCTGAATTCCGACGCACTCACCGTTCCGCGCCCGCGGCAGCGGCCCGTTTGAGGGCCGCTCGAACTTTCTGGCGTCCAGTATCTCACATTTTCGCCCGGCCGTCACGGGTAACGTACGTTACCCCTGACGATGGCACGATAGATGCTCTTGCCAGCATCAGGCGTGCCAGCCATAGGGTAACGTACGTTACCCTGGACGCACGGTTGCCCACGCCGCCGCCCCGGAGTAAGATCAAGCATTATGAATGCTATCGGAAACCCTCAAGGCTGCTTGCCCGCGCGCCGCGGCGGTGGAGGCGCGCCCCTTGGAAGGCGCGTGGGCCGCCAGGGCGGCTTTACCCTCATCGAGCTCCTGGTGGTCATCGCCATCATTGCCATCTTGGCGGCGATTCTGCTGCCCACGCTCAGCCGAGCCAAGATTGCGGCCCGGAGCACGATGTGCCAGAGCAACCTGCGCCAGTGGGGCCTGGCGGTGAGGATGTATGTGGACGACTTCAGCGTCTATCCGCCCTACGAGATGAGGGATTCAGCGGATTCGGCGCCGCTCTATTGGCAGCAGCGGCTCCAGAGGTACGTCAAGGGGAAGCCCCCGCTTTGGTTCCACAGCGGATACGACCGACCACCCTACGGGCCGGTCGGCAACAGCGTCTATGCCTGCCCGGACTACGTGATGCTGCCTGGGGTCTTCGACGGGGGTGAGGCCCAAGGGGCATACGGCTACAACGGCACGGGCTACGGCCTGGGAGGGGATGTGCTCACGCCGGCCATCCAGCCCGACCAGGTCGGGCCCGCCGACGTGCAGCTCTGCAAGGAGCCGGAGGTCAGGGCTCCTTCCGACATGATCGAGATTGGGGACGCCTACATCGGGTTCGGCCTGGACAGCCCGGAGGCCGTGTTTTCAGGGAGCACGTGTCTCCGTGACAGCGGGGACATCGCCCCGCTGCTCTCGATTCAGACCTCGTGGGGACTCTCCTCGGACGCGCCCCGCTGCGTGGCCGCGATGAGGCGCCGTCACGCCGGCAGGTGGAACGTGGTATTCTGCGATGGCCACGTTGAGAGCCTGACCGCGGCCGGGTTGTGGGACGCTCGGAAGCCACTTGTTGACCGGCGCTGGAACCGGGACCATCGGGCGCATCGCGAGGAGGCGGCCTTTCTTTCGCCATGAATGCCTACACTCCAGCTCGCCTATGGAAGGGAGCAACCTTGCTGCTCCTGGGCGCCCACCTGTGCGCCCATGCCGCCGACCCGCTGGACCAGTGGCAATGGCGCAACCCCCTGCCCGGCGGCAACTTGCTGGAGGCCGTCGGATACGGGAACGGTAGGTTCGTGGCGGTGGGCGACGGCGGAACGGTTTTATCCTCCGCGGACGCGACGAACTGGACCAGCCGCTATCTGGGCCAGATCTACGGGGTCGGGGCGGATTACTGGCTTGCGTCCGTCACCTGGGGTGCTGGCACCTGGGTCGCCGTGGGCGGTGGGCAACCACCTGGCGGAGGCTCTTTTCCCGTGTTGCTCACGTCCCCAGACCTCGCTACCTGGACGGAGCAGAGCGCTCCCAGCAACTCCTCGTTCGCTGTCTCTTATCTCGAAAGCGTGGTCTATGGCGGCGGCCAGTTCGCCGCCATCGGAAGCGGCGGGGACCCCGAAACGCTTCAGCCGGAGGCGGCAATCCTCACCTCTCCCGATGGCGTCCACTGGTCCCACCGTGACTCCGGCACAATCGAGACATTCTGGACGGGGACCTCTTACGGCAACGGAACGTACTTGGCGGCCGGCGGCGGCACGCTCCGCTCCACTGACGGGGTTAACTGGAGCCCCCACCAGCCCTTCAGTCAGAGCATTTCGGGACTGGCGTACGGGAGCGGCCGCTTCGTCGCGCTGAGCCTCGGCGTGTACTCCTCCCTGGACGGCCTTGCGTGGAGCGAGAGCTCCCCGCTGCTGAGGAACGCCTCCCGGCTGGCGTACGGCGGGGGCCAGTTCGTTGCAGCCGACGGGGCCAGGATCTGGACCTCACCCGACACAACAAACTGGACCGCCCGAGGCCTCGCCACCACCGGCCAAGTCAGGGGTCTCGGCTACGGGGATGGCAAGTTCGTGGCGGTGGGAAGCGGTACCCTTTCTGTCTCCACCAACGGGTCTGGCTGGCTGAACCTCGCCTCGGTTGTCACCACCACGTTGATCAACGGGGCCGCCTATGGCCGTGGTGCCTTCGTCGCCGTGGGAGACCAGAGCACCATCCTGCGATCCGTGGACGGGGCGAAGTGGACCCGCATCGCCGCTGGATCCCTCAGCAACCCCAACCTCTACGCGGCGGCCTACGGCGGCGGGACCCTCGTCGCGGTCGGCTCACAGGGGCTGGTTCTCGCGTCCACCAACGGCACCGACTGGACCACCGCCACCAACGCCGGGGACACTCTGCTCCAGGACGTCGTTTACGCCAATGGCCAGTTTCTAGCGGTTGGCTCGGGCGGGGCGATCCTGACCTCGGCGAACGGCAGCGTATGGCGGAGCACCGGCTCCACGGATTTCGGTCCCCTTGCTGGAGCGGCATACGGGAACGGCCTGTATGTCGTGGGCAATGGCACGGGCATCCTCACCTCACCAGACGCGACGCATTGGTCGCAGCCGGAAACGATCGTGACGAACTTTGATTTGCTCTGGGTAAAGACGCTCGCCTACGGCGCCGGGCGGTTTGTGGCCGCGGGCTACGGCGGCCATATCTGGGCATCGACCAACGCCGTGGACTGGGTTCCGGCCAACAGCGGCACGGGCGCCAATCTCTACCACGCCACCTATGCCAACGGCACATTCCTGGTCGTGGGCGATGCCGGGACGATTCTCAGTTCCACCAACGGCACGGACTGGGTCGGCCACGACGCCGGAACGATGAACGCCCTCGAGGGCGCCGCTTATGGCAACAATACCTTCGTGGTGGTTGGCGATGGCGGGACAATCCTCCAGTCCGGTGTGATGCCCTCAGTCGGCGCGCGGCTAACCGCGGGTCCCGGCTGGAGTTCAAGCGGTTTCGGCCTCACCCTCTCGGCGCCTCCCGGCGGGCAATGGGAGATTGAGGGTTCGACGGACCTGGTGAATTGGACGGCGCTGGGACAGCTCTCCACCAGCAACGCCCCGGCCCTGTTCATCGACCGCCAGGCAACGAACGTCAGCCACCGGTTCTACCGGGCGGTCAGCCGATAGCCTACTAAGGCGCGGGGCTTGCCCCATAAGGATTAACCCAATTCTCGATCAGTTTGTTGAGTCGTTGCAGTGAGGCCCGTGAGGGCCGGCATCTTTGTAGAAAGGCCCGCCCAGCGCATATCAGGCCCGTGAGGGCCGGCATCCTTGTGGTGCGGGGAGATGCCGCCCCTGACGGGGCTAGGAAGGGGTGTTGTGGGCGCGGTTTCTACAAAGATGCCGTTCCTACGGAACTGGAAGATGTTTGTGATCGCGGTTTCCACAAACGCCCTAACGGGAGCCGGGCGATTTGTTCCCGGGACGGTTCTACAGGCCCATCGGGGCCGGCGGCTTTGTAGAAACGGGCGCTCAAGCGCACCAGCGCATGCCGGCTCATCGAGCGTCCGCAAGTTCGTACCGCCTCCAACATGTTCCCACAATCTCGTGGTCCGGCTGATTTGTTTAGCGCCAAATTCTGTGGGGAGAGCTGAGCCGTTGGAGGCGGCACCTTCGTCCCCCCTTTCACCACGCAAAAACATCAATCGGGACATTTTTTTGCCTCCATTTTTTGCCCGTTTGTACCTCCTCGCACTGGGAGCAGCGGCGCCTCATGAATTCCGCTAAGGTGCTTGGCATTTGGACTTCGAAGTGCCAGAGTTGCCCCGGTTTGAACTCGCAAGAAGCCATGCTGACCGGACCCGCTCAGCTCGAGATCGGGGCGGCGAAGCTCTTTAGTTGGCGTGCGTTGGCGGTCGTGCATGCCTATAGCTTGCTGCTGGCGGCGCCAGTCGTCAGCGCGGCGCTGGCGATGACCTTGATCGGTTTTGATTGGGCGTCGTTGCTCCTGCCTTTCGCGGCCTTTGGAGTGACTATCCTTTTCCTGCCCCTTGGCTTCGGCAACCCCCACATCAGCCGATTGGTGCGCCGGCTGCGCGCGGAAACCGAGAATGGACAGGACGGCTGGGTCGTGCAACTGACCTTATGGCCCAGAATTCGGACTGGGCTTAGGGCGGCAATTGAGGACGCGGATGACATCGGCTGGCTCATCATCAACGATTCCGGAGTGGTCTTCGCCGGGGATTCGGTAAAGCTCTCCGTTCCCGCCATCCAGATAGCCGAGGTTCAGCTCGTGAACGTTGGAATGAGGGGGCTCTTTGTCTATGGCCACCGAATCAGAGTCAGCGTTACCGGCCTGCGGGAGGTGACTGCCATGGAGTTTGCCGAGCGCTCCTCCTGGTGGCTGCCGGGATCACGAAGGACGACCCGCAGACTGTTTGAGGGGATGCGGGGGCGCGCTTGCAGAATGACGACATAGGAGCAAGAACTAGAGCAAGAACTAGAGCAAGAAGAGAAGCAAGGAGCAAGAGCAGGAGCAAGAACAAGAGCAAGCGCGGGAGCAAGAGATCCCACGTCCGTTGGCGTCGGAATGTGAGGTGTAACCGCCGCCAAGACGATAGCGTCTGGATGGAGTTAGCTGAAGATACCGTTAAAACCAAATAACAAACACCTGGCCTGCGCGCTCGATCTTACGCTCAGAATAAGGTGGTATCCGAAGCGTGTCCGGTCACGGCAGCGTGGGTCGAGCGCAAGGGCCAAAATCGGCCTATGAAACGAATCACCAAAATGGGAGTGGCAGGGATTCTCGCATGTTCGCTCCTGGCGGCTTACGCCGGTCCCAAGGACGACATTCATGCGGCGGCAAGGAAGCTTGCCCACACCAGCTATAGTTGGACAACGACCATTGATTTGGGTCCTAACAGCAACTTCACCCCCGGCCCCACCGAAGGCAAGCATGCCGCCGACGGCACGACATACGTGAGCCGGGAGTTTAACGGCAACACCATCGAGTTCTACCACAAAGGGCGGACCACGGTCGTCAGTAGGGACGGTCAATTGCGGGCCTTCACGGCGGGCCAGTCCCGCGGCGGCCAGGGCAACGCTCAGCGCCGCCGGGGTAGATTCATGTTCTTCGGCGCTCAGGCGCCCACCGCGGAGCTCCAGAGGGTGCTAAGGCAAACCGGAGATTTCACCGAGTCCGATGGCGCGCTCGTGGCGGACTTGACTCAAAGCGGCGCCACGCGGCTGCTGACCTTCCGCGGCCGGCGTCCGGGCGGGGAGGCGCCGCCGGCGCCGAAGAACGCAAAAGGCTCCTTAAAGGTGTGGCTGAAAGATGGCAACCTGTCCAAATACACGTTGAATCTCCAGGGTACCGTTACCTTCAATGGTGAGGAAAGGGATATCAACCGCACCACCACCGTCGAGTTCAAGAACGTCGGGGCCACCGAACTGAAAGTGCCCCAGGAAGTCAAAGATAAGCTTCAGTCCTGATCCGGGAGGACGACGAACGTTAGCCGGGGGTTGAGCGCAACGCCACCCCCGGAGGATTTTCGATTTTAGATTTGCGATTTGCGATTGCCGGGCAGGGGAACATTGGGTGATCCTGCGGCCCCTTCTGTTTCAGATTGGCGGCGAACTTGCCGGCCGCGGCGGCCGGCCCATCAAACGCCGCCCCTCAATAAAAGAAGACGTCTGTGGTCGTAACCCCCGGGCGGCAGGGGCCAACGCTCTTGAAGACCCGGAAGCCGCTGGCGTGGTTGTTCCGGCGCAAGACCGGATAGCGCCAGGAATCATCAACCATGACGATGCCTCCGCGCTTCACCCGCTTTTCGGCCATTTCAAAACAGACCGGCCTGACTGGTGTCCATTCCTCACTTCCATCGACCACCACGACATCGAAGCGTTCGTCCGGCAGGGCGCGCAGATAACCGGAGCTTTCAAAGCCCGCAGGATTCTTGAAGTCGAACGGGCACAGTCTAAGGGTGACATTGTCGATGCCGTTGGCGCGGAGCTTGCCGGATACCGCCTCGAACCATTCAGGATTATCTTCTACGCAGAAGACGCCTTGAACTCGCCGCGCGAAGAAGAGGGTTGAGCCGCCTGAGCCGTATTCAGCGACAGTCATGTGCGGCTGGAGAAAGTGCTGGAGGAAGTCGATGGCGGCGTAGGAAAACCAGGGCAATTCCAGCTCCAGGGGTGATGTGTCCTGCAGGAGGTTGTGGACCAAACACCGGGAAATGTAGCGCGGATGCAAGAGCAGGCTGGTCACTACTCTGGCGACCTTCGTGGGCACGGTTCCATTCATAGGCGTCGTAAGTTCCAGCTAACGAGGCTTGGCGTCAAACCGCATGATTCTGCGGCGGGAAGAGCTTGGCCCGCTTGGGCTTGATCCGATAGCAAACCGCGCTCTCATTGGGCATTGGGCATTAGACATTGTGCATTTTGGCATTGAGGGCTTCTGCTGGCCTGGGGCCAATAATCGATGGCGCCGCGCTTCAAGGACCGCCAGGCCAGCCAGCTCGCCAGAAGACTCGCCATAAGGTTGGCCAGGGCGGCGACCCAGGCCAGGGGGGCGTCGGACCCACGGGCTGCCGCAAGCCGCCGGAAGTGGCGGCTGAGAAGTCCGGGGTGCAGCCGCCAGCAGAAGCGTACGCGGCGGAGATGCCCGGCAATCAGGCGCCGCAGCCAGGCTGGGTCCGTTTGGTCTTTGTGGCCCAGGGTTTGAGCCAGGGCCTGCCGCTGAGGTGTGGGAAGCGACTTGACATATTCGTCAACCAGGAGGTGGACCACCGTTTGCCCCAGAATCTGGCGCTTCTGGTTGCGCAGCAGCGCGGCCGGCGAGGTGTAGGCCTCAAAACGGTGGGCGGCGCCAGGCGCCAGGCGGATGCGTCGTGGCCAGACCGGGTGCGCCAGAAAGTCTGTGCATACCAGGGCCTTGATGAAGCCGTCTTCGCACGCCGGCAGATCTCGCGGCAGGTAAATGTTCCGCGCGGTGGCGGCGCGGATGCCGTAGAGCTGGGCGCAGAGTTGGGCTTGGGCGGCTTGCGTCGCCTGAGAAGCGGCCAGCGAAAGCCGTTCACGCAGCCCCTTCCGCGGTTTGGAGGCGATGTCCTTCAAAGGCCGATCCACCGCCACGCAGGCATCGGGATCGTCTTCGAGGACCTGGAGCATGTTGGCCAGCGTGGTTTTCTCTTCAAACACGATATCCGCGTCCATCATGAACAGATACCGGGCCTCCCTGGCGGACAAAACGTGGACGAATTGGTTCCACGCGTTGAGCTTTCCGCGCTGGGCAAGGCGGACCACACGGCAGCGAAGATTGCCGCTCTCCAGAGTGGGCCGGTACTCGGCGAGCGTCGTCTCCGCGATTCGGGCCGTGCCGTCCGTGCTGCCGTTCACGATGCACAACAGCTCGCATTTTGGCCTGGGACGGCTCGAGTCCAGAAACAGCGATTGTGCCAAGAGCGAGCGCAGGGCGCGCGCGATGACCTTCTCCTCGTTCCACGCAAACATGGCGATGGAAACCGAAACAGCATCGGGCCGATAGGTTAGTTCTGGTGTCATTGAGAACACACAAAGAGCAATGTGCTCATATTGCGCTGGGGTGCCGCCGTCCGGAAGTGGGCAAAGACCTTAGCAGGTATCGAAAACGGCCCTATTAGACACGCAGTAAGAGGCTGGGTTGAACACCCCATAGAAATAGGAGTGAGGCTTAGTGTATAAATAAACTCGATGAGCTTGGCCTTAAACATGACTGCTCATTTCAGAGGATGAAAACTGTGTTGCTATCCGCTCTTCTCGTCGCGGCGCAATCTGTCGTCGCGTGGGGGGGTGTGCCGCACAAGAAGGGCGTGGCGTCGTGGTACGGAGAGGCGCACCGCGGCAAGTTAATGGCCAACGGGAAGAAGTTCAATCCTGACAAGCTCACCGCGGCCTCATGGTTCTACCCGCTCGGCACTAAAGTCCGGGTCACGCTCAAGGCGCCCAAGCGCAAGCGCCGCAGCGTTCTGGTCACGATCACCGATCGCGGCCCGGCCAAGCGGTTGGTGCGCACCGGACGGGTCATTGATCTGGCATTGGCGGCCTTCAAGCGTCTGGCCAACCCACACATGGGCCTGGTCACGGTGACCGTTCAGCCGATAACGGATTGACCTCATCCCCGAGGCGGAGGCGATCCGCCCGACGCGGATGCCGGAACAGATAAATAGTGAGGACTTGCATGGTCCCCCTACTTGTGGGGGGGGCGGCGAGGTTCCGTCTTGCCAGGGCTCTAAAACGGGCGATACTTCCGCGAACGGTGAAATAATTATGAAACTGAATATCGACGCTCCCAAATTGCGCCCTTGGTTGCGAGCAGTTGAACCATCACTTCCCTTGCTTGCCACCCGTGCAGCCGTAGAGCTTGATGCACAGCGGCAAGGCAGCGCCGCGGCTATGGGTGCAGTCCGGAAACTGAGCGATCTTCTGAGGAATTCGTTCGACCAAGAGATTGAAGGGGGGCCGCAGATGCATCAGACTTGGTTACTCGACCCCAACACCGAAGTCCTGGTTGCTCGCGCGTTGGCGTCAATCCCCGAAAAACGCGTGACGAAAGTCGCGGAGTTGCGGGAAATGATGCGGCAGATTGCGGACTGGCTCGATCAGTCAGCCGATCAGATCGATGCAAGCCGCGCTGAGGTTCTGCGGGACTTCTGCCTGGCCTTGGCGAGGGGTGCCTCTGCTCACCATCGAGAATTCAGGGATGAGAGACCGACCAGTCAGTATCGACGTTAAGGGGCCACAATGCGGGCCTTGACATTTGCAAAACAGCGGTTGACTGCCTTCCATGAGGAGCTGGCGAGGCTTGAGCGCGCCGAGATGCTCGAAATGCTCGGTCCTGGAAGCGACTTGGGCACCGTGAAGCAGGTCTGCCAGCAGCAGTTGACTGACTTGTGGGACTACCTCCCATTTCTTGGTTTCATTCTTCGAAGCACCAACGTGCGTAACGCGTTCGAGATCTATACTCCCTTGGCGAGGCTCGCTTGGCGTGTTCTGGGGCCGGAGGCTAAGCTGCTTTTGTCCTCGGAATGGGATTACTCGACTTTCGTTTATACACAGGTTCCTTTGTTACCGGGCTTCGTTCTGATCGGAATTCCAGCACATGAGTCCGGCAACCCTTTGGTCGCCCCGCTCGCCGGCCACGAGATGGGACATGCTCTGTGGGCTGAGGTGGTGGAAAGATCCTTGTGGCATCCGGCCTTTCTCACCCGTCTGAAGGCTTCGGTTCTCGCTAAAATCCGCGCCAGTTGGGCCGACTTCCATAGGCTGCACCCGGAGATTTCCACACCGGATGACCTCGAAACTGAGTTGTTCGCGACCGCTGCGTGGGCGCCCGCGTTTGCCTGGGCTCAACGCCAGAGCGAGGAGTATTTTTGCGATTTTGTTGGCCTGCGACTGTTTGGAGAGTCATTTCTTTACGCCTTTGCTCATCTGCTCTCCCCGGTTGTCGAAGGCATGCGCGCGCTGCATTACCCGAACATGCTTCGGCGGGTCCGTTTCCAAATGCAAGCGGCCCTGAGGTATGGGATTCAACCGCCGGCAAACTACGAGTCCTGGTTCAAGGACCGCGATGAGCCCTCGGACGAGGACCGGCACGAAAAATTCCTTGTTGAGCTGGCGGACTCCGCCGCTGACGAGCTTGCGCCGGAATTGATATCCCATGCCGACTCGTTGCTGCGGCGTCCAGGGCTTCCGGACCGGAGCACCGAGGAACTCCGCGCTGAGCATGCCGCGACGGTCCAACGTATCTATGATGATTTTTGTGTTGTCGCACCCGCGGAGAAGACGGGCCACCTCGTGCATATACTCAATGCCGGGTGGAAGGCTGCCATGGACAATGTGCCCCAAGTAGCTGATCACTCCCCACAGGAAATCCTGCGCGAATTAGTTCTGAAGTCACTCGAAGTTCTCGAATACGAAACCAAGAACGCCGCCCCAGCATGATCCTCAAGGCTGACGAACTTGCCAACTGGCTTGGAAACCCACCTGCTGACCCACGGGAGCGACTGTTCATTAGACCCACGCCGAACCTGCAGCACCTGGCTCACAGCGGTGCGGCCTCGATTGACCTGCGACTCGGGACATGGTTCATGACCTTGCCTCGCGCACGCTTCACGCACCTGGACGTTCTTGAAGAACTCGATCCGTCCGATGCAGACGCGGCCAGGCTCGCTAAGACTCACTACGTGCCATTCCACAAGCGGTTTATCCTCCATCCAAAGGACTTCGTTCTCGCTGTCACGCTCGAATGGCTGCGCCTTCCTGATAAGTTGGCGGGATACGTCGTCGGGCGTTCCTCTTGGGGGCGGCGTGGCCTCATCATTGCTACTGCGGCGGGCGTTCATCCCGGTTTTACCGGGTGTTTGACGCTCGAGTTGGGCAACGTAGGTGAGGTGCCCATCGCTCTGGTGCCCGGCATCGCGATCTGCCAGGTGTTTTTCCACCGCGTTGAGAGCCGGTCCGCCAAGACAGACTGCAGTTCCTTCCTTGGGTCCCGAAAGCCAGGTGTGGGCACGATCAAACGGGACGAGATTGCCTTGCGTCTGGCGGCTCCTGCTAGACCATAGAATTTGCGCCGCTGCTGTGAGCTGCACATCCGGAGCCGCCCTGGGGATGGGAGGAACCTTGAGTGGGGAGATGCTGGGCGGGTCGGAAGTTGCACGCATCCGTAGGAGAGGGAACCCGGGATGAGACGCGGCGGGTTTTCTACGGTCACCCCCCTCGCTGGATAGGAGCGAAAACCATCAACATTGCGAGGGCAAGGATGTTCTTGTTTGCGACAGCGTCAAGGGGCTCGTTGCGTATGGTCTCGGTACCATTCCATCGCGACGTCAAGGCCCTGGTCGATGCGGTAGGTGGGTTCGTATCCAAGCAACTGCCTGGCCAGGGTGACGTCCGCCAGTGAGTGGCGCACGTCGCCGGGCCTGAAATCGCAATAGACGGGACGCTGCTCGGGGAGAGCCGGGTCGAGCCGGCGTAATCCGTTCTGGAGCAGACGGAACAGCTCATTGAGCGTTGTGCGTTCTCCCACGGCGACATTGTAAGCCCGGTTCAGGGCATCGGCATTCGTGGTGGTCGCGGCCAGGAGGTTTGCCTGCACGACATTGGTGACAAAGCAAAAGTCGCGGCTCGTCTCGCCATCTCCGTTGATATGGACCGGCTCGCGCCGGAGCAGGGCGGCTATCCACCTCGGTATGACGGCCGCGTAGGCGCCCTCCGGGTCCTGCCGCGGCCCGAACACGTTGAAATAGCGCAGGCCGATGGAGGCAAATCCGTAGGCAAGGGCGAACGCGGTGGCATAGACCTCATTGATGGCCTTGGTCGCGCCGTAGGGCGAGAGCGGCCTGCCGATTCTGCTTTCGACCTTTGGCAAGGCCGGTTCATCCCCGTACACCGCGCTGCTGGAGGCGTACACGAACCGGCTGACTTTCGCCTCCCGCGCCGCCACCAGCACGTTCAGAAACCCGGAGACGTTGCTCTCGTGGGCGCCAAGCGGGTCCTCCATGGAGCGCGGCACCGAGCCGAGCGCGGCCTGGTGCAGGACAAAATCGATGCCCGCGCAAGCCGCACGGCAGACCGCCACCTGGCGAATGTCTCCCTCGATAAACCGGAATCTCTCCCATTCGGACGGGCTTACATTGGTCTTGACTTCATCAAGATTGGCCGCCTTGCCGGTGGAGAAATTGTCCAGGCCAACGACGCGCTGGCCGAGGCGCAGGAGCGCCTCCAGCAAGTTGGAGCCGATGAATCCCGCCACGCCCGTGATCAACCAGGTTCTGGGGTTCGCCCTGAGTTCGTCTTGGAGTCTATCGTACGAGGACATTAGTCTTTACTTTTGTTGCTTCAGAAATCCGCCCGCCATCATGCCCCAGACCTCCGCCGCCGAAAAGCTGTTTCTTGCTGGAGTGCGACTCCATCCGTCGCTTTGGATTCCGCCCGAAGCGCAGTCTGCCGCGTTCCGCGGTCCGCTACCGCGAGGGGCTTCGGGCCGAGCTCGGGGGCCGGCAGCCGGCGAACCGAACGCCATCGCGGCTTCACGCTGCTCGAACTGCTGACCGTTATCGCCGTCATTGCCATTCTCGCGGCGCTGCTTTTGCCGTGGAAGCGCCAGTTCATCGCCCCGACCGACATCCGAAATCCCAGCGGGACTTACGTCTTTATCGACGAGCATCCGGACACCCTCAACGACGCCTATTTCTGGATTAACAGCGAGGGGTGGGCGGACCTGCCCGGGTCACTCCACAACCGAGGCGCCAACCTCGCGTATTCAGATGGCCATTCCGAGCGGCACCAATGGCGGAGCGCGCAGACCGTGGTGCTGGTGAGGTTCCGAAGAGACCGCGCCTGGCATCCGACCGATAAGGCAGGTATGAACCCGACCAATATTGTGCCGCAAAAGAACGCAGAAATCGCAACGCAGGAGAACACGCGCTTGGTTGCTGCTCTTTGGCGCGACAATAAAATACGCGGCCGCGTATTTTATTGTCGCGCCGCGGCGTCGGTTCTGATTATTTCTGAAGCCAGAAGGCATAATGATCGAAATCATTTGTCCGGGTGTTGGGCATTTTGCCTTGCTGTATTTGACGTTGTTTCGTGTTTCGAGTTTTTGCGGCCGAGACGCGCTGGTACGGGCCGGATGCACCTCTCCCGCGGTTTTGGTTGTTTCTGTTTTGACATGGCCGGGGAAGCCCTTCATTCTCAGGCGTCCAACAATGGAAAAACGATGAAAGTCAATGAAATGACGTTGTTACCTCGCTTAGCTCTCACCACGTTGCTGATCGCCGTCGGCGGCCAATTCGGTCTGGCGGTCGATGTGCCGCACCCGCCGCCGGGCTTCACCGCCCTGTTCAATGGCAGAGACTTGGCTGGCTGGCGCGGAGGCGAGACCTTTGATCCACGCAAACTCGATGCCATGCCCCCGGCGGAGCGCAAGGCGCAGATAGCGAAATGGACCCGGTCAATGAAGCAGCATTGGCGGGTCGAAAACGGGGATCTGGTTAATGACGGTTACGGCGCCTACGCCACGACCAAGAAAGAATACGGCGATTTTGAGCTGCGCCTTGAATACAAGACCGTCCCCAGGGCCGATTCCGGCGTGTACCTGCGCGGGTGTCCCCAAGTCCAGATTTGGGATTCGACCGAGAGAGACAAATTCTCGCTGGGGTCCGACAAAGGCTCAGGCGGCCTGTGGAACAACAGCCCCGGTGCGCCGGGCAAGGACCCCTTGGTACTGGCGGACAGGCCCTTCGGCCAATGGAACTCGTTTCGAATCCTAATGGTTGGTTCTCGAGTCAGCGTCTGGCTCAACGGCAAACAGGTCGTCGATCACGCGCTGATGGAGAATTACTACGACCGCAGCAAGCCCATCCCGCCCCGCGGCCCGATTGAGTTGCAGACGCACGGCGGGGAGATCCAATGGCGCAATATCTACATCCGCCAGATTGGTCCAGGCGAGGCCAACGCCATCCTCGAATCCCATGGCAACCAGGGGTTCAAATCGATCTTCGACGGCAAGGACTTCGCCGGCTGGGCGGGCCCGCTGGACAATTACCAAATCGTCGATGGCGCCATCCAGTGCCGGCCGCGCAAGGGCGGCACGATCTACACGAAAAAGCAGTACAGCGACTTCGCCGTCCGGCTTGAGTTCAAGCTTCCTCCCGGCGGCAACAACGGCCTGGCCATCCGCTACCCCGGCTATGGGGATACGGCCTACGACGGCATGTGCGAGTGCCAGGTGCTCGACGACCATTACGAGCAGGCAACCGGGGAGAAGATCGACCCGCGCCAAGCCCACGGCTCCGCTTATGGCATGGTGGCCGCCGCCCGCGGCTATCAGCACCCGATCGGCACATGGAACTTCGAAGAGGTCACCGTCAAAGGCTCAACTATCAAGGTGGAACTTAATGGCACGATCATCCTGAATGCCGACCTCTCCAAGGTCCACACATATATGCATGACAGCCCGCATCCGGGAAAGAACCGGACTCGCGGCCACTTTGGGTTCGCCGGCCACAACGACCCGGTAGCTTTCCGCAACGTCGAAATAAAGGAACTTTAAAACCCAATGCCACTAACATTTGCTGGCTCCAGCCGGCGCCCTCTTTGTTCCGGAGGCAGGCTTGACAATAGCCCAACGTTTCAACGTTGGGTTAGATCGCCGAGGGGCAACGAGTCCCGAATGGGACGGCTGACGTTGTGGTGTCAGGGCTCTTCTGGCCCCTCAGCCGTCCCTGTCGGGACTTGTTTCGGTCCGCACCCCCACCCAACGTTGAAACGTTGGGCTATTCTCGGAAGTGCCTCCGGCACAGGGCCATGCGCGCAGTTGGCCCGGCCGATGCCCGGGCCAAAAGTTAGTGGCACTGTCTCCAGAAACCCGCGCTCGCGGACGAGGGCGTCCGCGCTCCTATCGCCGCCTAGGCAGTTACGAAAACATTATAGCTGGTCCGCCAACTTGCGGGCCGCCATACTCCTGTTTTTGGCCCTGGCCTTGCTCTCAGCTCAGGTCAGTGCGCAAGTACCACCGCCGGTGCGGCTGCCCGCACAGGTTTTTGTGGTGTCCAACTTCCACCCGGCCAGTTGCGGCTGGCTGGCCAACTGGTCGGTCGAGAGGAACTACTGCGCCAATTCCTATCTGGACCACTTGGACCGCGTTCGGGACGACCCGAACTACGACTTTGCGATGTCGGAGTGCAACAACATGATAGCGATTGAGAATTTCCAGCCTCAACGCTTTGCGGAACTCAAGCAGCAAGTCCGCCAGCACCGGGTGGAACTGGTGAACGCCTTTTTCCTCGAACCCACCATCAATCTGTCCGGGGGCGAGGCGCTGGCCAAGATGGGCATCGAAGGTTTGCGCTGGCAGGAACAGGTGATGGGCGTCCGCCCGCGCTACTGTTGGGCCATTGATGTCTGCGGCACCCACGCGCAGATGCCGCAGCTCTGCAAGTTGCTCGACCTGGACGCCTTGATTTACACGCGCCGCAATCGTTCCGGCAAGACGGTTTTTTGGTCCGAGTCGCCGGACGGTTCGCGCATCCTCACGCTGGTCCCCGGCGGCTATTCCGAGAACCTCGGCGACCTCTATTCCGCGCGCCAGGCCCCGAGCAAGGCGCAACTGCTTCAGGCCGCCAGGACCATCTCCTCCAAGCTCGCCACCACCCCGGTCGGCGCGCCCGTGTTGATTCTCGGCGGTAGCGGCGATTATTCCCTCGCCCCGGCATGGCATCAAAACCCCACCGCCTTTCTTGAGGCCTGGAAGAAGTATCGCCCTGACTGCAATCTCCGGTTCACGGGCCTCTCGCCTTACGTGGACGCGCTGTTGCCCGGCGTAAAGTCCGGCCAGTTCGATTTGCCCACCGTGCGAACCGGCACGAGCTACACCTTTGATTCCTTCTGGATCGAGAACCACCGGGTCAAGGCCTGGTTTCGGCGGGACGAACACGCGCTCCAGTCGGCCGAGATGCTCGCCACCATTGCCAGTCTCAAGACCGGATTCGCGTATCCGGTGCAACCGTTTTATCACGCCTGGCTGCAAATGCTGCTAAGCATGGACCGCAACACGCTGTGGGGCAGCGCGGGGGGAATGGTCTTCCAAAGCAAGAGTTCGTGGGATGTCGCCGACCGCCTCGGCTGGGTACAGAAGGAAAGCGCGGCCACTCTCGAAACAGCCGCGCGCCAGCTTGCTGGCCAAGGCTCAGCGGTCACGTTGTTCAACTCGGCCAACTGGACACGCACCGATCCGCTTCGCTTAAGATTGCCTCCAGGCCGGAGCCTCGCCGGAGTGAAAAGCGAGGCCGGCGGTGACGGCACAACGTTTTGTGAGCTGAAAGTCCCAGCGGTGGGCTTCGTGGGCGCGAAACTGCAAGCCAAGCCCGCCCCCGCGCCCGTTGCCATCAGCCTGCCCAAGACGATTGAGACGGAATATTACTCCGCGCGCGTGGACCCGCTCACCGGCGCATTGGTGAGTCTGAGAAGCAAGCCCTCCGGCCGCGAAATGCTGGGCGGGCCGGCTAATGTGATAGTCGCCGAACGGCATACCGGCGGGGGCGATCCGGGTGACTTCACCGCGCCGCGTCGCAAACGTCCCCGTCTCGCCACCTCCAGTGATTACAAAACGACCGTGACCGCGACGGAAGGCCCCCTCGCCATCACCATTGACGCGCGGGGCAAATTCTTTGGCGGCGGGGCGATCAAGCGCGTCATCCGCTTTTTCAAGAATTCACCCCGCATCGAGTTCGAGACTGACCTCAATGACATTCCAAACCTCACGGTGGTCGTCGCCGAGTTCCCGCTCGCCCGAACTCCGGCGCAAGTCCGCCGCGGCATCCCGTTCGGGTTTTCCCGTGACGACGGCACGATCTCCGGCATCGTGCCCGCCGTGCGCTGGAGCGATTACTCCTCGCCCGGCCAGGGCGGCGTAGCGTTGCTTGACCGCGGCTTGCCCGGACGCGAACTCGACGGACGCACGCCCATCATTTACCTCCTCAACGCCAGCGACAAATATTACGGCTACCCAAACGCCTGGTTGAGCGGCAAAGGTCCTCACCATTTCGAGTATGCGCTGGTCGCTCACGATTCGGATTGGCCCTCCGCCCGCGTGCCGCGACTGGCCTGGGAATACAACGACCCGGTAACGGTTGCGACCAATTGCCGCGCCATTGACCCGATGTCATTCGTGCAAACCTCTGGCAACCTGATTGTCGAGGCCATGCGCCGGGATGGTCCCGACATCGAGATGCGCCTGATCGAAGCCCTCGGCCAGCCTGGCACGGCAAAGGTGGCCTTGCATCTGCCTCACGCCTCCGCCGCGCTGACCGATCTGGTCGGCCGGCACGCACAGGGTCTGCAAGGCGGTCCAGTTTACGAATTTCCCGTTCGCCCTCAGCAGATCCTCACCTTGCGGTTCCGCACGGCTGAGCCTGTTCCCACCATCCGGCCATTAATCCGCTGGGACGAACTGGTTCCACGACAGAAGTGGGCTGCCCTGCACCACTATCTCCCGGACAAAAAGGGGCATCCCCCAACCGGGTCCTGAGCCTCTGGAAATGCGTCAGAGTCGGCCCGCCTTGCGGAGCAGATCGCGCGCCCAGGCGGCATCCTCGGTTGAGAGTGGCGGGTCGAGCTGCTGACGATAATCGGTGCGTTCGTAGCGACCGCGCTCGTAGGCCTGGTTGAAGACTGCCTGAAGGTCCAAGACGACATCGTGGTCGCATGGGCGCAGAGGAACAGCGATACGCGGCAGCGGTTCCCGCAGCGGAAGACGATAGAGGGCGCGTTCCCCCGGATTGGTGGCGCGAAAAACGCAAACCATATAGGCTGCCCGGCTGCGAGCCGGCAACAGAGCCTCGTCCATCGAAAACACCCAGCCGCCTTTTCGCACCAAGTCTATCTCGAGAAGGTTCACGCCTGCGGAAAGGTAATCGCGCTGTTTTGCCGTATAAGCACGCCGGGCGCGCCCCGGCAGCTTATTGGAAGGGCTGAGCACCTCGATGGCTGTGACCACCCGCCCCCCGGACGAGGGGTCGATTATCTCGATGCGCCGTTGGACTTCGGGTTCGGGCAGGCGCACCAGCAGAGGCGTCGCCACAGCGGCGGGCGGGGTCAGGGTCGCGACGCTGCGTTCCAGACCTCCGGGCCGGTCCTCGGCGACATACACGTCGGGCCGAGCCGATGCAGGCGATTCCTCTTGGATATCGACCGACACGTCCTCCTCAGCCCGGGCCACGAGCGGTTCGGGGAGTTGAAACTGGAGTTGGTCGGCGGCATAAATAATCAAACGCGCATGCACGTCCCGCCAGTGCAACTCCAGCCACGGGTCCATGCCTGGAAATGGACTGTTCACGGGCAAACACTACCCGGCAGGCCATTGCCCAGCAAGGGTGAACGCGCCCACCGGTTGACAATTCTCCCCTCTCGACTCACCCTTCCAGGGTGACTGATGTTTTTCCACGCCGACGCGGCAACCGGCTTGCCCGGCTGGTGACGCGAGCCCCGTTGGTGCTTTCCAAGCACCTCTGGATTTGGCCGTTGCTGGGGGCCGTGCTTATCAGCCTTGCCGGAATGTGGACGCGCAGCGTGATGGAGAGCACGGTAAAGACTGAGCTGGTTTCCCGCTTGCAGACGTTGCGCAGGGCCAATGTCACCGCCCTTGGCCTCTGGTTTTCAGAACGCGAATCCGACGCGAAATCGCTGGCGGCTGACGTCCGCGTGCGTGAAGCCGCCGCCGGTCTGGCCTCGCTGGCCAGGACTCCCGCTGCCACGCAGCAGACGCTGGCCGATTCCCCGGAGGCGGTCACCCTGAAGAGATACCTCAAGCCATGGGTGGATGCGCGGCATTATGTGGATTTTGTAGTCGTCGCTCCTGACAGGCGCATCCTGGCCTGTTCTGATCGTCTGCAGATCGATCGGCCGGCCCCTGAAGGCTATCTCCCCTTTATCCGCCGTGCCCTGGCCGGACAAGTGCTTGTCTCGCGTCCGTTCGCCTCCGACTCATTATCGCCGCAAGAGCGCGCTCAAGGCCCAACGATGGTGGTTGCTTCTCCGGTGCTCGCGGCGGATGGAAAAGTGGTTGCCGTTCTCGGCCTGCGGATGCGCCCCGAAGATGAATTCAGCCGCATCTTTTCGGTGGGGCGCATGGGCGAGAACGGCGAGGCCTACGCCTTCGACAGCCGGGGTGTGATGCTGACCGCTTCCCGGTTCGATGACGAGCTGAGGCGCGTCGGCCTCATTACTAACACCCCGGATTCGACCTCCATTCTCAGCGTCCAGCTCCTGGACCCGGGCGTGGACCTGGAGGCCGGTGACGATCCACTCAAGCCGCGTTACAAGCTGCCCCTGACCCGCATGGCGGCCGCCGCCACGACCCAATGGGATGGTTACGACGTGAACGGCTACCGCAACTACCTTGGGGTCAAGGTAATCGGGGCCTGGCAGTGGCTTCCGGACTACGGGTTTGGGGTGGCGGTCGAGGTTCCGACCGATGAGGCCTTCCAGACCCTCTACCTGTTGCGCCGGGTCTTTCTTTCACTCTTCCTGCTTCTAATCCTCAGCGGCATCGCCATTTTTGCCTTTTCTCTCCTCGTCGAGCGATTGGAGGCCTCCCTCCGCAAGAGCGCCCTCGCCGCGCGACGCCTGGGCCAATATGTCCTGGTCCAGGAAATTGGCCGCGGCGCCAACGGCATGGTCTATCGCGCCCGGCACACGCTCCTGCGCCGCCCGGTCGCCATCAAACTCCTCAGCCCGGAGCTCACCAACGAATCGACCGCCGCCAATTTCGAACAGGAAGTCCAGATGACCAGTCAGTTGACCCATCCTAACACCGTCGCCATTTACGACTATGGCCGAACGCCGGAGGGCCTGTTCTATTACGCCATGGAGTATCTGAGCGGCATCGACCTGCACCGCCTGGTCCGCCAATTCGGCCCCCAACCGGAAGCGCGCGTCATCCATATCCTGCGCCAGGTCTGCGGCTCGCTGGCCGAGGCGCATCGAACGGGCCTGATCCATCGCGACATTAAACCCGCCAACATCGTCCTGACCCGGCGCGGGGGTGTTTGCGACCTGGTCAAGGTCCTCGATTTTGGCCTGGTCAAGGCGGTCAATTGGGGATCGAAGGGCGTCGCCACGAATGCGGTCGTCGGGACGCCGCATTTCATGTCCCCGGAGGCCATCGAGGCGCCGGAGACTGTGGATGCCCGCAGCGACCTCTATTCCGTCGGAGCGGTCGGCTATTGGCTGCTCAGCGGCAAAACGCTCTTCACCAACGCGAACGTCAAGCGCCTCCTCGACCAGCAGGCCCATGAGGACCCCACTCCTCTCTCAGACATCCTCCCCAACGGTTTCTCTCCAGACCTCCAGGGACTCATCATGCGCTGTCTGGCCAGAAACCCCGACGACCGCCCTCAGCGCGCCGAAATCCTGGACGAGGCCCTGGAAGATTGCGCGGGCGCCGCTGCTTGGACACCGTTGATGGCCGAAGCGTGGTGGCAAGAGCACATGGTGGGCGTGGAAATTGTCCCGGCAGCCACCATGCCTGAAAAGACCCTCATCATCGCCCCTCGCCCGTAAGGCCGCCAACCGCCGGGCGTGCCGCTGCCTTCTTCACTCCGTCATCCTCGCGAGCGCCTCAATCGTGGGATACCGGCCCGTCGCGGCAAGAGTCAGACGCTCGTTGAGGCGATTGGTCTCGTTCATGCGAAGGAGCTTCACGGTGGCTTCGCCGACAGCGCTCAGGGGATCGACGCGAACCCCATGGAGTTGAAAGCACTGCGCCCATTTCTCCGAACGGGGATGAAACAGCCGGATAGGCTCTGAACCATGGCCGACGAGCGTGTCCAAGTCGCTGCCTTTGCTGCTATTGCAAGAAGCGCAGGCCCATGCGAGGTTTGCTGGGTCGCTGGTCCCGCCGTGTTTACGGCTGATGATGTGATCGACCTCGCAGCCCCAAAACGTGTCGTCTTCGTGGATCAGGCAATACTCGCAGACGTGATAGGCGCGGTCGGCGACATATCGGCGCATGGCCTTGTTTACGTCACTTGCCATGGGCGAGAAGCTGGCGGGCCCGTGCCTTGGCAAGCCGCATTAGATGCTCGATTTCCAGACGGCAACAAGCCGGCAACGGCTCGTCTGAACCGCCTTTGCTGGCACTTTTGCTGGCACTCCGCCAAGCGCTGATTGCACCCGGCGCCGACGTCACGCGCGTGGAAATTCCAAGTGGTGGCTGCGCTGAATTTGCCTGCGCCACTCCTCTGCCACCCGTGCCTGCTCAGCGTAGTCCGGCCATCTGCTGACAGCGGCACGCACCTCATCCACGATAGCCTCCGCCCGACCGCGTTTCATCAGGGCTGCCTTGGCGCAGGCGCGGAAGTCGGCGAGGGTAAATCCGTCGCGCTTGCCGTTCATCGTCATTTGATGCGTGGCCGTCCAGCGGCCGGTCGGGTTGTAGCTGTAGGTGACGTCGAAGGCGGGCGCCAGCGACCAGCGCCCGGCCTTGTCCATCAGGAAGGCGATGTTCTTGGCGTGATCGTCCTGGTTGCGGGCGAGGATGTTGAAAGCCATGCGCCGGAACTGTTCTTCCACCGCTTCCATCGGCAGGCTCAACCGCCGGATGGTCAGCAACGCCTGTTCGTACGAGCAGGCGCCCGCGTGGTTGAAGTCGAAGTGAGCCATAGCGCACAGCGATTGCATGTGGAGTTTCTCGCCGCCCTCCAGCCGGTCGAAGCGCCGGCTCATGAAATGCCGCCGGCCGCCCTCTTCGAGCAGGCGGCACTCGCTCACATTCACGCCCGCCGCCTTCGCCATTAACGAATAGGCGTATTCGATGGCGCCATCGCCCTTGGGATCTTCAAGCTCCTTGTCTTTGTTTCCGGCGACCCCATCTTCCGCCAAAGTCATTTTTCAGTTCCCCATCGCCACGCCTTCGCCAGGGTTTTCGGCTTCTGCCTCGCCGACGCGCGCTGCCGCCTCCGTCCGCGCCACTTCAACTGTTCGATGGGGCTGGGCACGGGTTCGGGCACCAGCAGGCTGAAACGCTCCACCAGATCGAGCACCCGGCACACACGGATGAAGCCGGACAACTGCGTGGCCACGCCGCCCGTTTCAAGCCTTTCGACCGTGCGCTTCGAGACCCCGGCCTGTTCGGCCAGTTGCGCCTG
>JAJYHY010000377.1 GCA_021784555.1 bacterium
CCCAGTGGTCGCCTCACCGGGCGCCGGCTCGCCCGCGGGCCATTGCAAATCCCGTCGCGCGCGCCGGCGCCGGCCCGCGAGCCACCTGACAACACACCCGCCGATGCTCAGCAGCGTCAGCGCCCATCCCGCCCTCTCCGCCAAACCGGCGCCAAGCCGCACCGTCAGCACCTGCCGGCCCGGCGGCGCCTCGAAAAGGACCAGACCGGTCTTCGGCTCAGCCCTCACGCGGATAGCGCGGCCGTCCGCCGTCCGAACCGACCAGCCCGGATAGTAGAACTGCCTGAGCACAATCCGCGCCGGGGCCGCGCTCGCCACCCGGAGCCGGATCAGGCGCGGCTTCCATTCGAGCACCGCCACCTCGGCCTTGCCCGCGACCACCTTCGCGCGCGAATCGCCCATCCGCTGCCGCGCCGCCGCCAGGTCCGCCTGGCGCGGACGGTATTCGAACACGTCGTCCCGGTTGGCGGCGAGCGGCAGTTCACGGGCCGCCTCCATGGCCGGGAGCGCCAGGCAGGTCCGGCCGTATTGTATTACGGCCATGTAAAGCCCCATCACCGCCATCGCGTTCAAGGCCGTGGCGTGCGCCACCCACCCAACCGCGGACGAGTCGATGCCGGGCCAGAAGAGAAGGATCAGGAAGCAGAAGACCAGCGTCGCCGGGGCGAGAAACCGCCACGAAAACTGGATCCATTGGAAAACCGGGATCAGCTTATAGACGAAATTGCTGATGGACAGCATCATCACCAGCGCCACCAAGCCCAGCCCCAGCCAGACCATCCGGTCTCGTCCCGTTTTCCACCTCAAAGGCGCCGGGGTCAGTCCTGCACCTTTTTCCGCCACTTCCCTCCCTTCGCTGCGGAAAAAGTGGGGACTGACCCCGCGCCTGACCGACACCTTGAATCGCACCCCCCGGGTCAGGCCGGTGACAAGGCAGAGCAGCCATATCGCCGCCAGGAGCAGGAAGATCCACAGGAGACGCTCGTTGAACCCGTCCATGGAGTACAGGGGCGCCCGGATGTCCAGGTTCGGAAAGAAGAACGTCAGCTCGTACGGGAACGGACGGCGCCGCAGGTTCACTGCCCATTCCGTTGTGAGCGCGGGCACGAGGAACACCGCCGCCACCCCGCAGGCCGCGGCAATGGCGGTGCAGGCCTTGACGAAGACGCGCGCCCCCTGGCTCAGGGCGAACACCAGCACGAACGGCATGAAGGTCAACGTCGTCGGCAAATGCGTCATATACAGCAGCGCCAGACCGCACACGGTGATCTCCCATGACCAGCGCCGGTTCTTGGCCAGGCCAATCAGCCCGCCAAGGGCCAGCGGCATCCAGGCAAACGCCCAGAACTCCGGATAGGCCGCGCGCTGGAGCAGATCGACGGCGAGATGGTAGGGAGCAATCATGCAGGCCAGCGCCGCCGCAAACGCGCGCTCGGGCGAAGCCAAGGTTCGGAAACAGAAGAACGCCGTCTGGCCACTCAGGATCACTCCAACGCCCGACGCCCAGCCCAGCGGCCGCCAGTCCGCTCCCGGCCCCCCGAGGGCCGCCGCCAGAGGCGTGAACAGGCTGCTCGCCCAGTACGGCATCGGCGGGTAGTAGAAGAAGGTCGGGCTGCCGAAACCGTGACTAATTCCCGCCAGCCATCGCGGGTAGAGGCTGCCTGCCCAAAACTCCGCCGAGAACTGATGCGACCACCCCACGTGCAAAACCGCGTCATGCGCTGGGTACGGAAAGCCGTACAGTGTGAGCGGCACGGCCGCCACAACCCCCAGGCCGAACAACCACATTCGATACCGCGATTCACTCATAAGGCCTGCCGACCACCGACCAAAGACCACCGACCACTGACCTCTCACCTCCAGGACCCATCCTCCATCACCCCCTGAGGTTTCAAGTTTCACCCTCGCCCCTCGGCCTTTCTGCTTTCTGCTTTCCATTTTCTACTTTCTGTTTTTCCCCTCTCATCCCGCCCATTTGAAGCTGACAAACTGCTTGACCGCCCAGGCCTGGATAGCCGCCAGCAGTACCACGTAATACCAAAACAGCCACCGGCTCTTGGTCCTGCGCAGCGCGACCGCCAGCACCACAAACATCGGAAACAGTACCATGATGTAGCGCCGATACGACATGAACCAGCTCGACAACGCCGGCACCAGACCCGCCGGCAGCACATACCAAAACCATACCTTGTTCAGCCGGTAGATCGGCCACAGCAACGCCAGGAACAGCAGGAAGAAGATCCGGTCCAGCGCCGAATCCGTCATTCCGTCCAGCGTGCGGACATTCAGGAGCGCATTGCCAAATCCGCTGATATCAAACATGTTGGCGATGGAAGGCGAGTTGGGATAGAACTTCTGCGCGGCGAACCCCTCCAACGCATTTCCCGTCCAGAGGTGCATCAGCCCGAAATATGCCGCGTAGCCGAGCAGGGGGCAAAGCAGCAGGAGCCACGGCGCCAGCCGACGACGGCCCGCGGCGCGCCAGAGGGTGCGCAGGGCAAGCTGCCCGGCGCGCCAAGGACCGTGGCGCTCCTCCGCGCCAGCGTTGGCGAACTCGCTGTTATTGTCGTCCAATTTCTGCTTTCCCCTTCCCACTTTCTGCTCTTCCCACAGCCACCACGCCAGCGGTGCCAGCACGAAAACGCCCGTCGCCCGGGTCATCGGGAGCAGGAAGCCCGCCGCCGCGGCCCAGCTCCAGCGCTGCAGTTCCAAGCCCCAAAAGAACAGCAGCACCAGCACCAAGAAGATCGATTCGCTGTACGGAAAGGAGAAGAAGAGCGCCCCTGGAAACGCCAGCGTCACAATGAGCGAATCGCGGGCCGTTTCCGGCCCGCAATGGCGCTCCACCAACCGGTACAGGAGCCAGAAGCCCAGCAGGGACAGGGCGTTGGTCAGCAGCATGGCCGCCAGAACCGGGCGTCTGCCCCTCATAAGCGTCGCCAAGTGGATCGCGCCGGGCCAGAGCGGGTAGAACGCACAGTTTTTCGAGCCGAGACGGTAGCCTGTCCGGCTAAGGTGCAGGTACTGGGCGACATCCCGAGTCGAGAACATACAGCCCACCGCCTTGCGGCACGGCTGCCAACCGGAAAATCCGCCGCGAACGCCCTCCACGTCCAGCTGACGACACAGGCCGACCGCGACCAGCAACGCGGCAAGCGCCTTACTCGAGAAGACCGCGCTCCACAGCTTTCCGGTCGCGATCACGATTCAGAGCCGTCGACCGAAGTCCGCAAGACCAGCGTCAGTTCGCAGCCGGTGGCTGCGCACGCCATCTTGCCCATTCGGTCGCTCGCCTGCGAAACCGCCTCTGCCCGGACCGAACAAGCAGGCAATGGCGACAATGGCCGGGGCCGCTTTGACCCGACCCACCGCCACCCCTCCGGTCTGAGCCGATGCAAGCAGATGGGTCAGCAGTCACAGCACTTATTCCAGCCGTAGGATGGCGGATCGAAGTTGGTGCATGTGCAGCCCATGTCCGAGTACCACTCCCCGTCGTCGGAATAGTCAATGCAATCGCCGAAGTAGACCGTGCATGGGACCCACCTCGGACAGGGGTTCACTGGCGTGCATTGGTTCCAGCCGTTTTCCTGTGACTGGATGCAGGAGCTGCACGTGCCGACGTAGTCATACTTGAGGCAGCACTTCCCGTAACCCGCGGGGCAATTGCAGCTCTGGTCGCACTGCGCCGCATTTTCATAATCTACGCACTCGTAGTGCGGCGAAACAGCCCACACTGTAAGGGCAGTGACGCACGTCAGCACGCATGCCGCCTTGACGGCACCAGTCGTTCTTGCTTTCTTCATATGTGTCAATGGTTCGTTCGATCGTTTTCTTCCTCAGGTGTGCCCGGTCGAGGGACCGGGCCGAGATCGTCTGGGACGGCGCGCAAGCGCCGCGATGAGCGCGGGCCCTCCTACCGCAACGGCACAGAGTAGGGCCGTGAACAACCGCTTCCATCTGCGCGCGACACGCTGGCGCCGCGCGGCGAGTACTTCCCGCTGGAGAGCCGCCCGAGCGGCAGGGGACACGGCAAAGGACGTAAGCGCGCCACGCTGGGAGTAGTTGACGCCACCTATGTGTGCCTGGCGGTCCCAGACTCGCCTGTCCGCGATAGTGATGGTGGCGTTGGAGATGGGCAACACCGCAGGGACTGCCCGAGCGAGAGCGTCCGCCACGCGCAGGACTATCTTGACACTGGCGTATGGCCTCCCCGCCGCAGAGTCGCGCGCGGCGACGACGGGGACCGCTCCGGCCCGCTGCCGCGGTAGAGCGCCCCTCCTGCGTCGTCTCCCCTGCGATCTGGCTAACGGCGGAGAGTAGATCGTAGATTCGAGGAGGGTCGGAAACGTCAGGCCAGCGGCGTTCGTGAAGTTGCGGAGTTCGAGGCTCTCGCGCACAAAACCCGGTCTGTAGCGCGCGAGTTCCGCCTGAGCACGGCGCAGGTCCCGCGAGGGATTAAAGCCTGGGGCCAGCAAAGGGGATCTCCGCCACCCGCGCAGGGCGCTCTCCGAGACGCGTATCTCACACCTGAGCGTAGCCTCCGGACCAGCACCGGCGTATGAGTACACCGCCTCCGTCACCAGGGACATCGGGTCGCCGCCGACCTCCATGGGTGACGCCAGAGGGCGGGTACAGTACCCCACGTGATTCGAGAAAAGGTCGCCGCTGCGCAACATCATGAAGGTCCAGCCTGGCATGCCGCCGAGGCCGCCGCCGAGATCCCAGGCCAATTCCGGCGGGTAGAACGTTACAAATGTCGTGCCAAGCCCCTCCGGGGAGAGCACGTCCATGAGGGCCCGCCTGCTGAAGTAAATGGCGTTAGTCCGGGCCGGCTCGCGCAGAGGCGCGCGGGACGGTGGCATGGCGTACCGGATCACCAGTGCCCGCTGGTTCATGACCACCGTGAACTGCTGCTCCTGCCCGCTGGGGCGTCCCGTAAGAGGGCTTACCGAGTGGTAGCGGTAGTCCCCCGTAAGGACCACAGACCCCGCCGAATTCTTCGGCAAGGCGACCAACACGCCGAGCAGAAGGGGCAGGCCGACAGAGCCTGCCAGCCGCCCGAAGCGCCCGACACCCCCGCTGCGGGACAGCAAGAGGTGCGCCCCGCACGCCCAGAAAAGGACCAGCAGCCCGCGCGAGGTCAGCTTGGTCCATCCGCGCCCCAACCAGTTGGCGGCCGCCCCTAGACAGGGACACGGTGGGTCACCCTGGACGACCAGGCCTAGCTGATACAGGCTAGCGCAGAGGCTAAACCACAGGATTAACGTCGCAGCAAGCCAAGCGTCCCGACATCTCCAAAGCCAGACAGCGATGGATGCTTCAACGAGGCTCGACACGATCAGCAGCTCCCGACCAGTCAGCAGGGTGATGACCAAGTCTGGCCTCGCCCCTGCCGGCGCCAACTGCATAGCGTGGAGCAGCTTGAGAAAGGCGGTCGCTGCCAGCGCCACGCTGACTGCACGCGTCGCCACCATCTTTGATGCTGGGTAGGCGAGTCTCATGACGTAAGGGGATTTGGCTAGTTTAGCTGTAGGTGGGCATAGGTCGGCTCACTGCAGAGCCCCGGCACTCCCTCCCGTCCTCCACGAGACGATCCGTCAGCTCGCGCCGACGCTCGCCCAACAGCCGCTTTGGCCGGGACCGGCCGCAGGCCCCGGGACGGCGGCGTCCTTCCGGGGGCGTCAATCCACAGCGGCCCTGCCCGGCCGTCGGCGTCCTCGCCGCCGTAAGAGGGGTCACCCCATAGCTTGGCTGATTCCTGGCCTTTGGGTTGGGCGCTTGGCCCAGAATCAGCGGCCGCACTGCCGTCGGGCTGCACCCGCCTCTCTCCGCAGTCGGCCTTTCTGTTCGGTGTAATAGTCATCTGAGTTTGCGGCTGCGCTCAGGGCTCGGCCGGACGGCGCAGCGAATCGCGCGCGTCGTCTCGGGCCAGCCAGCGCAGCCCTCTATAGTATATATCGAAAATTCCGCGGGTCTTGAGTCGGGAAATTTGCAAAAAGTTGAAAAATATTTGCGGGCTGCGTTTCAGCCGCCCAGGCGCAGGCGGCTGGCAGCAGCGCGGATGCGCTCAAGGGCCCGCTCCACCGCGGATTGGCTGAGGCCGGTGCTTTCGGCGATTTGGCGAGATGTGAGTTCTTGCAGACGCAACTGCAGGATGGCCTGGTCGCTCGGCTGCAGAAGGCGCATCAGCTCAAGGCGCGCGTCCTCGGCGCAGACCTCGGAAACGACATCGTCGGTGGCGGGCAGAAGCGACTCAAGCCAAATCTTGGCATCCACGTCGGCGGGAGGCTCGGCGCGGCCCTGGGAATGTCTTGGGGCGTCGAGGCTTCCGCCGGCGCGCATCAGGTCCGAAAGGCGCCGGCGGGCCACCATGCGCAGGAAGCCAGGGAGTGTCTGGCCCTCGGTCTGGTTCAACTGGCGCGGGTCGCCCAGGTAATTCACCAGGGCCTCCTCGATCGCCTGCGCTATGGTTTGGCTGTCCGCCTCCGGCCATTTGTGGGAAAGGCGCTTGCGGAGGGAGTCGTCCCGCAGCGCGATGCGCGCCAAGCCCTCCGTGGCTTCCTCCGCCCCGGCGCAAACGGCCAGGTGCAGCCGCGCCCAGCGCAGCTCATCAGCGGTGAATGGGCTGGGCAGATACCAGACGAGGGGCGGGGCCGCTTGCGGCAAGTCCGCGGTCTTCGGGTCCCCGCCGAGGGCAAGGACTCTGGCGTCCGGACAGGATTCGGCAAGGGCGCGGAGGCAGTTCCGTGGGCAGGCGGCGCAGCGAGACCGATCGCAGATCAGGACACGCGCCCGGCTCGCGGTGACTTGGCCAAGATCGGGGTTGGCGTCCTTGCAAACGAGGACTTGCCACTCTATCCCGCCGTCAGTTTTGGCAAGTTCGGCCAACATATCGCCCAATATGGCGCTGGCGCAAAGGACGACCTGTTGGATGGGTCTCCCGAGATTCGCTATCGGGTTCATGGGCACGCTCCACTATTTCTGAGGTTTGAGGCGGCCGTCAGCGCGACGGTTCGTCGTTGGCGGCGGGATTCAGCGCGGTGAGTTGTCGGGAGAGCGATTCCGGGCCATTCTGCCGAGTGGCCGGCGGGGGAGAAACTCAGGAATTTGCGCGCCGAAGATAATGGACCATCCCCCCCGCCGTTGCTTGACAAGCAAAGCGGCCAAACCCGCTTTTAAGCCAAAGGTCCGTCTCCATATCTGAGCTTAGATTTCTGGGCAGGCTATCAGCTTCGGCGGCTCCATGTCAACGTAAATCTTCAGCCGCGCCGCCCACCTATAGAAATTCGCATACATGAAAGGGAGTCCGGCTTTGTTGCCTTTGTTTCCTTCTGTTCACCCGCTCTTCCCCGCCTGATCCGAGGATCACATCTCACCAATCGGGAGCCCGGAGCCAAGACATCTTGCCGCGGTCTCCGGCAGAATTTGTGACCCTTTGTGGCGCCTTGTGACGCTCTTGTGACGCCTTTGTGACGGCTCCAATCTGCCTAAGTCCCTGATTATCAACATTTGTTACGTTGTGACGGCTCCAGGAGGGTACGTACACTGTCCCCCTCCGCCAGATTCATCGTAGCAGCCGACGCCAGGAGGCTCTGATCCAATGGGAACACCACACGACAATGGAGCCTCCTGGCGTCGGCTGC
>JAJYHY010000378.1 GCA_021784555.1 bacterium
CTGCGTTGGTGTTCTCCCATTCTCCAATCGCGCGATGGAGCGTCTGCCGTGCGAGAGCTTCTTGCCCTGGAGTCATTCCGGTGGTCGGCGGTGATTGCGGCGGAGGTGGTTCTGTAGCTTGTGCATCGGGCGCACTATTCGGTGGACAAGGCAGCCGACTGGCCAGCACGCTGAAATCATTTTTGAGCGACAAGTCATTGCGTCCGCCATCCGGGGAGCCGGTGATGGCGAAATAGACGGTGCTTTCGGCCTTGGGCGGGAGCATGCCCGGTGCGTCGCTGACGGACTGGTAGTAGAGCCGGTCGCCGACGCGCACGCGGAAACTCCCTGGCAGGTAGCGAATCTCGCAGTCGGACTTGTTTCGGAGGATGACGTGGAAGACGAGCGTGTCCTCCGCGTCGAACCGGAACACCTCTTCCAGGCGAATTTCAAAGTCGTTGAAATCGGTGATTGGCGGGTGGGTGCCGAAGGTCCGGGCGGTGGCGTCGGCCACGGCTTCAGGCCGCTGAGCTTTAAGCAGCGGAAATGCCTTGGCCTTGTCCAGCAAACCGAGCAAGCGCGCCGGGCTGAGATGTGGCGCCGGGGGAACGGACTCCACCGGAGTCGGGGCTTCCAGGTTGAGGGCCAGGACAGGCGTCTTGCTCTGGACCAACTCGAAGACGTAGGTGCGGTTATTCCACCGAATGTTGAGGTTGGTGGCGGCCCTGGGCGCCAATGCCCGAACCGACAGAAAAGCCGAGCCGGGCACATGGGCCAGTTGAAACTGGCCCGGCGATTTGCCGCCCAGCGTGAAGCCGAAGCCGTCGATCGCGGTGATGGGGCCGGGGAAACTGAGGGTGGTGACCCGGTTGGTGGCGACCGGCACTGTGGTCACGGCCCGGTCGTCGAGCGTGACGCGCTCAATGGCCCGGGGCCGTTCGGCCAGCGCGTTGGATGTTGCCACTAGCAGCAGGAGACAGATTGCGGATCTCGTATTCACGCGAATACCAATAGCACCAACGCCTGCCTAGCAGATGTATGTGATACACAAAATGCGGCGAGGTGCGCAGGTGCGGGAACGGCGGGAGCACGGTGCCACACGCGGCCAGTCAAGAAATCCCGCTGGGGGCAAGCTTTCCGCATGAGTCGCGCCTGGTAGAAGAAGACCGTCTTCGACGGAAGATGTCTTGCTTCAGCCATTTGCCCACGCAGCAGGCCGCCTTCGGCATGACTGGTTTTTGCCTTGCGGCAGCCCCGATTTCATCCCAAGTTTTCGCTGTCCGTCAGAGAACGAATCGAATGTAAAACGCAATACTTAAAATCAATCTGCGTCTTCAGCCGCTGTCCCTTACGAAACGGGAAATTTCCTCGGACCTCAAGCGGTGCTGAAGCACGCCCGTCATTGGGCGTGCTGAAAGCGTTCTTGAGGGGCATTCCCGTGCCTGTAAGGGAGCGTGAGTAGTCACGCCCCTTTTCATTTCCGGGCAGCGGCGAGGCGGCGCACAAGGAACACCGCCAACCATGAGAACGAAATGGCCTCGCGCCCAAGGCCCCGAAACGGAGCAGCGCATGTTCGCCTGCTGGCCCGACCGCCGGGCGATGTGGGAAACCAGAAGAACCATTCTGTTGAAAATCCTGCTCCGGATGCAAAGCGAACCGGCGCAGGGCTCGGCGCGCGTTCGTCCGCGTGAAAACCCCTCTCAGCCATGCCAAGAATAATCTACATTGTTGACGATGACCCCGGCGTTCTTCAAATGCTTGGCTTATGCCTGCGCCGGCTCGATCCCGGGTGGCAGGTAAGTGAGTTCTCCCGGCCATCCCAGGCGTTGGCGGCGGTTCGGCGGCGCCCGCCCCATTTGCTTCTCTCGGATTACGAGATGCCGGAGATGACCGGCGGCCAAATGCTCGACCTCATTCGCCAGATCGCGCCGGCAACGGTGCGGGTCCTCCTTTCGTCCCACGTCGGCCACGCCGAACGCCTCGGTCCGGCCCATCTGCACCTGGGCAAGCCCTGTTCCCTGCCCGCGTTGGAAACCACAGTTCGCCACGCCTTGGCCGCGCAAGAAGCCCTGCAAAACCCCGAACTCGCGCGACTGGTTGCGTCGCTCAGGCGCTTTCCCGTGCTGCCTTCGGCGTGCGCGGACGTGCTGCGGGAATTGGACAACGACGATTCAACCCTCGACCAGACCGCCGAACCATCGGGGCGGGACGGCGGCGGTTTCACCGGGATAGTCCAAGGCGGCGATTCTGCGCTCTTCGGGGGTGTGGGGGGCGCAAACGTTCCGCGGACTGCTCTGGTTGAATTGGGAACGAGGAACGCCAAGGCGCTGGCTGTCGCAACATGTGTCTTCAAAGCTTGCCGGGGGCCGCATGTCCCGGAGATGCCAGTGGACCTGCTCTGGCGTCACAGTTGCAGCGCGGCCAAGCTCGCCAGGGAACTATGCCGAAAGAGCCTTGGCGAGGGCCCGGCGGGCGACGCTTTCTTTGCCGGCTTGATTCATGAGCTGGGTTGCCTCGTTTTGATGAAGAACGATGCCGAGGCTTTTCGCGCGCTCTGCCAGGAAGCCCAACGCGAGGGCAAGTCTCTGCGGCAGGCGGAGCGGGAGAGGTTCCATGCCGCCCATGAGGAACTGTCCGTGTTCATCTTGCGTTTGTGGGGAATCCCGGAGCCGGTGGTTGAGGCGGTCGCGTGGCACAATATCCCGTGGGAAGGACCCCACCCCGAGCGGTTCAGCCCCACCGTGGCGCTGTATATGGCCAACATTATCACGCGGCAGTGGAGGCCGCCCGACAAGCTCCTGACACCACCGTTGGACCGGGAGTATCTCGAATCGGTTGGAGCGCCAACCCCGTGTCCGTCCACGCGGTACGGTGATGGGGCCGGGTTTGCCGGGACCGCTAGCGACGGCCTTTAAGCGAGGCGCAGCCGGGGCCGCGAATCGACTCGATGGGGCGGCGAACCGAGATGGGCATTGTTCTTCCTGGCGGCTGTGGTCTAATCCAGCCATGGCCAATACCAGGAAAGACAAGCGGAGAGAAGAGCGCATTAAGCAGGAGATCATCGTGGACGCCAACGGCCCTGAGGAACAGGCCATGGGTTGGTATTATCATCTGGAGGAGCAATTACACTTCCCGTTCCGGGCTAAATGCATTGCCTCGCGGGCAACGTCGCCCTTGCGCCAGGGCCAGGAAGTGCAAGTTGGTGAGTTAGCCTCCGAGGGCGAATGCGAGCACGAGATGTTCGTAACCGCGACCTGGGAAGGGCAATCCCTGGCGGTCCCTTTGGCGCAGTTGGAGCCGATTGAAACCGATGAGGCGACACGGGAGGCGGTTGCGGATTGGCATTATTGGATGGACCAGGGCTACGAGTTCTGAATAACCCCTGGATGCGGTTGAATCGGGACCGCGGCGCTAATCCCAGGTTTGGTATTTGAAGTCGGCGACGGCGGTGGGGAAGCGGCCATTGGCGAGCATGTTGGGGTTGCGGAGCAGGCGGAGGCTGAGCTTGAAGTTGAACCCCGCCGAGAAGGTCTTTCCTTCGAAAATGCCGGTGCGGACGATCTGGCCGGTGACCCTGGCCAACACCTCATCCTGGCGTACGGCCAGGATGTCGATGCGGGCAATCTCGGGTTTCTGG
The DNA here is from genome assembly GCA_021784555.1 of bacterium. Lineage (GTDB taxonomy): Bacteria > Verrucomicrobiota > Verrucomicrobiia > Limisphaerales > UBA8199 > JAJYHY01. The sequence continues at coordinate 3,617 of JAJYHY010000378.1, forward strand.
TGAAGTTGCTTGGCGCGGAACTCGACGGCTTCGCGCGTTTGCTCCTCCTGGGCCTTCCGCAGGGCTGGTTTGAGGAACATCTGCCTCAACAGATCGGGGTCGTCGAAGCCCTTGGGATTGCGCTGGAGGAAGGCCAGCGTGGCCAATTCGGCCTGCTGGACGTGGAGCGCCTTGGCTTCCGGGAAATCGAGCAGAGGGCTGACATAGTAGGTGCCGGCCGGGTCGATGATGACGACCCGCTCCCGCTGTTTGAACTGGCTGATGAGGTGGTAACGGTCAAAGGCGGCCAACAGGGTCACGGCGACGGCGACCAGGAACCAGAACCAGGGGAGGCGGTCGCGCTGGACAAAGAGTTGGGTTGGGTCGAACCGTTTGCGCGGAAGGTAACCGGGAGGGGGGACGTTGCCTGTGGGTGTGTGGCGCGGGACAGTCGTGGTTTGCATAACAAGTTAGTAGTAATGGCTTTTGGTTTTGGCGATGAGTTCGCGGACGGCCTTGTCGCCGGTGATGTCATCGCCCGGCCGGCCCCGGGCGGAGCGCGGCGGCAGGCCGGAACCGGCGATGATGATGGCGCCGGCGGCGCCGTGGCCGGCGGGGGTGGAGAGGGTGCTGAGACCGGCGGCCATGCCGGCGGCGGCCATGGTGGCCAGGGGCAGGCCGGTGGCGGAGGCGACCGCGGCGGCCCCGGCGGTGGTCCCGGCGGTTTGGAAGAAGCTGCTGAAGGCGCCGGCAATGAGCTGATTGCCGGCCAGGGCGCCGTAGCTGAGGACTTTCTGGATGATGATGGGCGCGGCGAGGGTGCTGAAGACGATCCAGAAGGCGAGCACGGCCACGCCGAATGTGGTTTGCAGGGTATAGAGGGTGGAGGTGGGGTCGATGAACTTGAGCGAGGGGTCGGTCATGAAATCCAGGACGCCCTGGGTGATGAGAGCCGCCACCGCCCAGCCCAGGGGCCAGAGCAACACGCCGGTTAATTGGAGCAGGTAACGGTTGCCGATGGAGCGCAGCGGCGGGATGGCCATGAACCCGATGAGCAGGGGTGAGAGGGCGTAGCCGGAAAAGAGGATGAACTTCTGGATGATGTAGGCCCAGAACAGGAGCAGGGAGGCGAACCCGCCGACCAGCCAGAGGATGCCCGAGATCAGGTGTTCGACGGTGAAGCTGGTGAGGTTGCTCAGAAGGTCCCACCAGGAGGAGTGGGTGGTGGGGTCGGTGTCCTGCTGTTTCACGACCAGGAGCTGGTTGTATTGGTCCTCGACCTGGGCGGGATCGACGCCCAGGCCGTCGAGGACGGCGCTCTGGAGCAGGTCCTGCGCCTGATTGCCCCATTGCGGCAACTCCACGAGCAACGCCGTGAGCAGCAGCAACCGCACCAGGTAGAGCGTGAGGGTCTTGCCCTTGAACCCGTGCGTGACGAACAGAATCGTCCCGACGATGAACAGCATGAAGGCCACAATGCGGAGCAGATCATGCAACTCGGCGCACTTTTGCAGGAAGGTCGGGAAGAGGGATTCGAATGAGGCCATGGGTCGGGGCGGTTGGATTTGGACGGCGGATTAGTCCGTGGGGAACGGGGTGGGCGCGTCGAGCAGACGGAAGGTCTGGCCGTATTTCTGGACTGCCTCGGTGAACTCGGCCTGGACCTGCTCCTTTCGCGCCTCAAGCTGGCGCTGCCGGTCGTTGCGGTTGGCGATGTCCTGGACCAGGGCGGAGGCGCTGGCCTGGTTGAGCTCGTAATCGGTGTTGTTGAGCGCGGCAGAGAGGCCGGTGAGCACGCCGTTGAGTTTCTGGACCTCGGCGTCAGTGGCGGCCGTCTTGAGTTGAGTAGTGGTGGCGGCGATCTGCTGTTTCAACGCGGCTCGGCGCGCGGCGGCATCGGTGGAGACGGCCAGGAAGTTGTCGGTCGTCTTCTGGACGGCGGCGAGCGGCAGAAAGGGGGCCTCCGGGCGGTTCACGGTTTGACCGTCCGGGGTGGTGAATGTCTTGCCGATGCTCTGGAAGAGGCCGTTGGCGTTGTAGAGCATGGCCTGGCCCGCGCTGACCGTGTCCTGGAGTGTGGTCAAGGTCTGGCCCAACTCGGTCTTCCGCAAGTCGTTGACCAAGGGCTGGACGGTGGGCAGCAGCACCTTGGAGGGGTCGCCGAAGAGGTCTTCGTAATGCTTGAACTCGTTGAGTTGCGAGGTGAGGGTGTGGATTTGCTGGACCTGGTTGTTGACCATCTGGACGTATTTGGCGATTTGCTGGGCGGTGTCGATGATCTGCTGCACGTGCATGGTGGGGTCATAGACCACCCACTGGGCGCGCGCCGTGAACACGGTGCTGATGCTGAGGACTGCCAGTGCGAGGAGCTTTTTCATGATGTTTCCTTTCGTGTTTAGCGCAGGCGTGGCCCGCTGATGGAATTACTCTTCGATGCGGAGGTATTTGGTGGTCGGTTCGAAGGTCACCCCGTCGATGCGCTGTTCAGGCAGGTGGACGGGATAAAGGCGGACTGTTCCAGCTTGGTTGCGCTGGCGCTGCATGGAGACGTAAAGCCAATACTGTTGTTTCACGGCGTCGCTCCGGCCCTGGTCGTAGCCGGAGGCGTAGGCTTTGCACGCCTGACTCTTAGAGGCGTAGTGGAGGCCCTCGCCGAGCAGCACGCCCCCGGCCGCGCCGGCGGCGGTGGCCAGGGGGCTGCCGTTGGACAGTTCGTTGCCGGCGAAGGCCCCGCCCGCCCCCAGCGTGGCGTCGGTGAGGGGCCGAGTGACCGCGCAGCCGGCGGCCAGGCCTGCCAGGAGCGCGAGCAGTAATGTTTTGGGGATGTAGAATGCGAATGTTCGTTTCATATCTTTGATTCGGTTACAGGTTGTGGAGGATTGTCGGTTTGATGGTTGGCGTGGAAAATAATGCCCTCGACCACGCTTGGACTCTGGCGCAGTTCGCGGGCGCGCCGGTCGAAGTGCTCCCCGCTGGAACTGGAGCAGTAGAGCATCTCGGGCGAGGCCACATTGTGGACGGTGCCGCACAGGTTGCGGGCGGAGTCGGTGTGCAGGTAGGTGAAAGGGGAGTATTTCTGGCCGGCCTGGTGGTCGGGGAGCGGGTAATTCATGATGGCGTGCTGGGTGACTTCGGGCAGGGCGATGTCCTTGGCCATGTCCTCCAGGTCGGCCCGGTCGTTCTGGCGGAGGATAAAGAACTGGCGCGAGTTGCCGAAGACGGCGGGCCGGATGCGGGACTGTTTGAAGCGGGCGTATTGCTGGACAATCGAGATGTTCCAGCAGTTGAACCTGCGCAGTTGGGCGTAGCTCTAAGCAGTTGGTCGTGGCGCCTCTTGCACCAATCCTGAAAGGCGTCCTCGTAAAGGATGTTGAGGTATTTGGCGATCTGGGCCTGGCGGAGCATCTGCTTGTCCTCCTGGGCGCTGAGGCCAATCATGCGCGCCACCAGCGCGGTGGCGGCGGAGAGATGGTCCGGGGTCAATGGCAGCCCTTTGGTATCGAGATAATTGATGGTCAGGTCGCCGTCGGGATGGATGATGATGGGCCGTGCTCCGTTTTCGACCGTGGCCGGGTAGATGCCGTAGCTGAGTCCCTCCTCGATGATGACGGTGTAGGCGAAGTAACCTTCGGTCTGGGAGAGCAGGTCGCACACGGTGACCGATTTGCCCGCGCCGGACATGCCCAGCAGGACCGCGTGCTGCGGGGTCTGGTTGCCCGCCGGGCCGGAGAAGGTCTGGACGCCGACCAGGTTATCGTGCGGGCCGTCGTAGATGGCCTCAGCAGTGGCCAGGTGGCCGGTGAAGGTGCTGGTGACCGGGAGCATGTCGGCCAGGAACCGGTGCTCGGCGTAGAGCTTGCGATGCTCGTAGCGGCCCCAGGTCCAGCCCGGCCAGGTCTGGAAGAACAGGCTCCTTAAAGTGCTGGGCAGGTTGCTCTCGAAATACTGTGCGGCGTTCATGGAGTTGATGGCATTCTTGATCGGAATCGCAGAAGTACTGCACCTGGAGGCGCTGGCTCTCGTGC
>JAJYHY010000042.1 GCA_021784555.1 bacterium
CGTCCACGCGGCCGTTGAAGGCGTCGAACTCAAGTTGGGCGTGCTCAAGGGCTGAGAGTTTGGCCGCTTCTTTGGCCCGGCGCTCCAAATCCTTTTGTCGCCTTAAAGCCTCACGCTGCTGGCGGCGCTCGTCGCGGCCAGACGCGTATCCTGTTGCCGGTGGCCTCATTTCCGAATGGCGGCATGTTAGGGCAAGGGTGTGATGACCGCAAGGATTTTTGTTCGCCTCGGTCCCGGTTATCTATCAGAGGGCAGGACCTCCTGAGTTGGCCTGCGGTGCTTCGATGACCCGGTGAAAGCGGTTACTCATCAGGCAGTGAGCATGCACTTCCTAAGCCGAGATCGTCCGGCTCATGGGTGCAAGAGAAATCTTCGACGTCATCGGAGCCGATGGCCTGGTCCAGCTCGCCGCGGTCGTAGGCGGCAACCTCGGGGAGGGCTTTGGGGCAACGGCAACGGGGACGGTTGGGAATGGCGGGGTCTTTGCCGCCCTTCGTGATGCTCGACTGGGCTGACCTCTCCGGCTATGCTGGCTGCGATGAAACGAAAGGGCAACGCCAAACCCGGGCAGGACGACCTGCTCCGACCCGCAAGGGAGCTGGCCGCTTGGACTGAGGCCAATGTCTTCCAACCTTGGCTTATGTTGCGGGCAGACCGCTCCACGTGGTGGCCGCGTGGGACGAGGCAAACAGACGTGCCTTTGTCATCACCGCCTACGAGCCGTCCTTGGACGTTTTTGAATCCGACTATCGAACGAAGAAAAGACATGAACACGAGTGATCCTATCTGCCCCCTATGCGGCGGGAACAAGACCCGAGGCAAGACGACTTTCAGCGCCGACCTGGGCAGCGGCGTCGTGGTGGTCCGCCAAGTGCCGGCCGCCATCTGTTCTCAGTGCGGCGAAGAATGGATTGACGATGCGACTGCTTGTCAATTGGAAAAGATCGTCAACGACGCGCGCGAACGGCGGCTGCAAGTGGAGGTGGCGGAGATGGTATGATGGGGTTGGTTCCCCATGTCGCCGCATCTGGGTTGCATTTGCGTCCGCCGCCCCGACAACTCGCGCCATGGCTCGGAAGTTCCGCATCCAATGTCCGGGCACCGTTTACCACGTCAAGAGCTTCCCCGCCTGTCTGGACAAGGGGACTCAGTTGATGAGGTTGTCGCGTATCCAGCACGCCTTGACCAAGGTGAGACCTCGAGGCGAGACGGTTTGCGTTGGAGGAGGCAAGGCAGGCGACCCCAGGTATCTCCGGCCTTCTTGAGCCATGCATTACCACTGCCCTCCACGACAGGCGCCCTGCACCGTCCACTGAACAAGTGCCCAAATCCTCTATGGCGCCGATTATGGCGGGAGGTGCAGGCGCCAAGAGGCGACTTCACGCCGGCCATAAGGTTGGCGTGGGGAGCTTCGATGACCCGATGAAGGTGGTTGCTCGTTAAACGGGACGCATGGGCCTCTTCACCCCGTGAGGTGGGGGCCTGACGTGGTCTTTTTGCCCTGCGCCAGCTTTTATCTCACGGGCCAAGCGCGGTCTTTTCGAGGGCGCGAATCGCTGGCGAGAGATCGGCTGGAAGAGGAAAACGCTAATCCGCGCTGATAAACGCTAATCTGGGAAAGGAGGGCGTCGGGCTTCTCAGGCAGTCGCCGGAGGGCAAATTGTTTTGGAGCTTGTCGGTCCAGCGGTTGAATACTTGGACGCCGAATTGCCGGAAATCCTCCACGTTGCGCGTGGCCACGGTCCAGCCGCGGCTTGGTGCCGTCGCGGCAATCAAACTGGGTGAGACAGCCGCCGAGGGCTTCGCCTTTTGGCCCTCGCTCAGGACGTTCGTGTCCAGGACGAAGATCACAAGCTCACCTTTGTCACTTTGCCGCGCGTCGGCGCAATCTCAAGGTTCAGCCCCCGCCCGGAATGGAGCGCGTCCCACGCCGAGACCCGCTGCCGCTCGGCCGGCACGGCTCGACGCCATATCGCACCGCTCCGGATCGACGCCGGGCAGCTTGTGAGAATAACAAACACCTCGTCTTAACCCTCACACTTTTCACAGCGGCAGGTAAAGAACGAGGTTGCCAATGTCGGCGGGCGCGGCGCACTCCACGACGACAGCCAAGACAGTGACACCCACGTGATCCGGTCCAGAACTCGCCGGCCGCGTCCTGCGGGTTATAGTGTCCGAAGCCGAGCCCAAGCGGGTCATCACCGCCCATCTCGGCCGCAAATCAATGAACTTGAAGAATTCTCCTCAGATTTGGAACGTCTCCGCAGCCTCTCGAAGTAAGTGAGCGCCAACATCGTTGCCACCGGCGCTGGTCCGCTTCATTATCTCATCCTGATCGATTCCGCTGAAATCCGGGCTTCTGAAAGTTACCGAAACCCACCGAAGCCTGCGGAAGTTTCAACTCGGCCCGCTTTCCCCTTTCCCTCAAAGTACCCCCTCGACTTTGAGTTTTCCTCCGCGAGCATCCGCGCGATTGACCAAGCGGCGCAAAGCGGTCAATGATGACAGCCATGAAATCAAACCGGATCTTTCTGGGCTTTGCCTCCGGCTTCGCCGTTGTCTCGCTCTTCTGCGTGGAAGCCGGGGCGCAAGCCAGAGCGGCCCCTCTGCCGGACTTTTATGTCCCGGCCAATCCCAACTACACGATCATGGGCTCGGCGCTGGATTCCCTCCGGTTCACGCTGACCAAGACCCTGCGCCAGGATTCCCGCGGCCACCTTATGTCCACATCGAGCTTCGTCAATCCCGAAGGACAGGTCATGGCCTGGCACGATTTCGGAAACCTGGAAGGTCCGGGATGGGCCGCCAACGCGGTGGGTGGGGCCTGGGAGATTTACCAAATGGGCGCTTTCCTCCGCAGGCCCGCCTGGCAAAGCAACGCGCTGGCCATCCTCGACCATGTGCTGGACGCCGGCTTTCTCGATGAACGGAGCGGCTTCATCCGGCCCTACCGCGAGACGACCACCGGAAAATTCTGCCTCAATTACAAGCACAACTCCGATTGGATCTGCCCCGGATCAATGGCCAAGATCGCCTTCCAGTTCCTCCGCTTCGCGGATGACCTCGGACGCGCTCCGCGCGCCCAACTCATGCGCCGGCAGGCTGTCCGTTGCGCCGATTGGATCCAAAAGCACGTTCCGCCGACCCCTAACGGCTGGTTTCCCCGGCGCATCGACCCTGCCGGCAAAGCCTATCGCAAGTCGCCCGAAGGCGGCCGGGACCCGCTCTGGGAGACCTCGGGCGACAGCCTGTTCGTTCTGCAACTCCAGGCGGCCCTGACCCAGCGCCGCCTGGCTGATTACAAGCCCTCACTGAAGCGCGAGTCGGAGGTCTTCATCCGGGCCGGCGGCTTCTTCGGCAGCATCAATCATGACACCTACGACGCCCACGAGAACGTGGCCTACTCCGTGGCGTTCCGGACCTTTGACCACATCGCGCGCGTCCTCACCAATGATACCATCCGCGCATTTGCTTTTCAGAAGTGCCTACAACGGCTCGACGGCTTCAAGATGCGCGGCAACCGCAACGGCGTCGCCACCAAAGGGCTGCTCTTCATGGAGAAGTCATGGGATACGGCCTACCTCTGGGAGAACGCCGAGGCGGCGCTAGCCCTGTTCGAGGCCGCCGCCGAAACGCGCGCGACCGACCCTGCCCGGAGCCGGCGCTATGAACGGGACGGCCTGGTCATCCTGCGGGCCATCGCCAAACATCATCACGGGCCTTATGGCTTTCTGACAGAGGGGGTGGATTGGAACGACCACGTTGGCCAGCAGCACCATATCGACCATGCCAAATACGGCGACATCCAGTACACCGAACCCTTCCTGAACAACCAGCACATCGTCGAACCCACCCTCTTCTACCTCAAGCACCTTGCACGCCAGCGCCGGGTCAACCATACCACCGAGTGGTGCGATCTGGAGGGGAACGTCCTCTGGCGCCGGCAGTAGGACGGCCCCAATGGAAAAGAGCTTCCACGACAGAGGCGCTTCAATCCGCTCTTGCGGTTGTTGCTTGGGCCCTTGGACGGCGGGCATGCCTATCTCAGGGAGCGAGGTTTGACACCGGAAACAGTCGAGACCTTCGGCATCGGCTGCTGTCTCCAGGGGAGCTTCCGAGGCTGGATTGCCATTCCCATCCACAACGCCGCGGGCCAACTGGTGGCTTATGCCCGGCGCTGGCCTGGTGAGCCGCCGGATGACAGGCCCAAATACCTGCTGCCGCCCGGCTTTCTCAAGTCGCTGGAACTGTTTAACCAGCATCGGGCGGCCAAGGAAGAGAATGCCGGGCCGTTGGTGGTGGTCGAGGGCTTCTTTGGCTGTATGTGGGTCTGGCAGGCTGGACACCGGCGGGTGGTCTCGCTGATGGGCAGCATGCTGTCCACGGCGCAAGAGCAAAGGATAATCGCCCTGGCCGGATACGACAGGCGGGTGTTGCTCCTCTTCGATGGTGACGCCGCCGGCTGGCAGGGTTGCGCTCAGGCGCGCCAACGGCTGGGCCGGCACGTGGCGGTCAGCGCCGCGCACTTGGAAAAAGGACAGCAGCCGGATTCACTGGCGCCAGAGGAGTTGCTCCAGCTTATTGGAGAGGGCCCTGAAAAGGAGGCGGCATGAAACAACCCCAGGAATACAAAGTGGTCTCGTTGCGCGAGTGCCCGACTCCAGAGGCCATGCAGTTGTGCGACACACCGGAACGCGCGGCCGATTACTGGCGGTTGCACGTGGAGACCAGCCCGTATTTCAACCCGGAATGCGAGTGCCTGGTCGTGCTCCTGTTGAACACCCGGCGGCGCGTCAAGGGCCATCAACTATTGAGCATCGGCACCTTGGATACGATCCTCGTCTCGCCTCTGATGGTGTACAGGACCGCTGTCATCTGCTCCGCATCGGCCGTGGTGACCGTGAAGCTGGACAGCGAATCGAGTTGGTTCGAGCCACAACTGCGCAAGCAGCTTGCCGCAGCCTTGGACACGGTTACCGAAACCGACTTAGCCCAGCCTCCGAAATCTCAATGAACGTTGGCCGGAAGACCAGGCTTAGCCTCCGGCCCGGGCGCAAGGGCACACTGAGCGGACTGGCAAGCGCCAGAGCCTCAGCCTCTGCCCCGCGCCCACACCATTTCCCGCCGTGAGTGCGGCGGGCATCTGCAATCCATCCTTAACCACAAACAAGTTATGCCACAGAAATCAAAAACGGTTCAGTTCGAGAAAGAGAAAGACACCAAGAACACGGTCAAATTCGCCGAGACCCAGACCCAAGGCGAAGCCCCGATCATCGGCACGCTCTACGTGCAGAAATGGTTCGTTGGCGATGCCGCCAAACTCAAGGTCACGGTTGAGCCGCAGTAATCCACGTGGTGGCAACATTCACGGCTCCGTTCGCGGTAGTGGAACGTAAAAGCGGGCCATAAACTCGGCTCCTTGCTCTTCCAGCATCACTCCCGCCACTGCTTTTCATTCCAGAAGCGCCAGTGAAACCCATCCCCTCCACGGTTCGATATTAGACCGCCAGATACCTGCGCCTTCACTGGCTAACAGGCCTCTTCACCCAACCGGGCGCGGTGCTCGCCTCCAACTCGGAGTTGGCGCCGCGCTCGGCCTTTTAAACCCCGTCTGAATCGGCTCCGATTCAGACTCCAAAGACCCAAAAACCCGGAGAAGTCCGGCCCAGCCAAACCACAAAGCGCCGGTCCGTGCTTTTCCAATCCTACGAAAGGACAAACATGAACGAAAACGATAGTCCGAAAAATCAGTTGCTGGATGTGCTCACCCGAGAGGGTGTGCTCATCAACCTCTCCGTCCGCTACTGGCGGGCGACACGCAAGCTCAAGCCCGAGGACCGCCGCTGGTAGGCCTCCGTCATGCTCAACCGCCTGATGTTCGGTTACTTCATCCAGCGCAAGGGCTTCCTCGATAACGATCCCAATTACCTGCGCAGCCGTCTCAACCGCTGCCAGCAGGAGCGAGGCAAGGAAAAGGACCGCCGCCTTCGATTCCCGCGCGGCAGAACTGAACTCCCTCGCTCGGGCGACGGCGAGGGCATCGAACCTGGCGAAGCCTTTGAAGTGTCCCGACGCGGGTCGGGACCGCTGTCGCTTTCCGCGCGGCAGAGACGAACTCCCTCGCTCCGGGAGACGGTGAGGGCGTCGAACCTGGCGGAGCCTTTGAAGTGCGGCGCCAACCGCCGCGCCCGGTTGGTGAAGCTCATCGGCATGTGCGGCCCTCTGGACCTCGACGACCCTCGCCCAGCCATCACCGTGGTGCTCCCGGACGAGGATTGACCGCATCGCCCCTGCCGGCCCCGTGCTGGCCGGGGCAGTTGGCCACCATGACCCACGAGGAAGCCGATGGCGCTAACCGCCAGTACCGCCGCCCCTCACCGCGCCAGTCGAAGTTCGTCATCCCGACTTGTCCATTACGGCTGGGCCTCTCACTGGCTTCAGAGGGGGGAAAGATCTCGGGGCGGCAGTATTCTCGGTATGTTGCGGCCTGCTGGCTGGCCAGGGCGGCTGACCAGTCCTCGCCGAACAGGGAATTGGATCATGCTGGCGGCGGGTGCGCCTTGATGCGATTCTCAGAATGATGTTCAAACGACCCAGTCCAGGCAAAGCCGCTCGGAGACCGCAATGCTGGAGCGAAGCACTCGCCGTGGCGGTGCTGCTCGCCGGGATACCCACGCGCGGACAGGCGCTGCTTTTTCGCGTTTCCGATGATGCGATGGGCCAACCCATTGCGCGTGAGCCCCTTCGCCTGCTGATCGCTGGAGACCAGGCGGTTCGCAGGTTGGAATGTCGAACGGACGAAATGGGCAGGCTAAGGCTTGAGGACCCCGACGGGGAGTTGTTGTGGAGCACGATCATCTTTGGCGCCGAGGGGAAAGCGCCGGTGGAGTGGAAACTCGAAACGACGCCCGTGTTCTCGCGCGTCTTCTCCGTCGCTTTTCATCCGGGACGCTCCGGGGGCGGGCGCGTTATCGACCGATGGGGACACCCGGTGAACGGCGCCTTGATCTCCTTGAGAACACGCACCGCGATCCTTGTGCCCCTGGCCGTCTCCGCGGCGAATGGCACCTGGAGCAGTCGCGATCTGCCGGAAGATGCCTCCGCGCGAGACATCCAGATTCGCGGCCCGCGCGGCAGCCTCGTCGTTGAAAGCCACGGCGATCCCCTGGCAAGCAATCTCCTGAGTGTTCTCGCCACCCCACGCCCCATCCTGGTCCATATCACCGCTCCCAGCGGGGAACCGATCGAAGGCGTTCGGCTGACGGTCGGGGATGATACGTTTTGGACTGCGGGCGACGGCGTGGCGGAAGTCCTGCTGGCGCATGCCCCGGGTCTGACCCTTAGCGGAGAAAGGAGCGGCTATGCCGCCTTCGCTTTGCAGCTCAACGATGATCATGCTGTATCCGTGACGATGGCGCGCAGCCGGAGCATTACACTCGAATTCCGCGACCCGCACGGCACGGGTATAGCGGGGGTGTTGGTGAGGGACGTCGAAGGCGCAAACGGACGTGTGCATTGGAGGGGCCATTCGGACGTTAACGGCGCAGTGACCCTGGACTGCGCGCCGGAGGGTGAGATCAGCGTCCAAGTGCTGCACCCGGACTTCATTTCGCAACGCATCTCAATTCCCTCGGGCGCGCGGAAGGCGGCACTCCACGTCGCGCTGCGCCGGCCATTCCTTCTGAGAGGTGAGGCGCATTCCGCCCCGGATGGAGCGCCTGCTCCTTTCCAAGGCGTGGAGGCCGCGAGGCTTTTGGATGGAGAGGCCACCGCTGTCCCCGTGGCGTATCTAGCACAAGACGCCGGATCATACACGGTGGGCGTGACCAATACGGAGGCGCCGGATTTATTTCGTTTCCAGGCTGGAGGCTGTGCGCCCCTGGTGATTCGCATCCCACCGGCCGCCGCCAAAGCTGGGCGCTACTGGACGAACCTCATCTTTCACCCGCAACAGTGGATTCGCGGGAACGTGGTTGATGCGCTTGGCGCTCCAGTTCCGCAGGCGGCAATCGTGCTGTGCGCCCCCTCGCAACCGGTGGTGTTGGGCAATCAGAGCCTGGTTACGGCCGGACTGCCGCACGTTGGGTCCACGGACGAAAGCGGCAGGTTTAAGATGGCCAAATGTCCCGTGCATCACCTTCTCCTTGTCGCCGACCGGCGTGGATTCGCACGGCTGGACACAGCTTCGGTTAGCAATAGGGTCCGCATTCAGTTGAGCCCATGGGGTTCCATTCACGTGACTCTCCATCGAGGTCCCTTCTGTCCGTCGAACCTAAGCGTTTCGCTTCTTCCTTCCGCGGGGAGCGGCTTGGCCCTTGCCGCCGACGTATTTTCCAAGGAGTTGCATAACGCTTCGAGCTTCGATTTCAGGCACGTCCCCCCAGGACGCTTCGGCCTGTGGTGCGGCTCCGCGGAAACTGGATTCCTTCTTAGTGCCACAGCCCAGGTGGATAGGGCGGCACACGAGGTCGAGCTTGGTCTCAGCCTTGGGACGAACCGGGTGACCGGTGCGCTGGAAACCAACAACCTGCCCAGGCTTTTTGACCGCACAAATGTTGTCTTCCCGGTCTTTCTGACCCCGCTTGGACACCCAACGCGCCGATGGGAGGCGAGTTTACGGCCGCCGGCCCGATTCGCTTTTATCGACGTTCCTCCCGGCGGCTACTCCCTGGAAGTGCAGGCCCACGACGCCGAGACGAATCCGGATGGCTCGATCCATTGCTGGGGAGCCGCGGAAACGCGGATTCAAGTCGTTCCCTCGCGAGATCTTTCTCTTGGCGGGCTCCGGTTGCGGCTTGAAGAGCGGGCCGAGGCGGGGCGTTGAGCGGAGGGACATGAGCCGGGAAGCGCGATTTTTTTGAGAATCTGCTTGACTTGTCGCGTACAAATGTAAAACTCACGACCGTGACGATTCTGTTATGCAAAAAAAGCGACGCCCGGGATTAGGGGAGGCCGAAGCCGAGGTTCTGAATATCGTTTGGAGCAAGGGTTCCGCCACGGTGCAGCAGGTGTGGGAGGCCCTGCCGCCCGACCGCGCAATTGCCCAGGCGACCGTCCAGTCGATGCTGCGGCGTTTGCGCGACAAGGGATACCTCAAGAGCCAGGCGCGGGGCCGGATGCATGTCTTCTCAGCGGCCGCGCAGCCAAACACCGTTGTCCGCGATTTGGTGCGACGGTTTGTCAGGGGACTCTTCGGGGGAGATCCGCTGCCATTGCTCATGCACTTGGCGGAGAACCATGAATTGAGCCGTGAGGACCTCCAGCGCCTGCGCAAAGCGGTGGACGAGGCCGAAGAATCTGGCGAGGCCGATGAACGCGATTGAGAACATCGTTAGGTTTTTGGTCGTTCAGAGCCTTCTGGCGGCGGCACTCGCCGCGGTGGTCTGGGGCGTGCTTTCGCTCACCCGGCTGCGCAGCGCCCGATGGCGATACACGCTCTGGTTATTGGTGTTGATCAGATCGTTGGTCCCCGGAATGCCGCTTATCACCGTGCCACATCCGAGCGAAGCCCTGACGGGTCTCGGTATAACCACTGCGCAAGCGCTGGGTCCAATCGGCACAGCCGGAGAGGCAGTTTCTTCGCCACAGTTACAAACCGCCGCGCGGCGTCCCTTTCACGCATCGCGCGTTCGGCTCGCTCTGGGGAATTGGGACAGCGGTCTCTTCGTCGTCTGGCTCGGCGGAGTGCTCGGCGTTGGGGGTGGCATTCTGTTCCGCGCTTGGGGGGTCATGCGCTTTCTCAAGCGGCACCGCGGCGAACCGGATCTCTGCATGGAGTGTGAGTTTCTGGAGATGCTGCAAGTCTTGGGGCTGAAGCGACGCCCTCCGTTGCGGATGCTCCAGGGCGTTCGCCAGCCCTTCGTGTGGGGCGGGCTTGGTGGAACAATCTATCTACCGAAGGACTTCGCCCGGCAGGGCAGCCGTCGGCAACGCCAACTGGTTATCGCGCACGAATTGGCGCACGTCTTGCGTGGAGACGTATGGGCAAACCTGATGCAGGTGTTTGTGCAGGTCCTTTTTTGGTTTCATCCCGTGGTTTGGTGGATCAATCGCGCCATTCGTGTGGAGCGGGAGAAGTGCTGCGATGAACTGGCAATCGCCGCCTTGAGCGCTTCGCCCCGCGAATACAGCACCGCCATCCTGGACCGCTTGGCCGAGCACTGGGAACTGGGCCGGCCAAACTCGTCGCTGGCGATTTCCGGAGGCGCCAAGGATCTGGAACAACGACTCCACTCAATCCTGGCGCCAGGGAAACGGTTTCGCTTCCATTGTCCATTGTGGTGGAAGGCGTCCGTCGCAGGTATTGGGATGGTCATGCTGCTCCCAGGGATGCGGGACGCCGCACCGAGTTCGGTGGCAAGCGACAATCTGAGTTCGCGCGGCGCGTTTCATATCCTTAGCCTGTCCGGGCTGGGTCTGAAGCCCCTGAGCACAAGCTGGACGTCCGGGACGCTCGACAATTCTCTGAGCGCTCTCAAGCCGGGGGCAAGGGTGTTCGAGGGCGTTCCCTTCCGGATAGCGGGCGTGCTGGCGCTGCGGAGCACCCAGAAGGACGCAGTGGCTTTCCCGGCCGGCACCGGGCCGCTGCCGGTCGGCCGGCGGTGCGACAGAGTCTATCTTCTCGGCGGCGCAGTCGGGCGGGCACGCGAGGGAGAACGTGTCGCGACGCTGACATTCAGCTACGAGGACGGAACGTACGAGGGAGTCTCGTTGAGGTATGGAGTTCAGGTCAGGAACTGGTGGTTCTGGGATTTTGAGGCAGTGCGCGACCCACTGAGCCGGACGTTTTGGACCGGCTCCAACCCTGCCGTGAGTGAAGCGGGCGGGGCGCTGCGTTTATACGAGGTCATCCTCAAGAATCCAAACCCGGGCCGCACCGTTACGGACATCGAATTGACTTCCGACGTTTCCAAAGCCGCGCCCATGCTTTTGGCGATCACCCTCCACGAAAAAAAGAAAAGATTATGAGCATCTCATCCAACGCGGCGGCCACCCGGCCGGGCACGGACAACGAAACCAAAGAAGCGATGTTGATGGCGCGTGAGAAGCCCGAGCCGGGAAGCCAACGGTTGGAGGCCGTCGCCACGCGCTGCCAACGGCTCAGGGAGCAACTTGGACGCATCATCGTCGGCCAGCGCCCGGTGATTGACCGGGTCATTCAGACCGTGTTCTGCGGCGGGCATGCGATTCTGACCGGGGTCCCCGGACTCGCCAAGACGCTGCTCGTCCGCTGCCTGGCGCGCGCCATCCACCTCTCATTCAGCCGCATTCAATTCACGCCGGACCTGATGCCGTCCGATATCACCGGAACCGAAATGGTGTCCGAAGACCCCGCAACTGGAAAGCGCACGATGGAATTCCTGCGCGGCCCAATCTTCGCCAACCTCGTGCTCGCCGACGAAATCAACCGCACACCGCCGAAGACTCAGGCGGCGATGCTTCAAGTGATGGAGGAGCGGGAGATAACGGTGGGTGGCGCCACCTACCGATTGGCAAGCCCCTTTCACGTTTTCGCAACGCAAAACCCGTTGGAAATGGAGGGGACCTATAACCTTCCCGAGGCCCAGTCTGACCGGTTCATGTTCAACATCCGCTGTCCGTATCCCGAGACTCGGGATGAGATTGAGATGGTTTGGACAACCACCGGCGACCCGCAGACGGTCATCGACGCGATTTTTTCCGCCGAGGAGATTATGGAGACGCAACGGCTGGTCCGCAGCATGCCGGTTTCGCGCGAGGTTGTGGGATACGCGGTGCGCCTGGCCTCCGGCAGTCGTCCGGAATACGGCCAGGCGCCCGCGTTCGTGCGCGAGTTGGTGCGCTGGGGGGCCGGGCCGCGGGCCTCCCAGTTTCTAATCATCGGCGCCAAGGCGCAGGCGCTGCTTGCCGGCAACCCGTGCGTCGAGTATGCGGACGTACGTTCGGTAAGCCTGGACGTGCTGCGACACCGCGTGGTGCTGGCCTTCCGCGCGAAGGCCCAGCGCATCAGCGTGGAGGAAGTGATCGAGCGGTTGCTCAAGGAAGTCCCGGAGCGAGGATGAGCGAGAATGAAACCTGAAGCCCAGGAAGCGATCGATCCGCGGTGGTTGGTGACGGTCGAGGACCTCCCCTTAATCGCCCGGAGTGTCGTGCATGGGTTTCTCAGTGGTCTGCACCGCAGTCCGTGGCTGGGCCACGGCTCCGAGTTCGCCTCCTATCGCCCCTACATTCAGGGCGATGACCTCCGGCGGGTGGATTGGAAGGTTTGGGGACGAACGGATCGACTCTTCGTCAAGGAGTGCCTGAATGAGCGGAATCTCCGTGTCCACCTGGTGCTGGACGCCACCGCTTCGATGGATTTCGGGCAGCCCAGCAAAATTCGGTATGCCAGAGCGGCAGCCGCTTCCCTCGCGTATCTCTGCCTGCACCAAAACGATGCCGTCGGCCTGACCTGTCTTGGGCAAACAGCCGAGCTGCTCCTGCCGCCCTCAAGCTCCAATCGGCAGATGGAGGAACTCCTGTTGGAATTGGTCCGAAGAGAGACGGGCGGCCACGCGGAGCTAAGCGACGCCGAGAAGGAATTGGGGGCTCTCCTCGAGAAGCGCGGCATGCTGGTTCTATTGTCGGATCTTTTGGTTCCCGCGGAAGCTTTTGCCGCGTTCCTCCAGACGCTTTCGGCCCGCGACCAGGAAGTCGTGGTATTCCGCATCCTGTGTCCCGAGGAGATTGATCTGCCGCTCCATGACGCCGTTCTGATGGAAGACGTGGAGACGGGGGCCAAGGTGCGCGTGGACCCGGACGAATTCCGCGAGCGTTACCGCTCCTCCTTTGCGAAGCACCGCTCGGAGCTGCGCCGCATTAGCGAGGATTTTGAGGCGGACCTGGTGGAGTGCCGCACCGATGAACCGTTGGATGAAATCCTGATTACCTACCTCGATCGCCGGTGGAGAACGTTCTGATGGGCCTCACCTTTTCACAGCCGTGGCTGCTAGCCGCTTTGGTAGCGGTGGGGATTCCCATTCTCATCCATCTGCTGCGCCGGCGCCAGCTCACCATCCGGCGGTTTAGTTCGGTGCGGTTCTTCCTGGAGATGGACCAGAACGCGCGACGGCGCAAGCGGGTCCGACGGTGGCTGCTGCTCTCTTTGCGCGTTCTGGCCATTGCTTTCGTGGTGCTGGCTCTGGCCGGTCCACACGCGGGAGCAGGCGCGGGAGCGAAATCGGACGAGCGGCTCGTGATCGTGCTCGACCAATCGATCAGTATGTCGATGGACCACCGCTGGGCGCGTGTAGCACCGATCCTGCGCCGGGAAATTGCCTCCCTCAATGCGAACCATGCGCGAGTGACCATCATCGGCGCCGGCCCGACGCCGAAGCTGCTCGTGGACGCGCGGCGCCCCTCCGAGGCAATCGCCGAATCCAAGGGCTTTCGGCCAGGGTTCGGGACATCCGATTTAACCGACGCCCTGCGCCGCGCACTGAGCATCCTGAGCCGTTACCCCGCCGCCACGCGACGTTCTCTCCGGCTGGTGACGGATGGTCAAAGCAGCCAGAAAGCGCAACTGACCGGCCGGGCCATCCCGCGAAACTGCGATTTTCGAATCCAGACTGTCACGGACCAATCCGCGCGGAATGCGGCGGTCACATCGCTAAAGCGCATTGGCCCCCGGCAATTCGAGGCCACCCTCCGCAACCTCTCCGCCGATGGCGCCGTGGAGGGCGAATTGGCGTGGCGCGTCAACGGCGCCGTGGCGCGGCGCGATAAGCTCTCTCTGGGAGCGGGAGCAATCATGCGCTCCCGATTCACTCTGAGGGCGGCGCCGGGAGGAAGCCGACAACTGATTTCGGCTCTGCTGCAAACGCAGGACGCCCTCCAGGCAGATAACTGCCGCTCTTGCGTTGAGGACCTTGAGGGTCCGTTGCGGGTGGTCGTGGCGAAATCTCCCGCCGCCCCCGGCCTCGTCCCCACGGAGTTCTTCTGGGTCACGGCCCTCCAATCCACCGCGGTGGAGATGTATGGAACCAACCAGGCGAAGCGGGCGGTCAGAGTCGTGCCAGTGGAGCGGTTGGCGCAGGCTATTGCCGAGGCTCATCCGGATGTCGTCATCATCAGCCCGACCGGTGAGGAGCCAGGTTCTCTTGCCGGCGTCTTGGAGAGTTTTCTTAGGGCGGGAGGCGCTCTGATTCTCTTCTCCGGAGACCTTGCCCAGCGCTCGCTGCTCATGCGGCAGCCGTGGGTCCCGGCGCGATTGGAGGCGCTACAAGATACGTCTTCATGGAAAGGCGATGGGCTTCAGCTCGACCTCTCCCACCGTGAGCAGGGACCCTTGAGCGTGTTCGATGCGGACTCAGTCCGCACGTTTCGGTCGCCGGCATTCTCGCGGCGCTGGACGGCCCGGCTCAAGGAGGCCAGCCAGGTCGCCGTGCGCTTCGAGGACGGCCAACCGTTGGTCGCCGTGCGCCACTTTGAGAAAGGGCGCTGTGTTTGGGTAAATACCAGCATGGACGCGGAATGGACAGACTGGCCCCGGAAACGAAGCTTTGTGCCCTGGGTGGACGGATTGGTTCATTTCGCCGCCGCCAAACTCGGCCGGAAACCCCAGCCTTTTCCATCGTGTGCCGCCGGAGTTGCTGTGACCCTGTCTCTGCCGGCGGCCAAAGGAGACCGCCCGGTGACCCTGAGAGAGTGGCAGGGAGGAAAGCGTTTCAATGCCCAGATAAGAAAGGGCAGGCTCGAAGTCCCGCCACTGCCGCCCGGACTTTACGAGGTGCGCGACCACGATGAACGGACCATCTCGTACCTGTCCAGTTATGTTCCGGTCTCTGAGTCCGATCCTAACGTGTTATCGGCTCAGGAATTGGCGGCTTCAATTCCCCGCAGCCCTCTGCCGCTCACCGGGGGCAATTTCGCCCTTTCTACCGGAGAACACTCTTCCTGGATACGCCAGGGGCTGTTTTTGCTGGTCCTTGGTTTGTTGGTGGCTGAAATGTGCTATGGGAACCGGTTGTTTGCCTGAGCGGGGTGTCCGCGGCAACGCGGCTCACTTGCTCCAGTTAAGGTAATATGAATACACACGCAAATTACGTCGCGGACCGTCTGAGGAATTTGATTCGCCAGCGCGTGGCGCTCTTCCGTGCCAGGCAGGCCTTGGCGGGGATTATTGGCCTCGCCGCCATCCTGGCTCTTCTGGCAACCCTCGACTTTGTGTGGGTCTTGCCGCGGGCCACGCGCTGGGGCGGTCTCGCCCTCGCAGTGGTTTTGGTGACGGTGCTCGGCCTCTGGGCGCGTCGAAAGTGGCCGGCGAGTTGCTCGCAAAAGCAAGCGGCCCTGGAACTCGAATCGCGACGAGATGAGCTGGGGGTTCTCGTCTCAACCTCGACCGATTATTCCGAGGCGATAGTGAAAGCCGAGGCGGTCGGAACTCTAGAGAGCGTTCGGCGTCTTCACCGCGAGGCGGCCAAACGACTGCTCCAGGTCGAGGGCGGATTCTATCGGCGCGTCTTTCGGCTTACCCTTGCCGTGGGCCTCTTCGTGGTGACTCTGGCGGCAATACTCCTCAAAACCGTCCCGAATTTCCGGCTCGCTCTGGAGCGGGTGCTCCTTCCCGGAGCGTCTCTCGCCTACACGCGGTTCCACGTCGTCCCCGGCAATATCACCGCGGCGGAAGGTTCTTCCGTGAAGGTAAGCGGCGTTATTCGGGGCCGATTCCTGGATCAAGCCCGAATCGAATGGCGCAAGCCCACTCAGGAATGGAACGTGGCGGCGGTGACACCCGACTCTCGGGGACGCTTCGCCTTTGCTCTTCTGGCCGAAACGCCGCGGATTTTATATCGGCTCAGCGCCGGCCCAAGTCATTCAGCTACTTATCGCATCGGGGTGTTTTCGCCGGCAAAGCTCGAAGACCGCGAATGGAGCGTGCGTCTTCCCAAATATACGGCCCGGCCGCCGTTCCAGGCCTCCGGAGAAGACCTCGAGGTGTTGCGCGGCAGCGATGTTACCCTGACGGCGCGCTTCTCCAAACCCATTCGCAACGCCAGGATTCGCTTTGAGGATCAAGCTACCATCCCCTTTGCCCAGGGCCCGGTGCCTACTCAATGGTTGCTGCACTTCACCGCCAAGAAACGGCACCAGTACTGGATCGATTTCGTGGACATGCAAGGACGTTCCCAGTCCACCGATGAACCCGGCGAGCTGGACGTGATGCGGGATGAGGCGCCCACAGTGGCGATTATCACGCCGGGCATGGACATCCGGGCCAAGCCGGAGCAAAAGCCCAAGATCGAGGTCGCCGCGGAGGACGATTATGGGGTGCGCGAGGTGAAGTTGGTGTTCCAAAAACTCACCGACCCTGAGCAGGAACGCGTCATCAAGCTTGGCAAGCCCAGTGAGCAGGACCAAACGGCGGTCACTCGCCTCGATTTGGCTCCGCTCAAGCTCAAACCTTATGAATTGGTGGCTTACCACGCCGAGGCAAGCGATTTCAACGACCTGGACGGTCCGGGGATCGGAAAATCGCCGGTCTATTTCATGGAGTACACCACCAACGAAATGATCCTGAGCCGGAAAAACGGGTCGTGCAACAAACTCAACCTCCTTGATCTGGAAAAGGATGTCATCGCCGCGACCACCGCCGCGGGCCAGGCTGAGAAAGGCAAATTGGCGGAGATCGGCAGTGCTCAGCAGCGGGTGATAGAACTGGCAAACATCTACGAAAAGGGTTATCGCCTGGCCGCTGCCCCGGAAGCCGCCCGCCGGGAATTCGCGACGGCCAAGGACAACATGCGGCAAGTGGTTTCCATCCTGAACGAAGGGAAACGAAAACCGGCAATCGGCAAGGAGGAGGAAGTGCTGGCCGGGCTTTATCGCGTGGTAGAGTTGTTGCCGCCGCTGCAAGAGGGGATGTGCAATGGTCATTGTCAGGGCCAAAAGATTGTCCTTGAAGCCATCGAGAAACTGAAAGAGCGCCAGCAGCTTCAGCGGAATCAAACCCTCAAAACGCTCCTTCACCTCGCCGAACGGATGAAGCAGATACAGAAGCTGCTCAATGCCCAGTATGCGCGCACTAACCAGGCCAGCCAGCAGGCAGAAGGAGACGTGGAAGCCAAAACCCAAGCGCGCCGCGCAACGCCCAAAGCCAATTCGCTTAGCCGGCCGCCGGCAGCGGAGCTCCGGCGCCTGGCGGGTGAGCAGCAACAAGTGGCTGACACCCTGGGCGATATGCTCAAGCGCCTGCAAGAACTCGCCGGCCGCGGCGCGAAACAGGCCCTTAAAGTCGGGGAGCCACTGAAGAAGGCAAGAGATGCCCTCTCCCAGGCGGCCAAAGCGCTCAATGAATTGGTTTCCCGGTTCGATCACCACAGTTACCGGAGCGTTGGGGTTTATGGATTCTCCGGTTACAGCTTTCTAGGCGATTTCTCCAAGCAACTCGCGGCACTCATGTTGAAACAGGATGCTTCAACGGAAACGGCCGTCGAAACGGTTCCGCCGGTTTACCAAGCCGCCGTGTCCGAATACCTCCGCCGCCTTTCATTTGAGCCAAAAGCCTATGAGTCCTCCAACTGAGTCCTATCTCGATTTTGCCTTGCCCATCTCCTGGCCCGTGGTGGCCGTTATATGTCTGGCGCTCGCCATTGGGGTTGCGCTGAGCTATCGCTTTGCCCGTGTGCAGACTCCCCGCGCCATCCGGCTTGGGGCCGGAGTGTTGCGGTGGCTCGCCTGCTGCGCGGTTCTGTTCATGATCCTCCGGCCTCAGCACGTTCACCGCCAAAAGGCTTATCCCCCCGGCCAGGTAGCGGTGCTTCTGGACGACTCCGCCAGCATGCAGACCCGGGATGCGCATGGGACGCGAATTCAGGCTGCCAAGAGCTGGATCGAGAGTAACCTGGCCAAATTGCCTAAGCGTTGCCAGCCCTCGTGGTTCGGCTTTTCCACCGAGCTTGCCGCGGTGCAAGACGTGACTTCGCTTGCCGCCAAGGGGAAGCAGTCCCGGCTCTCGCGGGCGCTCGGGGAGGTGCTGGATTACAAGTTTCCGGGGACGTTACGTTCCGTCATCGTTCTCTCAGACGGCGAGGCAACGCCGCCCAACAACTTCGACCGGTTGGAGGCCCGGTTTCATCAACGGCGGATTCCGGTGTATGCCGTTGCCGTCGGAGACGTCAGCCCCAAGGGCGATGTCGCTATCGAAGAGGCACGGCCCTTGGCACCCGCCGTCGCCCATCTGCGCTCATCCTTGGCCGTGAAGCTCTGGAGCGGCGGATTCAGAGGCGCCAAGACGGAGTTGGTGGTGTCCGAGGCGGGCAAGGAAATCAAGCGGGTGCCGTTGACTTTGGAGGACGGCAGCCAGGAGGTGCGAGTTAAACTCAATCCTCTAAAAGCCGGATTCCACGTCCTGAGTCTGGCCATTCCTCCGCAACCGGGGGAGCAGGTAACTTCCAATAATACATACGAGATGGGATTGGACGTGGCGGATGAAACCGTCCGTGTCCTCTACATGGAGGGCACCGGAACCCAACAGGGTGTGTTTCAGCCGCTCATCCTCAAGCAGGCGCTGGACGCCATGCCCGGAATCGAGGCCAAAACCCTCTATGCCGACCAATACGGCGGTTCACCCCTCATGCGAAACAAAGTCGCCTATATCGACCCCAAAACCGGCGACCGCATTTATCGCGTTCAGCACGACACCAAGGGATACCCCAAGACCATGAAGGACCTGTTGCACTGGGACGTCATCATCAATAGCGACATTCCCGTCTCCGCGTTTTCCAATGACCAACTGGAAATGACCGCCAAATTCGTAACGCAGTACGGCGGCGGATTCATTATGGTCGGCGGCCACACCGCCTTTGGCGCCGGTGGCTACCACCGGACCGTCATCAACAAACTGATTCCCGTTGAAATGCAGGACTTTGATGCCGCTTTGCAAGATACCTTTAAGCCGGTGGTGGCTCCTGGAGCGTGGGACCACCCCTTGCTCCAGGTAGCGGACACGAAGGCGGAAATCCGGCACGCCTGGACAGAGGCGTTCCCGCCCCTCTTCGGTTACAACGTCGTGATTCGCGAAAAGCCGGGGGCGGTGCGCCTCCTCGAACATCCGACCCGGCGCAACCAATACGGTCCCCTGATCATCCTGGCCTGTCAGGAAGTCGGCGCCGGGCGCAGCATGGCCTTTACCTCCGACACCACCTTTTACTGGGGAATGGAGTTTGAGGACATCTGGGGTGAGCCCACCTCCGATGGCGGCAATGATAGGCGGTATTACCGAAACTTTTGGGCCAATGCGGTGCGGTGGCTCTCCGCGAATAAGAAGCGGATGGAACGTTCAGGGTTAACCATCGACCCCCTGCCAGGCGCCGTCCCGCCCAACTCCACCGTGACTGTCTCCGTCAAAGCCGCCCTCGCTTCGCCCACCAATCAGAATGAACCGGTCATCGTCGAGTTGCTGCGAAACGAGAATGACGTGGTCGTTTCCAAAGCGGCCTCCTGGAACGCTAATGCCAAGCGTTTCCAAGCCGATCTCACCATCCCCAGCCAGGGCAGCTACCGCGTCCGGGCGCGCCGGGGCGAGGCGGCCCAAGCCAAGGCGGCGGAGGCCTTGTTGATTTGTAGAAATCAGGATTGGGAGCACCAGGAGCTTCGCGCCCGTCCGGACTTATTGAAGAGCCTTGCCGAGGGCACCGGAGGGCGTTTGCTGCCGGATAGCGCGTTGCCCCGTGGCGAACTGCTGTCGCTGTTGGCCGGCAAATCAGCGCCGGTAGTCCATGAGAGCAGGTTTCCCATCGGCAAACCGGTTTATTGGCTGCTCCTGATTATCGCCCTACTGGGTGGGGAATGGCTGCTGCGGCGCTTGAACCGAATGGCCTGACTTCCTTCTTCACATGAGACCTTATACTCGACTCCAATGGTGTTTGTTCTCGGTCCTGGTGTTGTCGTTCTTTCAGGGGCGCTGGCTCCTTCGGGGCGCGGACACTATCCAAAGACAGATCGATCTTGTGGCCTACGAGCCGAATCCCTTTTTCAACTACGAACCGCCGACGACCGGACTGATGGCCCTGCCGCGGGGAAGCCTCGAATCGGCCGGCACCGTATTCTCCATCTCGCGTTATTGCGGGCTCATCGGCTACCCCCGAGACCCGGATCGACCGGCCTATGTCGGCGGAATCCTCGTTGATGCCTTTGTCAAGCACGTCCATCTCCTCCAGTGCTGCGATGGCTCCGTGCCCGATGGCCAGCCGGTCTATGGTGTCCGGTTCCATTACAGCGACGGCTCGAGGGCCATCCAATGGCTTGAGTACGGCAGCGATCTGGATGAATGGTGGGGAAGACGGGTCGCTCCGCTGGCCACCCATGCTTGCCGGGCGTGGGTCGGCACCTGCCGGGAAACCGCCTCGTTCCGTGTCTTTCTGCAGATGTTTCACACTCGCATCGACAATCCTTACCCGGGCAAGAAAGTGGAATCGCTCGACCTGGTATCCGCGGTGCAGAGCTGCTCACCTTTGGTCGGCGCCATCACGCTCGATGTTCTTGAACAGCCACCCAAAGCTCCTCTCGAACACCCCCTGCCCAGCCCTGATTTTGGGGTGGTAAGAGAGCTCCGCATTCGCTTGCTCGATTCGGAATCCAAAGGGCCTGTAACCAATGCCGATGTCCAGGTCTTGGTGAATATAGCCGGTCACGATGTGTGGTTGAAGGGATTCCGGACCGGCCCTGACGGTGTAGCTTGGTGTTTTGTGCCGCAGACAGCCTTGCGACCCGAGGCCCTGGAATTCTTCAGCGGAACACACTTGCCCAAGCGGGTCGCTCTTTCGATGGAGGACCTGGTTCGTTACCGCAGTTCCAAGACCCCCATTGATTTTCAACTGGACAAGGGTGTTTCTATCGGCGGCACGGTGACCGACTC
The DNA here is from genome assembly GCA_021784555.1 of bacterium. GTDB lineage: Bacteria > Verrucomicrobiota > Verrucomicrobiia > Limisphaerales > UBA8199 > JAJYHY01. The sequence goes on from JAJYHY010000042.1 coordinate 20,876, forward strand.
GCTCGGAACGCCGGTTCCCGGCGCCAGCATCGAGGTTTCGCAGATCCAGCGCGCGCCGGGCGGCGAATACGCGGAGCAGCAACTCGGCCTGGCCACCGCCGATTCCCAAGGACGATGGCAGGCCGCCTGCCTCCGGAAGGGCTTTGAGCAGGTGTTCCTCAGTGTCGTGGCGCACGGTTTTGTCCCCGCGCTCTACGAGGAGGAGAGTCCGCAGGCTGGCAGCCCTTTGCAGGTAAGTGCCAAAGACCTCCTCGCTCAGAAGGCGGCGCTGAAACTGGAAAACTCGATGGACCTTTACGGTCGCGTGACTGCCGAAGGCAAACCCGTCCCCAATGCCCAGGTCAGCCTCATTTATGGTGTCCCGACCGATATCGCCAGCCGCAAGACCGCGACCGATTCCAATGGCCAGTTCCGCATCACCGGTCTCGAATCCGGACAGGGATACGTCTTCGTCGATTCGGACCGAGCGGCGCCTGCGGTGCGTCCGGTGCAGTGGTATCTCAAGAATGCGGACATCAACTTCGACTTGGTGGATGGCAAGGCTCGCACGGGAACGGTGAGAGACCAGTCCGGCTCACCGGTTCCCGATGCCATGGTGCTGCCCAACCAATGGAGTGAAGGCCCCGCTCTGGGCGAGGTCATCCATACGGATGAAAACGGCAACTTCACCTGGCCCCACAGCCCCGACGGCGACGTGTGGGCACAAGTCGCCTTGCTCGGCGCAATGAGCACCACCCCTCCCCTTCCTTTGAAGCCGCCGGGAACGCCTTCGTCCCTCTCCATCGATCTTCCTCAACGTCCTGCCATTCGGCTAATCAGGATTGTCGATGCTCGCGATGGCAAACCCGTATCCCGGTTCTTCTGGCTTGAGGGCCGCTCTTATGGAGGCAGCACCGTGTTCTGGCAGGGCGCCAGACGGCAGACCGGACGCGATGGCAACCTCATCTTCCCAGCCCAGAATCTTCAGGGCGCCCAAGCGTTGCTCGGGATCGAGGCGCCCGGCTATGCCCCCCTCACCATCGACGGAACCGCTCTCGCCCGCCAGTCCGTCTTCAAGCTCCAACCTGACCCTGGCCTCTTTATCTCTCTGAAGCTCCCCTCGGGAGCCGCCGCGGCCCAAAGCACCGTCGTGATGCTCCGAGAAGGGGACTACGCCTTGCTGGAACCTGATGGCCGGATTCGAAGCGCGCAAGGAGGTCCACCCGTTATGACCGGCGACGATGGGAATCTTCAGACCTTCCGGATAACCGACCTTCAATGGATTGTGGCCGGTGCGCCGGGAGGGATAGCCGCCTGCCGTTGGGTCGAAGGACAGACCAATTATGAGATCACCTTGCAAGCCCCGGGTACTATCGCAGGCCACGTGCGAATCGGTCCCTCAACCAAGCCCTCAGACCAGGTTCGACTCCAGACCTTTTATTCGCTCGACAGTTCCGTGGGGCGCCTCCCGTTCATGATGGCCCAGGCCCCCACCGTTGGTACTACCGGAGCCTTCACGTTTTCGAACGTGCCGCCCTCACGAACCCAGGTTGCTTTGGTCTTTACGGGTTTCCGCAGTCCGACTCAAGGGTATATCATGACCTGGAGTTCGCACGCCCGGCCGGTCCTCGTCCGTCCCGGACAAACGGCCAAGGTCATCCTGGGCGGTTCTGGGCGAAGCCTGGTTGGCAAACTCGTGTATCGCTCCAACGCCTCAGAGACAACATGGGTGGCGAACATCCAACGCGCCTCACTCGTCCAAAATCGCGAAATGCCCAAAGCCCTCCGGATGCCGGTTCTCCGCCCAGGCGGATCTCCGGAGCGGGCCAGGGAGATGATTCAGGCCTACGTCAGACGCCGCCAAACCTGGCTCGATTCGCCCGACGGGGTTCAGTGGGTCCTCGACCGGACAGAATACGCCCTGCGAATTGCTCCCGGCGGTGCCTTTCGCGTCGATTCGGTCCCTCCTGGCCAATACACCCTGCAGATTAACTCGGGCACTTCCGGCGCCCCAGTCTCGCTTCCTATCACCGTTCCCCCGGGAGCAGACTCAGTTCCTGTGGACCTGGGCGAAATCTCCATCGGCGACTGAGTTTCACAAGATCTGATTTCGGCCGGCCCGACGCCGGAACGCCGGCTTGAGGGACAGATCCAGCTTTGCCAGCAGATGCTCGGGTTGCCCGCGATCTCGAGACAGAAGCTAAGGAGCAGGCCCCGGAGTTGGAGGCGTTGGTGAGCCAGCTTGAGACCAGGCTCCGCCAGCGCATGAAGCGAGCGCCAAGGGAATGGCGGGTTGCGTTGGAGGGATTGCCCAGAAGGCACCCTCGCCATAGACTGAAGTTTAGGAGAGACGTCGCGGGCGAACATCACGTAGGCCGGCATGTAGTTGGCCGAAACATAGGTATCGGGCGAGGCGATAACGCCATTGATAAGATCGCCCCCGTCATCGGGATTGCGCGCGTCCTGCGGGCCCGCCAGCGTGCAGGGTTTGCCACGCGCCAGCTTCGCGCCCCGCTACCCACTGCTCGGAGGGCTCGATTGAATCCCGTTCTGGCGAGGTGCGCGGGCACACGTCAATCCCCCCGCCGCCAATGGCCGGTGTCACTCCAGTCAAACGCCCTGGTTCTGGGCGACAGGCGATGGGCTGCGGCGTAATGGTTCCTCGCCGTCTGGAGTTGGTCATACCATCGACCGAGCGGTAGGATGAGTTCCCGGTACACGAGGTAACTCATGTCCACGGTCCGCAGGGGCAGATGATCTTTTACGTCATCCACCGCGTTCAGGTAGGTACGCCCATTCGCCGCCGCCACCCGCGGATACCAGTTCCCGTACCAGGTGTCCACCGCCTCCTGGAGGGCCCGATTTCGCTGGTCCCGAATCCGCTCCACGGTCTCCAATGCCTGGTCCAGGGCCGCTACCGCCCGATTGGGATGTGCTTTGCGCGCCGCTTGGTGGGCCCCTTCAAGGGCGGCATTGATTGCGTTCAGTTCGCGGATCATTTCAAGGTTCTGCCGGTACAGCCCGGCGATCGAGAGAAACACTTCCAGGTTGTAGTGCTGGAACTGCGCCGATTTCAGATTCTGGCGGAGCAGACCGAGCAGTTCGTCGTTGGCGGGCAACGCATCCGCCGCCAGCCTGACGCGCCGGGCATTCGCTTTGGCCCAGTCGAAGGCAAGCCGGAGAGAGTTGCCTTGCGGCACCGGGGGCAGCGGCAGCGTCTGGTCTTGGGCCGGATGCCGTGGTTTGAAGATGCCATACGAATAGCCGAAAATCGGTTTGCGGGCCGTGGAGGGCGCCGTGTCCCAACTGCTGTCCCAGAACTCGGCCTGGGTGCTCATCAGTCGATAGACCCGGTTCATGGCCACCGTCCCTTCGCCGTAGAACAGGCGATAAAAGCAGCGCCTCGCTTCGGCCGGGGGCAGGGAGGCTGGATGCCATCCCCAGGCGGGCCCCGTCGCGTAGCCCAACCAGAAGGTCTCCGGATGCAGACCTTCGTCGGCCCAGCCGGCGATCACAACTCCCATGAGCGTTGCGTCTCGGCGGGAGGAGTCAAACGAAATCCGCTGGTACATCTCATTGAGCCGGTCCGCCGGCTGGATGGGATGAAAGAGCTGTGCCGCCGCGGCCCGGTCGTAATTTGGGAAAAGAGGTTCCATTCCCTCGGTGGAGGTGTAAATCATCTGCCGGATTCCGTGCGCTTTGAAGGCGCGATTGAATTCCGGCGCGCCGGCTTCCCCATTGACGAGGTAAGAAGGCAACGAGGGGATGTCGGAGGGTTTGAGCGGGTATTCGCCCCAGAACAGCACCGTCCGTCCGCGCGCATGAAGATAGCCCGCGGTTCGGTCCAGAAATCGCGCTTCGACCTTGCCCACGCTGCCCAGCTTCTTTGCCAATTCCGCCGAGTGGCATTGGTCGTTGTCCGCCAGGCCCACGTAATAGGGTTCGTCGGTGGAGAGGAAGAAATAATTCACACCCCGATTGGCGTTGAGCAGGTCCTGGTACATGCCTTCGAGCAGCTTGTAAGTGTCTGGATTGGTGGTGCTCATCTCATAATTGCAGTCGGGGAACTCTCGCAGCCGGGCGTATTCCGGATGTTTCAGGATGAAGGCCACGTGGGCTGGAGCGTCGAGGTACGGGATCAGTTGCACGTGGTATTTCAGCCCATAATCGGTCAACTCCTGCAATTGCTCGGGCGAAAGGGCATAAGGCTCAACCACTGCCGGTGCGTGCCGGTATTCAAAATGCCCGTTCAGCTTGAGCACGAAGCCGTTGATTTTGTAAAACGCCGCCTGGCGCACCGCTTGTTTGAGCACCGCCATCCGCTCCAGGTGATGATTGTCGTCCCAGTAAATATTGCGCAGTTCCAGGTCAGGCCAATCCACAACGTCCGCCGACGGCAACCACAGCGACCCTTTCGCCTGCTTGACCAGTTGTACCAGGGTCTCTACGCCATAGAACAAACCGGCGCGTGCATTGGCGGTGAGGCGGACCGCATCACCCGCTAAGCGCAGCCTGTAAGCCTGTTTCGCGAGGACCTCGCGGTTCGTGTCCATCGTCGGCCCGATCGCCACCGACCCTGGTTGAATCGCCAGCGTGATGACCCGGCTACCGCTGCCGGTGGCCAGGGTCACGCCGTATCGTTGCCGCAACTCCGCCGTCAGACTCGTCACGGCCACGTCATCCGCCCGCACACCCGTGCCCAGTTCCAGGCGCCATCCGGGGCCGAAACGGAAATCACCGCCGTGGAATGTAACCTGCTGCGGCGTCGGAATCGCCGTGTAGCCGCGGTCCCAAAGCGTCGGCGCCGCCGCTGCATTCACGCAGACCCAAGCCAGCACGAGCCCCAGACCGAGGCTCCGGAGCAGCCGCACAGGATGAAGGGTCAAAAGCGCACCGTTCATGTTGGATAACGGCGGGCCTGTTCGGCTTGCTCTGGCCGGTCTTCGCCCTTTCGGGCCGCTCAACTCGCCTTCCCTTGTTTGCTTTCTCATATTGTTCCTACCTGGGATGTCCACGCCTGCTTTGATGCGGTCTTCATTCTGCGGCCACTGGGCGGCAACACGCCGCGGTGCCGGGCGGCCATCAACCGCAGGGCGGATTGGGCGCTCACTTGCCGGACCGCCGATGGTGGCTTCAGCCACTTTCCCAGACAACACTCTGACGTGGATGCGGTCTATTTCCAATTCGAAACGTTGATCCAAGCGCTCCTAGCCTGATTTTTGTTGCGCATGTCGCACCGGCTTGGTAGAAACAAAATGCGATGCCAGCCTTGGGCAGGACCGTGAGGGCGCATCCCCTTTGGAACATACGGTTTGCAGTAATGACAGTAATGAAAGAGTTAAGAGACGACAGAGCCACCGGAAATCACGTTCCGACCCCGCACCGGCGAACCGGCCCCACCCTCACGCGATTCATCCTGGTAGCGGCCCTCGCGCTTTGCCGGGCCGGCCTTGGCCAAACGCAGACAACCTTCCCCCTGCGCCTCCTGACCACCGGCTCAGGGGCCATCACCGCCGCGCCCGCCCTGGCGCAATACGCTGCTGGCGCGTCAGTTGCGTTGACCGCGACGCCAGGGCGCTACTATGCCTTCAGTCAATGGTCGGATGGGGAGAGGAACAATCCGCGTACGATTGTTATCGGCACGGACAACGTCTATGAGGCCATCTTCACCAACACCGTCCCACTCGAAGTCCATATCCTGCGCGAATGGGACCAGTCCTATGGCGGCCCGCTCTTCAACCACCTCAACGCCATTGCCCCGGCGCCCGATGGCGGCTATTTGCTGGGCGGCTCTTCCAACAGCGGCATCGGCCAGTCCAAGGCCTCGACCAATTACGGCGACTATGATTTCTGGGTCGTCAAGGTCGATGCCGCCGGCAACCAACTCTGGGACGCCGACTTCGGCGGCTCCAACACCGACAACCTCAATGCGGTTCTTCCCACGCCGGACGGCGGTTACCTCCTGGGAGGCAGTTCCAACTCCGGCCCCAGCGGGAACAAGACTACACCCAATTACGGCATGGCCGATTTCTGGGTGGTGAAGCTCGACGGCTCCGGGAACGAGCAATGGGAGCGCGATTTTGGCGGCTCGGCCGACGATAACCTCACCGTGATGGCTCCGACCGGCGACGGCGGCTATCTCCTGGGCGGCACGACCCAGTCCGGCGCCAGCGGCAACAAGACCACCCCGCCTTACGGCGCCGAGGATTTCTGGGTCATCAAGATCGATTCCCAGGGCAACAAGCAGTGGGAGAAGGCGTATCCCTGGGCCGGCATCATGAACCAACTCAACACCATGCTGCCGACCGCCGGCGGCGATTATCTGCTGGGCGGGGCCGCGTATGGCCTATCCCTCGATTACTGGTTGCTCGGCATCGATGCCTCCGGCAACCAACTCTTGGAGAAGACCTACGGCGGAACCGCGGACGACATCCTCCGCTCTATCGCCCCGACGCGAGATGGCGGTTACCTGCTCGGAGGCGAATCCTGGTCGCAGGTCAGCGGCGACAAGACCGCCCCCAACTATGGGAGCGATGATTTTTGGCTCGTCAAGATAGCAGGTGACGGCACAAAGACGTGGGACCGTTCCTACGGCGGAGAGGATTACGAATCCCTCGACGCCATTCAACCCTGGCCGGACGGGCGCTACCTCCTCTGTGGCAGCGTCTCCGGCATGACCTCCCCAATGCGCGTGATAGAAGTCGATAGCGACGGCAACGCGCTGGCCCAGGCCTCCTTTGGCGGCATCGGCAACAATTTCCTCGCGACCGCCACGCGGACCTCCGACGGCGCGTTGTTGCTGGCCGGCTCCAGCATGGCCCAGCCGGGGCCCGGAAAAACCGCCCCTTTGCGCGGCGTCCAGGATTTTTGGCTCGTTAAGGCGGCGGTGGAAGAGATGCCCGTGGGTGCTCCCGTGGTCACGGTCAACAGCCTCTTTAATCCGCTGAACAGCTACACCAATTCAGGCAGCGCCTCCGTCGCCATGACAACCACGCTTCCCGGCGGAAGGCTGTTCTACACGTTGGACGGCTCAGCCCCGACAACCAACGCTCTCTTATACAGCGGTCCATTCTCCTTGAACCATTCCGCCACGATTCAGGCGCTCGCCGTCGGAACCAATGGCTCCCCAGTCGTGGCGGCCGAGCCGGTGAACTTCAACATCCTTGTGACGGCCCCGAAAGTGGCTTCTGTTGCCGGCTTGGCCGCCGATCAGACCATCGGTCTCACCTTCGACGAACTCCTTGGCCCCAACGCAACCAATGTCGCCAATTACCACCTGAACAACGGGGCCGTCGTGACTAGCGCCGTCCTGCAGAGCGACAGGCGTTCGGTGCAGTTGTTTGTCTCAGGCGGCTTGACCAACGGCGTTCAGCTCAGCATCAAGAACCTTCAGGACTCGGACGGCCACCCGATTGCCCCCAACACCATCGTCTCCGTCCCCCTCATAGCGCTTCTTTCAGCCGACGTCGACCGAACGAACACCGTGAGCCGGGCCTTTGCCTCCGCCCCGGGCTCTCTCACTGTGTGGACCGACGGCAGCGGCATCGGCGGCGCCGCCGACAGCTTCAATTATCTTTATGCGCCGCGGACGGGCGATTTCGATCTCGCGGCGCGGGTACCCAACTTCGACGCCGATCCTCTGCGCTCCAAAGCGGGGCTGATGGCCCGCGAATCGCTGGTCCCCGGGAGCCGGGAACTCAGCGCGCTGGTCACCCCGGCAAGCCCAAAGGCTTCCGGACTCGCGCTGTATCGGGCGTCCACCGGCGGGGCCACCACCAACTGGCCCGATTCATTCACGGCCCAAGGACTTCCCTATCCTGACGTGTGGGTTCGGCTGCAGCGCCAGGGCAACACCTTCAGCGCCTACGTCGGAACCAACGGCCTGGATTGGGCGCCCATCGGCCAACTCACCCCCCAGCCGCCTTATCCGGCTACCGTCCTGGTTGGCCTGGCCACGACTTACGGCGTCTCCGGCATGCAGGCCCTTGCCTCATACGATCATTTCGGCGACGCGACCAATGTTCCACCGACCTTGCCGGCCGACAGTTGGGACACGCTCCATTTCGCCATCGAGGGCAGTTATGAAGCCTCTTACGATGCCGTGGCGACCGGCCCGGATGCCGTTTATGTCGGCGGGCATTTCTCGTCAGTTCACGGAATGAGCGCCAGCAACGTGGTCGAATGGGCGAACGGAAACTGGTCCGCGTTAGGCACGGGAAACGCCAATGGAATGGATGGCAATGTGCTGGCCCTGGCCCTCGCCCCGGATGGTTCGCTCTATGCGGGCGGGAGCTTTACACACGCGGGAGGCGTTTACGCGCCCAGCTTAGCGCGGTGGGATGGCACGAACTGGTCGGCCCTCGGCGGGCCATTGGGCGGCCTCAATCCGGCGGTATATGCCATTGCGGTAGCCGATGATGGGAAGGTTTATATTGGCGGGATGTTCGATAGCATCGGCGGTGTTCCCGCCAACAATATCGCTGAGTGGGACGGCGCCAATTGGCACGGCCTCGGCGATGGGATCACTAAGGCCGAAGATCCGGGCAAGGCGCTGGTAAAAGCCATCGCCGTGAGCGGCAACGACCTTTATGTCGGGGGCGGCTTTGACCACGCCGGCGGCAGCCCAGCCAATGCCATCGCGCGCTGGGATGGCCAGCAATGGCACGCGCTCGGAGCCGGCGTGGCTTATCCCGGCTACCAGCCGGGCGTCATGGCCATCGCGGTGAGCGGGTTTAATGTCTTCGTCGGCGGTGCTTTTTCCGAGGCCGGCGGTGGCCCGGCAGACGGGGTTGCCCGTTGGGACGGCCAGCAATGGTCGGCCCTGGGCAGCGGCCCACCTGGCGGGGTGCGAGAGCTGGCGATATTGGGCGGCGAAATCTTTGCCGCCGGCAATTTCAACCAAATCAACGGCCAGAACATTCTTGGCCTGGCCGAGTGGAACGGCTCGGCATGGTCGGCCCTGGGCAGCGGCTTGAGCGGGGACTATCCTTATGCCAGTGCGCTGGGCGCCAGCGGCCGGGATTTGTTTGTGCTGGGCCAGTTCATTGGCGCGGGCGGCAAACCGGCTGCCTCTTCGGCTCTATGGGTCTTGAGTAATGCCCCGCCCACCGTCACGGTGACCGCCCCAGTCCGGAACGCCTTCCTGCCTCTCGTCGCCGGCAATTCGGTGACGAACTTCCTGCTCACCGTCAACACCCAGGACAGCGATGGGCAAGTGGCCCGCGTGGATTACTTCGCCGGGAACAATCTTCTGGGCTCGGCCACCAACGCCCCCTTCGATTTCACCTGGACCAATGTCGCTCAAGGCGAATACCAGCTCTCCGCCCGGGCAACCGATGATCAGGGCGGCATTGGCGCCTCTCCGGCCATCGACATCCTCGTCCATACGCCGATTACGCCGCCAGTTCTGAGTTGGCTCTTTCCCACAAACGGCGCCCGGTTCACCGAGGGCGACACCGTGCCGCTGGCCCTGAGCGTGAGCGACCCGGATAAGACGCTCCAAGAAATCGATTTCATAACCAACGGCGTCGGAACTCTTGCCAGCTTCAGCCAGCCGCCTTACCGGTTCAACTGGACCAACGTGGCACCCGGCGACTTCGACCTCACCGTTTCGCAACAGGGCTACCCCGGCTATCCCGGTTTCCAGGAGACCCTCCCGCCGGCCGTCTTACCTCCGCTTTTGCGCGTTCATATCAATGACCGGCCCACCGTCGCCATCATCAAGCCCATTGATGGCGCGGTGTCCTACACGACGAACGCCCTGGACATTGACGTCGATGCCACTGATTTAGACGGCACCGTGACTGAAGTCGCGCTCTTCCGGGATGGGCAGCTCATCGCCACCGCCGCCTCCGCGCCTTACGAGTTTCAGTTGGTCAACCTGCCCGCTGGGATGGATGTTTATACCGCCCAAGCAATCGACAACAACGGCGCCATGGCGACCTCGGCGCCGGTGCATGTCTCCGAGATGTCCGAACCGCCCAGTTACTACGCGCCGCACATCGCCCTCATCTCGCCGGCTACGAACGCCGTGCTGATTGGGCCGACCAACGTGACGCTGGTGGCCCAGATCAGCGACCTGGGTTACCCCATCCGTGAGGTGGACTTCGGAATGAACAACCAAGACCTCGGCGTTGTCAGCAGCCCGCCTTTCTCCTGGACCGTCACCAACCTCCCGCCCGGCGGCTACACCTTCCAAGCCATCGTGGACGATGCCGGCGGCTACTCGGCCCAGTCGCCGCCCTTGCCCGTTACCATCATCCCGAACCCGGCTATCACGCCCGCCCTCACCTTGCTCACCCCGACCAACGGGGCTAGTGTGCCTGTGGGTGCGGAGTTGCCGCTTGTCGTGTCGGTCGTGCCGCACGCCAGCACAGTTGACCGTATCGATTTCTACGTGGGCAACGAGCTTGTCGGATCTGTCACCAACCCGCCCTATACCTTGAACTGGCGCCCGCCGGTGGCCAGGCCGGCTTGCTGGAGCGTTGTGGCGACTTACGACCAAACCCAAACCGTCTCCTCCGCGGAGTCCTGTCTGAACGTCTTCTTGCCTCCCGAAGGCCACCCGAAGTACGTGGTGGTAAACATCGGGCCGCTCGCCACGAATGCCAGCGCCGCTTATGGCTTGAATAATCTGGGAGACTTCGTTGGCTTCTGGCAGACCCGTGACGGCAACGTACCGTTTATTGACTCCGGCGGTGTGCTCACCCTCCTCAACCAAGGCCCCATAACGACGGGCGCCGCCCAGGCTATCAACGACTCGGACCAGGTCGCCGCCAGCGACGATCAATCCGGCACCGCTTACATTTACCAGGACGGGAAATTCACCAACATCGGTTCACTGGGCGGCACCCCTGTCCTTATTGAATCCATCAATGACGCCGGTCAGGCGGCGGGCGATAGCCGGCTCGCCAACGGCCAGACGCATGGCTTCTTAAGCGACGGCCAGCGCTTGCATGATTTGGGGACGCTACCCGGTGGTTCTTTCAGCCAAGCCAATGCCATCAATGGGGCCGGCGTGGTGGCCGGCTGGTCCCAAAGCGCCTCCGGCGATCGGGCCTTCATCTACGACCCCCAACACGGAATGCAGGTCATTCCTGGTTCTCTGGGCGGCAACGGGACCTACGCCCAGGCCATTAACAACCTGGGCGCGGTGGTCGGAAACGCAGTGGTTAACGCCGCCGGGACGCATCATGCGTTCGTTTATCAGAATGGGGCCATGCAGGACCTGGGCGCGTTCGGCGGCCAGACGGCCAGCAGTTATGCAAACGGCATCAACGATTCGAATGTCGTGGTGGGCTACTGCCAGCCGAGCTCCACCGAGGACAACCGCGCGTTCCTCTGGAAGACCAATGTCATGTTCGACCTGAACGATTTGCTCCCCACCAATTCCCAATGGCACATCACCGCCGCCAACGCCATCAATGCCCTGGGCCAGATCGTTGGGACGGGGCGCTTCGGCGACACCGACCGCACCGAATATGCCGTGCTGCTCAACCCAATGCCCACCCCCGGCCAGAGCAATCCTCCGCCAAGCATCACCCTCGTCGCCCCCACCAACAACACCGTTCTGGCCAGCGGCACCAGCCTCACGCTTTGGGCGGCCGCCGCCGTTCAGGTGGGGCAGTTGACCCAAGTCGATTTTTACGCAGGGACGCGCTTGCTTGGCGCCGTGACCAGCCCGCCTTATCGCTATGATTGGATGAACGTCCCCGCCGGCACTTACCAGGTGCGGGCCGTCGCGGTGGACAGCTCTGGCAGCCAAGCAACCTCGGCCTCGGTTTCGGTCGTGGCCCAGGCCCCAAGCCCGGAGGCGCCGCGCGTGGCCATTCTGGCCGCCGCCACACCCGCGCAGAATGCCGACGTTCAGTACAAGCTGCGGCAGACGTTGCTCTTGAACGGGGTGGATGTCATTCCCGTGAGCGCCTCCGATCCAGTCCCGGCGCTCTCGCAACTCCTGCCTTACGACGCCCTCCTCGTTTATGCTTCACAACCCTTCAACGCGGCCCCTCAACTCGGCGACGTCCTGGCCGATTACGAAGATGCCGGACACGGGATCGTTTTGGCGCTTTACGCGCCAGATACGTCCAAGAATCCGCTAAGCGGGCGGCTGCTATCGGACGACTATCTGCCATGGAACGAAACCAACGACAACTTTGGCAGCTCGCTGACCCTCGTGAAGCTCCTGCCCAACCACCCGATCCTCGATGGCGTCCAGTCTCTTGCCGGCGGGCCATACACTTATTACGAGCAAAACGTTACCCTCGCCCCCGGAAGCCTGCGCATCGCGAATTGGAGCAACGGCCAGGCCCTCATCGCCGCCCGCCAGGTCGGACGCGGCCGATTGGTGAAGCTGAACTTCTTCCCGGTCTCCAACGACGCGGGAAACTCTTACAGCGCCTGGCAGGCAAACACCGACGGAGCGCGCCTGCTGGCCAACGCCCTTCTTTGGGCGGCTGGGCCGGCACCGGAGACCCTCGCGCTGAACACGCTTTCCAACCAATTGGATTACTTGCCGGGTCAGGACGTGGATTTGAGCGTCGATGTCACCAACCTGACCTCAGCCCCCGCTCAGGTGGACCTCTACACGAACAATGTCCTCATGACCTCGCTGACCAACGCGCCATTCAGTTACAAATGGCTGCACCCGGCTATTGGCAAATACCTCACCCTGGCCGTCGCCACCGATTCCCAGGGGAACGCGCTGGTCTCCGAGCCGCTGCCGATTAACGTTGACTCGAGATTAACCGTCCAACTCCTCTCGCCGACGAACGGCACGGTGGTCTATTACCCGACCAACCTGTTGCTGGAGGCGACGGCTACCGACCTTGATGGCGCCATTACCGACGTCGATTTCGTCATTGATACCAACCAATTCCTCGCCCGCATCACCCATGCGCCTTATGTGCTGAACTGGAAAGTCGAAGTGGTGGGGACCTTCACGCTTGAGGCCGTGGCGAGTGATTCCCTGGGCGCCCGCCATATCACGCCTCCGACCACGATCACCGTCATCAATTACAACCCCAACGCGCCCATTCAGACCGCCTGGGTCGGCGGAGACGGCCCCTGGCAGACGGCGACCAATTGGTCCAAAGGCATCCCGCGCGCCCAGGACACCGCCTCCATAGACGACGGCGGCACGGCCCAATTGTTCTCCGGCCTGGGCGCCGCAACCAACCTGGCCATCGGCCTGGACGCCACCGGCTCCGTGGTCCAGACGGGCGGCTCGCTCACGGTTGAGAAGTCCCTGATGATGGCCGAGAACAGCGGTTCCTCGGCCTACTATGAGTTAGATGGCGGCGCCCTCTCCAGCTACCAGTTGTTCTTGGGCGCTGCCGGCGCGGGGCGGTTTGTCCAGCGCGGGGGAACCAATGTGGCCAAAAACAATCTCAGTATGTCGGGGAACATGGGCGGCCAAAGCCTTTACGAACTTCATGGTGGAGAGATAGATGCGGTCGCTGAGGACATCAGTGGCATGCATGCGGCTGAGTTCGACCAGGACGGCGGGACCAACAACGTCCGTAGCTTGCTCATTGGCGGGTCGGACCCCTCTGTAACCGGTGTTTATCTGCTGCAAGCCGGCTGCCTCAACGCCTTCGGCGAAAGCCTTGATGCTCAATACTTTCCCGCCACTGCAATCCTGGAGCAATCCGGCGGCACGCATCGCGTAACCCAGGAACTTTACATTGGCGATCAAGGCCAAGGTGAACTGTTTTTTTCCGGCGGCACTCTTACCGCCCAAGAGTTGTACATTGGCTCGGGCGGAGCATTAGACATCACCGCGGGCGGTCAGACTAACGGCATCGTGGTCACCGACCTGCTTCGACTCGACTCCCAGGGGAGCGGCCCCAGGCTTGTGGTCCATCTGGCGCCGGGATACCAGCCCAAAGTCGGCGACATCTGGCCACTCCTGACTTATGGCAGCCTCCAGGGTGTCTTTGGCCGCGTGACTCTGCCCCCAGCCACCAACGGCGTGACATGGCAGCTCGAATACGAGACCGATCAACTCGTGCTTAGAGCCCTCCAACCGCCCAATCTCGTCGTCGTCGGCCCTATCAGCCCGGCTTCGCAAACCAACCTCTACTATGCCATTGTCGAAATCAGCAACAATGGTAGCCAGCCCTTGAGCGGCGCGCGGGTTTTCCTGCCCAACCTGCCCGCAGGCACTGAGGTTTACAACGCCTCCGGCACGCAGAACGGAATCCCTTACGTCGAATACGATTCGCCGATTGCGCCCGGTCAGGCGGCGGATTTTTATGTCGAATTCTACACGCCGCAGCCTATGGCGCTTGCCAGCCCAAACATCGTGGCTGACCTCCTGACGACGAACAGCGTGGTCAACCCTCCCGGCACACCGCTGGAGATTGTTCAGGCAACCCGCCAGCCTGACGGCGCATTCAGCCTGACCTTCAACTCCGCGCCGAACACAGCCTACTATATCCAGTACAGCAGTGACTTCATCCATTGGCAGACCGTGCCGCAACCAGTCATCGGCGCCGGCAGCCGCGTCGAGTGGCTTGACGACGGCCCGCCCAAAACCACCGTCGCTCCGCAAGACCAGTCCTTCCGATTCTATCGGGTGGTGGGTTCACCATGAAATCTCCCGCCCGGAGCGATGACAACTGGGGCGACATCCGGCGACTACCCTCGCCGGAGCTTTAAGCTGCGCCCGGCAGATGGCGCCTCCAACTCAACACAAAAACCGTAACGATCCGCCGCCTCGAGATTCGCCTGAGTCGGGTGACAAGAAAGAGCGCGTGTCCAGGCCCTCCTCCGTTACCAGTTGAAGCTCTTGTACGGGTCGTCCCAGGCCTCAACCTGGTCCACGTAGAGGCCGCCGGCCCAGCGATCCTCCGTCTTGTGTGTGGCTGGGCTGGCGAAGCGGCTCAACAGCGGCGTGGGACAGGCCACGCCCAGGTTCGCCAGCAGGTGCGTCATCACGAAGGACGACCTTCGGTAGGTCCGCCGCAGATTGAGCTGCTCGCCGTATTGGAAGTAATAACGCCTCGTGCCGGCCTGGAAACGGCCGTTCGTCACCAGGTTCGCCGGCAAGGCCGCGCCGAAATGCCAGGGCACATAATCGCCCTCGTTCAACCGCAGCAGGGCCACCCGGAACACAGCACTCTCCTGCCGGCAATTGAGACGCACCAGCCAGCCCGAGGATGACTCTTTGCACTGGAAGGTCGCGTGCAGCTCGGTCCATTTGCCCGCCGGAACACTGGTGGCAATTTCCCGCATCCAGCTCCAGCCTGCCGACGCGTCCTGCACCCCAAAATCAACCTTGACCGGTCCGCTCACGCCTTCGACCAGACCGGCAATGGTGTATGTCTTGCCGGCCTCGGCTTCCCATTTGGCCCGCGGGAGCC
>JAJYHY010000043.1 GCA_021784555.1 bacterium
ATCCGGCCAAAGCCATCCAGCCTCGAAAAGCTCAACCGCAAGCGGAGATGGCGTCTTGCTGTCCGAATCCAACACCCGCTCGCCCGTACCAGGCCAGGGCGAGGGGGGCTTGCCGGGGTCTCAGAGCGTGGCGCGCGCTGAAGGAAGCACACGGAACGAAGGAGGCCCGGAGAACGCCTGCCGCACTAACTGCGAGTACCAAGCAGGAAGGGCGGCGCAACGACAAGAAGTGCCGCCAGGTAAACCGGGAGTCGGATTGGCCCATAGTGTGGGCCTCATCCGCAAATGGGTGCGGGCGCGGATACTGGAGGAGGATGGCAAAGTCATCCATCCTCAGACGGGCACACCACAGGGGGGCATCATCTCCCCCGTGCTGGCCAACATCTATCTGCACCACGCGCTGGACCGATGGTTTGAGCAAGAGGTGCAAGTGCAATGCCAAGGACGCTGCGCTTTGGGCGCAACGGCGGGCCATACAATGGGCGGTCTGACTTTTTGGGGTTCGAGTTTCACTGGGAACCGGACATGGGGGTAGCTCCTTTGCTTAACTCAATGCCAGTGCCCCGGCGCCTTCCGTGCCCGACAGATTTAATTACACCCGACATCACTTCAGCAGTCCTCATTTTGGCGGCGGAGCACCAGCTTGCAGCGGGCATTCGCTCGGGAAACGACAGAATACCGCGCATCTTCGGGTGAGCTAAGCCAATTGCAAATCAGGCGCAGGGGCGCGGAGTCAGGACTCTAAAATCAGAGGCCGGCTATCGCGAGGCCTTGCAGAATCTTCCTGGCGATGTCCGTTCTGCGCTCAAAGGTGACTTCTCCAAGGCGGTGCCTGAGAGTTGATTTGTTGATGGTGTAGAGCAAATCACATCGACAGAGAGGGCTCCGCGTGGCTTTGGAACTGCATCATTTGTTCGCTGGTGAGGCCGTCCAGCTCGTCCCTTTCATTGTAAATACGTTCCAAAACTGATTCCGGCAGCGGCTCCACTGCGCTCACGCGACCGCTGTTCTGGCATAGCGCTGGCTTGCGGCCGACTTCTGACGAGGCGCGTGCGGAAACGCCCTGTTCTCTCGTGGTTCAAGCCCTCACTCGGCGCCTCATGATCGCCACTGAGGTTGCGTTCTGTCATTCCCCTTTCAGGGTGGCGATGGCATAGTCACGATTCATCTTGGCAATGAAATTAAGGCTGATTTCCTTGGGGCACACCGCCTCGCAGGAGGCCGTAACGGTGCAGTTGCCGAAGCCTTCCTTGTCCATCTGGGAAACCATAGACCAGACGCGCTTGTCCTTCTCGGCCTTGCCTTGAGGGAGCAGGTTGAGATGGGAGACCTTGGCGGCGACAAAGAGCATGGCGGAGGCATTCTTGCAAACCGCCACGCAGGCCCCACAGCCAATGCAGGCGGCGGCGTCCATCGCCGCGTCCGCGGTGGGTTTGGGCACGGTAATGGCATTGGCGTCGGGCGCGCCCCCGGTGTAGGCCGAGATGAAGCCCCCGGCCTGGATGATGCGGTCGAAGGCGCTGCGATTGACGATGAGGTCCTTGACAAGGGGAAATGCCTTGGCCCGCCACGGCTCGATGGTGATGGTTTCGCCGTCTTTGAAGTGGCGCATGTGAAGCTGGCAGGTGGCGGTGCCGCGCTGGCCTCCGTGAGGGATGCCGTTGATGACCAGCGAGCACATGCCGCAGATGCCTTCGCGGCAGTCTGAATCGAAGGCAATCGGCTCCTTGCCTCGGGCAAGGAGGTCCTCGTTGACGACGTCAAGCATTTCCAGGAAGGACATGTCCTGGAGGACGTCCCGCGCTTGGCAGGTCTCGAAATGGCCGGGTGCGGCGGCGTCTTTCTGCCGCCAGACTTTGAGGGTCAGGTTCATTTATAGCTCCGTGTGCTCATGTGGACTTCTTCATAGACCAGCGGCTCCTCGTGCAGCACAGGCGCCCGGCCTGGGCTTTGATATTCCCACGCGGCCACACAAGCGAAATTCTCGTCGTCACGCCGGGCCTCGCCTTCCGCCGTCTGGAATTCCTCGCGGAAATGCCCGCCGCAGGATTCGCGGCGATGGAGGGCGTCGAAGCAGAGCATTTCGGCGAACTCCATGAAGTCGGCGACCCGCCCCGCATACTCAAGGGCCTGATTGAGATCGCCGCTGCCGCCAGTAACATTCACATTCTTCCAGAACTCCTCGCGCAGTTCCGGGATGCGCTTCAAGGCCGTCTGCAGCCCCGCTTCATTTCTTGCCATGCCGCATCTTTCCCAGAGCAGCTTGCCCAACTCGCGGTGCAGAGAGGTGGCGGTGCGTTTGCCGCGGACCGCCAGGAGTTTGCTGATCGTGTTGCGCACGTCCTCCTCCGACTTCTTGAATTCGGGGTCGGAGACGGAGGGCCTGGGAATTTTCGCGGAGGCGAAGTAATGCCCGATGGTGTAGGGCAGGATGAAGTAGCCGTCGGCCAGCCCTTGCATGAGGGCGCTGGCGCCTAACCGGTTGGCGCCGTGGTCCGAAAAATTCGCCTCCCCGATAACGAACAGCCCCGGCAGGTTGCTCATCAGGTTGTAATCGACCCAGAGCCCTCCCATCGTGTAGTGAACGGCGGGATAAATCCGCATAGGGACTTTGTAGCCATTCTCGCCGGTGATCTTCTCATACATGTCGAACAGGTTGCCGTAGCGCTCGCGGATGACGTTTTCGCCAAGGCGTTTGATGGAATCAGCAAAATCCAGATAGACCCCTAGTCCGCCCGGCCCGATCCCGCGCCCCTCATCACAAACCTCCTTCGCCGCCCGAGATGAAATATCCCGAGGCGCCAGGTTCCCAAAGCTCGGATATTTCCGCTCGAGATAATAATCGCGGTCCGATTCCGGAACCAAGCCGGGCGGTTTGGGGCAGTCTTCCTTACGTTTGGGCACCCAAACACGCCCATCGTTGCGCAGGGACTCCGACATGAGGGTGAGCTTGGACTGGTGTTCGCCGCTGACGGGAATGCAGGTGGGGTGGATCTGCGTGTAGCAGGGATTGGCAAAAAAGGCGCCCTTCTTGCAGGCCCGCCAGGTGGCCGAGACGTTGCAGCCTTTGGCGTTGGTCGAGAGGAAGAAAGTGTTGCCGTAGCCTCCCGTGCCCAGCACCACCGCGTCAGCGGCGTGGGCGGTGATTTCGCCGGTGAGAAGGTTCCGGGCAATTATGCCTTTGGTGTGTCCTTGGACCACAACCAGATCGAGCATCTCCGTGCGGGGAAACATCTGCACCGTCCCAAGGCTGATTTGGCGGGAGAGGGCCTGGTAAGCCCCCAGGAGGAGTTGCTGGCCGGTCTGGCCGCGGGCATAAAAGGTGCGGGAAACCTGGGCGCCGCCAAAAGACCGGTTGGCGAGCAAACCGCTGTATTCGCGGGCGAAGGGGACACCTTGGGCGGCGCATTGGTCGATGATGTTGTTGCTGACCTGGGCCAAACGATAGACGTTGGCTTCCCGGGAGCGGAAATCGCCGCCTTTGACCGTATCGTAAAAGAGACGAAAAACGCTGTCCCCGTCGTTCTGATAATTCTTTGCGGCGTTGATGCCGCCCTGCGCGGCAATGCTGTGCGCCCGCCGTGGACTGTCCTGAAAGCAGAAGCATTTCACGCAATAGCCCAACTCCGCCAGGGACGCGGCGGCCGAGGCCCCGGCCAAGCCGCTGCCCACGACGATGACTTCGAATTTGCGTTTGTTGGCCGGGTTGACCAGTTTCATGTCGAAGCGGTGCTTATCCCACTTTTGGGAGAGAGGGCCACCCGGGATTTTGGCGTCAAGGTTCATAAACTGCTCAAGATAAGGGCTTCAACGAAGGGCCGCCTTTCCGTAACCGAGAAGAATGGCCACCGGAATGGAGATATAACCGAGGAAGAGGAGGACGGCGACCACCCTGGCGGCGCCGTCCAGGAATTTGCGGTAGGTGGCGTTGCGCCAACCCATGGATTGGAACATGCTGCTGGCGCCGTGACTGAGGTGCAAGCACAGCAGCCCCACACCCAGGATGTAAAAGGCGGAGACCCAGCCATTGCTAAAGCCGACCACCATCATTTTGAAGATGTTGTGCCGGCCTTGCGGGTCAATGAAGGCCTTAAAATTCTGGCCGGTCAGGTTGATGTATCTGACCTGAGCGGTGAAGTGGAGGAGGTGATAAATGATAAACGCAAACACGATAAAGCCGCTCATCAGCATCGTCCGGGAGGCGTAAGAGGAGCCAATCGGGCGGTAGGCCGCGTATTCGACCGGACGGGCCGCCTTATTCTCCAGAGAGAGGGCCGCCGCCGACCATATATGCAGAACCACCAAGGCGATGAGAATCACCCGCACCGGCCAGAGGATCTCGATATTTGTCTGAAGGAGATTGCCGTAGCGGTCGATGTATTCCTGGCCGAGGAACACTTGCAAATTCCCAATCAAGTGGGCGACGACAAACAAGCACAGCAGGCACCCGCTTACGGCCATGATGTACTTCTTGCCAAGTGACGACTTAAAAATGTTCGCAAATAGGTTCATTGCAATGGGCGCCTCCGGCAGCCCGGAAAACGCGACGGGATGGAATTTAATGAATGCGGGGAACGGGTCAAGAAATCTAACCTGATTTTAGGGAGAACAATACGTATAAGCAATGGTTACCCAACCTCTGGAATGCTCAAGGCGAAAACCACTATAATTTATGGCATAAGGCTCGCTTTTGGCTCGCCGGGGTTGAGGCGCGCAAACCAGCCCCGCAAACGCGGATTCACCGCCTCGGCGAGGCCAGAGAATTCCCCTCGACGAGTTCGCCCGCGGTGGTTAAACTTTATCGGTTATGTCAGCCATCCTGGAACTGCCCGAAGTCCGCCAGCGCGTCTCGCCGCTCTCGGTCGAGGAATACCATCGGTCGGGCGACCCGCGGAACCGAAAAGGATTTCGCCGCCGCTCACCCTGCAACGGCTGAGTTGGTGGTCGAGGTCGCCGTCTCCAGCCCGGCCCTTGACCGTGAAAACACCACCCTCCTCCGCCTCAGCCTCGGTTGACACGCACGCGCCAATTCGGGTTGGCAACCAGACGGCCTTCTCCGCCGCGACCCTCATGGCGCCGTTCGAATACGCGCTGGAGCGCCGATTCGACGCCTTCGAATGGTTTCCAGACAAGAAACCGGATGGCGCGGGCTGGGATGAGCGGGTTTTAAGCCCTTGCGTCCGAGCCGACATCCGCAAGGCGGCGCGGGCCTGTTCCATGCGGCTCTCCGTCCATGCGCGTTGGACGATAAACCCACTCTCGCCCGAAGCGGACCTCCTTCTGAATCGCGATCTGGAACTTGCGGAGGACTTGGCCGCATCCACGCTTGTTGTTCACCTTTATAGCGAGGAGGGAGTCGCCGCCCACGCAACGGCCATTCTGTCCACCCTGCGGTTAGCGGTCTCCAAGTCGATCTGGCTCGCTGTTGAAAACACGCCGAAGACCACGCCGCAAGATTTCAACCAATTGTTCGCCGGCCTGCGCGCGTCCAATCCTCCGGGTCTGGGCGGCGTCGGGATGTGCCTCGACCTGGGCCACGCCAATCTCTGCGCCACGACCCGGAACGACTACCTGGCCTTCATCGACCAACTCGATGCCCAAGTCCCGATTATTCACCTGCACGCCCACGAGAACTGGGGCGACGCGGACAGCCACCTGCCCCTCTTTACCGGCCCCTCCGCGCGGGATGGCGCCGGCCTGCGCGGTTTCGTGGCTCGCATGAAGCGCCGGGGGTTTTCCGGTTCAGTTATCCTCGAGCAGTGGCCACAGCCGCCCAGCCTGCTTGACCAGGCGCGCGAAGGACTGCTCCGGTTGTGGAACGAAGACGAAGGAAAGCAGAGAGCCGGATGCGAAGACCTGAAACCTCGAAGCCCATGACCACCTTCTATCAAGCGTCGGGGTCAGTCCTGCACCTTTTTCCGCCGCTTTGTCCCCTATTGCCGCGGAAAAAGTGAGGACTGACCCCACGCCCCACCACTCTTAACCACACCCAAAAGCCCATGAACACCGTTTATCACGCCCTCGTATTGAACTTCCATCAGCCGGCGGGCAATCTGGACGCCCTCCTGCGCGACGGCGAATGGGCCGCGCGCGAAATCCTCTTTGCCATGGATCGCATGCCGCGCGCCCTTTGGGAATTCGAGGATGTCGCCCGCGTTCATCTCTCCACCTCAGGCACGCTGCTGGAAACGCCGGCGGATTCCCAATTCCGGCAGCGGGTCTATGGCATCGTGAAATGCGGCGACCTGCTCTGGCATCTGCAAAACCAAAGAATCTTTCAAGTCCTCGGCACCGGCTACTACCACCCGGTGCTGCCCCTCATCCCTGAAGCCGATCGCGAGGAGCGGTTGTCCCGGTGGCTCGGCATTGGACGGCACATCTTTGGCCGCACGCAGTTCAACGGGTTCTGGCCGCCGGAGATGGGCTTTTGCATGGAATTGATTCCGTTGCTCAAGCGGCTTGGCTACCGCTATGTCATCGTGGATAGCAACCATGTTGAACCGCTCTGCCCGATGCGCTGGGAGGAGGCGCGCTATCGTCCCCACCTGGCGCGGTATGGCGAGGATGAGATGGTGGTCATTGTGCGCGACCGAGCGCTCTCTGACGCCCAGGAGTCGGGGATGGACTGCGGCTGGTTTATGTGGGAGGTCCATGAGCACACGAGGAACTGCGATTTCCCTCCCCTGGTGACCACCTGCACCGACGGCGACAACGGCGGCTGGTTCCGGAATGTCTCGGATAAGGGAAACTTCTGGGCTGTGTGTTCCCGCCCGCTGCTCGACAAAGTGCGGCGCACCGAAACCGAGGTGCGCCCCGTCTTCATCGACGATTACCTAAATAAACATGCACGGCGCCCACGGCGCGGTAACCGTCCGCGAGGGGGCGTGGAACACCGGCTGGCATCATGGAACCGGCTTTGTCCAGTGGACCGGGTCCCGGGCGCAGAAGGACGCCCTGCAGCGCGTCGCGCAAACCCGCAAGACGCTTCATGACCTGCGCCGCCGCGCCGCCGCTCAGGGCCTGGAGACAGACCTCGGCCCCGACCTCGAACAGGCGCACTGGCGGTTGCTTAGGGCTGAGACCAGTTGCAACTTTTTTTGGGGCGAGGCCCGGGTATCCCGTTGCCATCAGGACCTCGATGGCGCGTGGACTTTCTTGAATGAACTGGCGGCTGCGTTGCCTCAATGAGAGTGCCCCAGAGGCTATTTCACCTTGCTTACCGGGCCTTCCGGGTGCGCGGGGTTCGGCAGCAGGCGCCGTCCGCCGCAATCCACCAACAGATCCATCTTCTCCAGCACCGTCTGGCCCAGAAGCACTTCGTCACCCAGCACGAGCGCCTCATCGCCCGAGCGACGGCCCATTACTTCAAAACGGATGCCGTCCACCAGCCCCGCCACCTCCTTCCGGCCACCCGCGTATTCCACGAGCGAGGATTCGAATGGGATTACCCCCGGTTGTTCAGCCAGCGGTGGCGGAAGGCAGGAGCGAACGGCTCCGCTATCGACCAGCGCATCGGCTTCCACGCCGCGCACCAGGTTGGGGGCCAGCCTGCCGGCTTGGGCCGCTTGCGCATCCGCGGAATTGGTTAGCCGGACCTTGACTCGGACTTCGCCCATGGATTCTCCTTTCCGTATTAGATGTGGCTCAAGAATTGCAGTCATACAATTAAACCTATTCGGCTCGCCTCGCTCCGTCAATCGGAAGCGGACGTTCGGGTGCGATTCAACGTGTGGGGCGGCTCACCTGGCCCGAATTGACCCCGGCGAAGCGCGAGTTGGTAACGGTGCCAAAAAGCAAAAGGCCAGCCTTTTCAGATTGCACCCGCGTCAGACCATGGTGAAGCTCTCCGCCGTGAATGGAATCTCCTCAATTCCTGATGGCCCGCTCTATCTCGGCTTGGAATGCGGCGGCACGCGCGCAGTCGCCGTTTTGGCGGACGGCCACGACCACTGCCTCCGCCGCCTTGAGAAAGGACCGGCTAACATTCGCTTGATCTCCGCGGCACAAATGGAAGCTCATTTCCGGGAAATTGGAATGGAACTGCCCGTACCCTCGGCCGTCGGCATCGGCATGGCGGGAGTCATTTCCGAAAGTGACCGCAGCCAGGTCCGAGCCGCCGCTGAGCGAGCCTGGCCGGGCGTGCCGTGCTGGGCGGGGAACGACCTGGAAATCGCGCTGGCCTTGGCGGAGGTAAATTCCAAGGGGGACCCCGCCGCGCGCATTGTGGTCATTAGTGGCACCGGCTCCAGTTGCTATGGGCGAAATCGGCGTGGCAAGACGGCCTTTGCCGGCGGCTGGGGCCATGTCCTGGGCGACAGCGGCAGCGGCTATGACGTTGCCGTGCGGGGCTTGCGAGCCGTCATGCACCAATTCGACGCGGGCGGCAAATGGCCCTCTTTGGGCGCCCGGCTCCTGAGAGTCTTGCAGCTTTGTTCACTTGATGACCTCATGGCTTGGTCTCATACGGCGAGCAAAAGAGACATAGCCGCCCTCGCGGTTGAAATCTTCGCCGCCGAGGCCCGAGGCGATGGACTCGCCAGGATTGCTCTCCAGGACGCCGCCGCTGCCTTGGCCGATGATGCCGTCGCCTGCGCCCAACGACTCGCGCTACCGGAACAGCGCGTCCAGTTCTTTCTGACCGGCAGCCTGTTCCGCCATCAGCCCCGCTTCGTGCGCCAAGTGAGCATTCAGATCTGGCCGTTGCTACCCAAGGCGGAAATAGGCGTGCTGGAGCGCGAAGCCGTGTGGGGCGCGGTGGAAATGGCCGGAAAGGAGGCTCGAGCCCGCCACGGGGGCAGACGGAAAACCGCAAAACCAAAACAAGGAGTCCGGGGTGCGTCCCCACCGTCGGCATCGGATAGCGAGGGAGAGGCAATCCCGCTCGAAGCTTTCGCAAACGGCGCGGAGACAGCGCAAACCGAGCCCACGCCCAACCGCGCAGGGGAGCGAGGCGCAGACGCAGGCAACCAGGTTATCTCCCGGCCGCGCTGGCCCATTCCCGCTTCGACCGGCCCTTCTCCAACCGAACAGCGCAACCCGCGCTCAATGAACCTGGACAAAATGCCTCTCTCCTCCGCAATTCGGCTGATGCTCGACGAAGAGGCGGGCGTGCCCGCGGCGCTTCTGCGCGAATCGGCCCGAATCGAAGCGGCGGTCAGGCTTATCGTGCGCACGTTTCTCCAGGGCGGGCGCCTGTTTTACGTCGGCGCCGGCACCAGTGGACGCCTGGGCGCGCTCGACGCCAGCGAGTGCCCACCGACCTTCAGCGTCCCCCCTGACAAGGTCCAGGCTATCATCGCCGGGGGCCAGGCTGCCCTATGGGCGTCCGTCGAAGGGGCCGAGGATGATGCGGAGGCGGGGGCGCAGGCCGTCCGCTTTCGTGGAGTGACCGCCAAGGACGTCGTCTTGGGAATTGCCGCCAGCGGGCGCACGCCCTTCGTCTGGGGCGCGCTGGGCGCCGCCGGGAAGCTTCATGCTTCCACCATTTTGCTCTGCTTCAACCCCCGCCTGCAGGTCCCGCCTTCGGCCGCGCCAACTCTGGTCATCGCGGTAGATGTCGGGCCGGAAATCCTGACCGGCTCCACGCGGCTCAAGGCGGGCACCGCCACCAAGCTCGTCCTCAACATCCTGACCACGCTGGCCATGGTGCCCTTGGGCAGGGTCGTTGAGAACCTGATGGTGGATATGAACCCCGCCAATTCAAAGCTGCGTGGCCGGGCAATGAGAATCGTCCAGGAACTGACTGGTGCGCCACCCGAAATGGCCCGCGGGGCGCTGGAAAGGAAGGCATGGCGGGTCAGGCAGGCATTGGCAGAGCTGAGGGGCGAATAAGCTCGCTTCTCGTTCGCGTTTTCGTGTATTTCGTGGTCCACAACTCGGTTTTGGTCCGGACTTACAGCATCTCCAAAGGTCGGGGGCCGGCGGGGGGCGGGAAAAGCCGGTTCAGTTCGGCGAGTTGGCGGGCGGTGAGCGGATGGCGCAGCGCGCCGAGATTCTCCTCCAAGCGGTCTTGCCGGCTGGTCTTGGGAATGACAATGATGTCGTCCTTGGCCAGGAGCCAGGAGAGCGCCGCCTGCGCCGGGGTGATAGCGGCATCCCTGGCGAAGGCGACGAGCTTGGAATCCTCCAACAACCTGGCCTGTTCGATCGGGGAATAGGCCATGACCGGGATGCGGTGCTGGCGCAGCCAAGGCAGCAGGTCCCACTCGATGCTCCGGCGGCAGAGATTATAGAGCAACTGGTTGGTTTGCGCGGCGCGGCCCGAGGGAACCGCCCACAATTCCTCCATCTCGCCCAGGTCCAGGTTGCTCACGCCGAAGTGCCGTATCTTGCCGGCCCGCTGGAGGTCCAAGAAGCCTTCGACCGTTTCAGAAATCGGGACGCTGCCTCGCCAGTGCAAGAGATAGATGTCGAGCCGGTCCGTCTTGAGCCGGCGCAGGCTGCGTTCGCAGGCGGCGACCGTGCCTTGGCGGCTGGCGTTTGAGGGGAGTACTTTGCTCACCAGGAAGACTTCATCACGCCGGCCCTGGGCAGCCTCCCCAACCACTTCCTCGGCCCGGCCATCGCCGTACATCTCGGCGGTATCAATGAGCCTGGCGCCGAGCTCCAAACCCTGCCGTAGAGTGGCTATCTCCCCGGCGCGGCGGGAGGGGTCCTCCCCGATATGCCAGGTGCCCATCCCGAGGGCCGGCACTTTTTGCCCACAGGGCAATGCTACGGTTTTCATCATTTGTTCGTGGCACTCATAGCTGATGCTCTCTACACGAAAGCTTTGACACTGCGAAGCCTTTGGGCCAATTTCCGGCAGCAGGCGCGGAGCTTGGCACGTTCCGCAATTACGTGCAAGTGCCACTACGACAATGGGCAAAACTCTTATCATAGCGGAGAAACCGTCGGTCGCGGCTGATATTGCCAGGGCCTTGGGCGGGTTTAAACCGCGCGAGAACTACTACGAGAGCGAACGCAGTATCATTTCGTCGGCGGTCGGCCACCTCCTTGAATTGGCGGTGCCGGAGGGGATTGAGCCGGCGCGAGGCAAGTGGTCTTTCGCGCATTTGCCGGTGATTCCACCCCATTTCGACCTTCAGCCGCTGGAAAAGAGCCAGCCGAGGCTCAACCTGTTAACCAAGTTGATCAAGCGCAAGGACGTCGATTGTCTCATCAACGCGTGCGATGCCGGGCGGGAAGGCGAACTCATCTTCCGGAATATCGTCCAATACACCAAGGCCGGGAAACCTATTAAGCGGCTTTGGCTCCAATCGATGACGCCCGCCGCCATCCGGGAGGGATTCAGCCGCCTCCGGGACGACGCCTCGATGCGTCCGCTGGCCGCGGCGGCGGTGAGCCGGGCGGAGGCCGACTGGCTCGTCGGCATCAATGGCACGCGGGCCATGACGGCGTTCAACTCGAAATCAGGCGGTTTCTTTAAAACCACCGTGGGCCGGGTGCAGACGCCAACGCTGGCGATCGTCGTGGAGCGGGAGCACAAAATCCGGGCGTTCAAACCGCGGGATTATTGGGAAGTCATCGGCGCCTTCCAGGCACAGGCTGGAGAATACAGCGGAAAATGGTTCAACGAAAAATTCGTTCGCTCAGAAAGGGATGGCGACCCGGAACTGAGGCCGGAACGGCTCTGGGACAAGGAGACCGCCGAGGCCGTCGCCGCCAAGTGCCAGGGCAAACCGGGCGTCGTCACCGAGGAGAGCAAGCCCACCACCCAGATCTCGCCCTTGCTATACGACCTGACGACCTTGCAGCGGGAAGCCAACAACCGGTTCGGGTTCAGCGCCTCCGGGACCCTCAAGTTGGCGCAAACCCTTTACGAGCGGCACAAAGTGCTCACGTATCCGCGCACCGATTCCCGTGCCTTGCCTGAGGATTACCAGGCCACGGTCCGCCAGACACTCCAAATGCTGGGGGCAACGCCCTACAAACCCTTCGCGGAAACCATCCTCGAAAAGCAATGGGTCCGGCCCAATAAGCGCATCTTTAACGACGCCAAGGTCTCCGACCACTTCGCCATTATTCCCACCACCCAGGCGCCTCGCAACCTGACCGAACCGGAGCAGAAGCTCTATGACATGGTGACCCGGCGGTTCCTGGCCATTTTCTATCCGACCGCGGAGTATCTGGAGACCACGCGCATTACGCGGGTGGTGGGCGAGCCGTTCAAAACGACCGGAAAAGTCCTCGTCAACCCCGGCTGGCTGGCGGTTTATGGGAAAGAAGCGGCGGCGGAAGACACTCCCAACCTGGTTGCCGTGCAGGCCGGCGAGCAGGTCCTCACCAAGGCGGTCGAGGTCAAGCAGAGTCAGACCAAACCCCCACCGCGCTTCACCGAAGCGACGCTGCTCAGCGCCATGGAGGGGGCGGGAAAACTGGTTGAAGACGAGGAACTGAGAGAGGCGATGCGGGAGAAAGGCCTGGGAACACCCGCCACGCGCGCGGCGATCATCGACGGCTTGATTTCCGAGACCTATCTCGTGCGGCAAGGCAAAGAGTTGCAGCCGACCGGCAAGGCCTTTTCCCTGATGGAACTGCTCAGCGGGTTGGGCATTCCGGAACTGACAAAGCCGGAGCTGACCGGGGACTGGGAATTCCGGCTCTCCGAGGTGCAGCGGCAGAAAAAGGAGCGGAGCGAGTTCATGGCCGAGATAGCCGAGATGACGCGGCACATCGTGGAGCGGGCCAAGCGATTTGAACACGACACGATTCCGGGCGATTTCGGCGTGCTCAAGACGCCCTGCCCCAAGTGCGGCGGCGAGGTGCATGAGCGGTATCGGGCGTTTCAGTGCGTGAAATGCGATTTCGCGTTGCGGAAGGTCATTTTAGGCCGCCTGCTGGAGAGCGAGGAGGTGGAGACCCTCATTCGGGAAGGGCGAGTTGGGCCACTGCAGGGCTTTCGCAGCAAGCAGGGCCGGCCCTTTGCCGCGGTGTTGAAGCTGACGCCGGAACACAAGGCTGAGTTCGACTTCGGCCAGGAACAGCACGAACGGGACGGCGGCGCCGCCGAGCCGGACTTCACCGGCCAGGAACCGGTCGGGACCTGTCCGAAGTGCGGCAGCCGGGTCTATGAGAGCGCCATGCAATACGTGTGCGAGAAGGCAGTCGGCAGCGCCCGGACGTGCGATTTTCGTTCCGGGCGGATTATCCTCCAACAGCCGGTTGAACGGGCGCAGATGCAAAAGCTGCTCAGCACCGGCAAGACCGATTTGCTGGAGAAGTTTATTTCGAAGCGGGGGAAACCGTTCAAGGCCTTCCTGGTTATCAAGGATGGCGGAGTCGGGTTTGAGTTCGCGCCGCGTGAGAAGAAAGGTGAGGGCGCTTCCTCGCGCGCCAGCGCTAAGAGACCGGAAAAAGTGGAAAAAATCGATTTCACCGGGAAGCAGCCTTTGGGCCAATGCCCCAAATGCGGCGGGTCGGTTTTCGAGACCGGGTCAGCCTACTTGTGCGAGAAGTCCCAGGCGGAACGGTCGCCATGCAAGTTCAAGATCAGCAAGGCGATTTTGCAGCAGCCAATAGATCGGACCCAGGCCGCCAAACTCCTGGCCGAAGGCCGGACCGACCTGCTCACGGGGTTCATTTCGAAGGCTGGACGCCCCTTCCCTGCGTTCCTGGTAGTTGAGGCGCCCGGCAAAATCATCTTTGAATTCCCTCCACGTGAAGCGCAGACCGGGCCAGGTGAGGCGAGGTGAGGAGCATGGCGCATGAAGACCAGCCAAAGGACGGCTGGGTTGAGCGATTCCTTCAGCATCTGGCTGGCGACCGCGGCGCTTCGGCCTACACCAGGCGCAATTACGAGCACGCCCTTCGCGACTTCCAGGACTGGCACCGCTCCGAGGGGCACGACACCCCGGGATGGGACCAACTGCGGCGGGACGATTTCCGGGCGTACCTCCGATTCCTCGGGCGGCATCATCTGAGCCGGGCGGCCATCCAGCTTAGGTTCTCGGCTCTGCGAACATTCTTCAGGTTCCTCATCCGGAACGGTCTGATGGCCTCCTCCCCTATCAAGAATCTTTCCTTGCCGAAGCCGGGCAAACGGTTGCCGCGCTTCCTGACGAAGGAGCAGATGGAATCTCTGCTAGCGGCGCCGGCAAAGCTCTTGTCCGCCTCGGGCCAGCCAAGCAACGCGGAGAGACTCCTTTGCCGGCGCGACATCGCCATCCTGGAGACGTTTTATTCGTGCGGGTTGCGAGTCAGCGAATTGTGCGGGCTGACGGCCCAGGACATCGACTGGGGAGATCGCCTGGTGCGCGTCCGCGGCAAAGGCCGGAAGGAACGCTTGGTGCCCATCGGCGAACCGGCGCTGACGGCCGTCCGAAACTACTGGGCGTTGCTGCCGCACGCGCCGGTCGGCGAGTCGCCTGTCTTTTGCGCCGGGGCGGGGAAGAGCGGCGCGGTCGGCCCCAGGCAGGTGCAGCTTCGCCTCAAGAAATACCTCGCCATGGCGGAGCTGGAACCTGGGCTGACCCCACACAAGCTGCGCCATAGTTACGCGACGCACCTATTGGATGCGGGAGCCGACCTCCGCAGCGTGCAGGAGCTTTTGGGCCACGCCC
The DNA here is from genome assembly GCA_021784555.1 of bacterium. Taxonomy (GTDB): domain Bacteria; phylum Verrucomicrobiota; class Verrucomicrobiia; order Limisphaerales; family UBA8199; genus JAJYHY01. The sequence goes on from JAJYHY010000043.1 coordinate 14,562, forward strand.
ATCTCGTAACGACCCAGGCTTATACCCATCTGACCACCGAGCGCCTCAAACGCGCCTACGACCAGGCCCATCCGCGGGCATAGTCACGTCCTTCACTTGTCAAAGGCCGGTCCTCTCATTACAATTTGGCTATGTTAAAGAGTAGCGGGTTAGTGCTGGCGCTGGCCCTGTGCGGTATTCACGCCGGCAGGGCGGAGACGATTCAGTTGAAGGACCGAGCGGCAATCACGGGCAAGATCCTCGTCGAGAAGCCGGACGAGGTGGTGGTCGATGTCGGATACACCGTGCTGGTCGTGCCTCGGAAGGACATCCTGAGCATTTCTCGGGACAGCCGCTCGAAGGCCGGCTCGGCGGCCCATCCCGGTGAAGCGGCCTCCACGCCCAACGCCGATCATTTTTATTACACGCCCAGCCCCTCCTCCGCTCCTCAGGCCGTCCGGGACCTCGTCGGCCAAATTGGAGAGGCCGTGGTCCAGGTCCGGACGCCCAGTGGACTCGGTTCGGGATTTATCATTAACCCGGACGGGTTCCTGGTTACGAATTTCCACGTGATCCAGGGGGAGACGCAGATTTCGGTCCAGGTTTATCATCGCCAGGACGGGCAACTGGTTCCAACCACCTACCGGCGGGTGAGGATTGTGGCCATCAACAAGTTCGGCGACCTTGCCTTGCTTAGGATTGAGGACAAGGACGCCCCGAAATTCAAGTACGTGGTCCTGGGCAGCACGGATGCGCTCGCCGTGGGTGAACGCGTGTTCGCCATCGGCAGTCCCATGGGGCTGGAGCGGACGGTCACCGAGGGCATCCTCAGCACCAAAACGCGCGAGTTAGCCGGTGAGTTGTATCTCCAGACCACCGCCCAGATCAACCCGGGCAACAGCGGCGGGCCGCTCTTTGACCTCAATGGAGATGTCGTTGGAGTGACGAATATGAAGATCCTTTTCGGCGAGGGCCTCGGTTTTGCCATCCCCGTCGAAGCGGTGAAACACTTTTTAGACCATCGCGACGCCTTTGCCTACTCCAACGATAATCCCGGCAGCGCCTATCGCTACCTGCCGCCACCCACCCGCACACGGAAACCGGTGCAGCCTTAGCTGGAGGCTGTCCGAAAAGGGTGACTTAATCGGCCACTTTATCGAATTTCCTCAATTCTCGATTAACAGTGAGCGATAAAGTGGCCGCTGAAGTGAGCCGGACCGGACCTTTTCGGATAGCCTAGGGCTACCCGATAAATCCGTAGTTGTAAGGCTGGCGCATGTGCCGGCTTAGCCAGGCACTGGCTTCTTTCGCGTTTTCACCAACAAACTGCTGCTCGTCGGGGTCCCAATGCAGCGTCCAGCCGGTGCGCAGGGCGATGTTGCCCAAGTGGCAGACCGTGGCCGCACGTTGGCCGACCTCCGCCTCGCAGATCGGGGCTTTGCGCGTCCGGACGCACTCGAAGAAGTTGCCCATGTGATCGTTGCTGACGTAAAGCCGCAGGGCGCCTTCGGGCAGGGGCGTCCTCAGGAGGGCCGGGTCGCTGGCGCGGAGGCTGCCCCGATTCACCCAGATCCAACCCTCCGGCCCCTCGAAACGGATGCCATTACGTTGCCCCTTCGGGTCCGCGACGCCCCCATAAATGTTGTCCGCTGTGGTGGTATGCACCCGGTGGATGACACCGTTAGAGTAAGTGAATTTCACCTCGTATTCGCTAAAGGCGGTGTAGCCTCCCGGGATCGGCTGCGCCAGGGGTTTGCCCTCAATTTCGACCGGACCCGGAAGCCCAATCCCCCACAAGGCGATGTCGTTGTGATGCGCTCCCCAATCGGTCATGGTGCCACCGGCATAGTCATACCAGTAGCGGAAATAGAGATGGCAGCGCTGAGGCATGTAGGCGGTTTTGGGGGCCTGGCCGAGCCAGAAATTCCAGTTCAAGCTTGAGGGAACCGGCACCGGTTTGAAGGGCCCTCCCCGCAGGCCGGCAGGCAGCCAGACCCGCACCTCCTTGAGTTTGCCCAGGCGTCCGTTGCGGACCAACTCGCAGGCCAGCCGGAAGCGAGGGTCGCTGCGTTGCTGGCTGCCGGTTTGAAAAACGGTTCCGTGCTGGCGAACGGCGCTGACCACGTGCCTGCCTTCATCGATGGTCAGGGTCAGCGGCTTTTCGCCGTAAATATCCTTGCCCGCTTGTATGGCGGCAAGGTTCACCAGGGTATGCCAATGGTCCGGCGTGCCGGTGACGATGACCTGGATGTCCGGCCGTTGAAGCAGCTTCCGGAAATCGCCATATTTCGTTGGAACCTTGCCGCTCTTGGTAAATTGTTTCGCCGCGGCTTCCGCATGACTTGAGTCCACGTCGCACACGGCAAGAATCTCCCCGAAGCGGCCGGCGTTGCTGGTGTCGTAGCGCCCCTGGCCGCCGCAGCCGACCAGGCCGATGCCGGGCCGATCATTCGGGCTGAGCCGCGTGACGGTGGGAGTGGCGGCGCTCAATTCGCGCTCGACGAACCAGAGGGGCAGACCGGCCGCCGCGGCGGCTAAGGAGCAGCGCTTCAGAAAAGAACGGCGTGAAATATACGTTCGGCTGGATTGCATGGAGTGCTTCTCGGAAGACTGGATTTTCATACGCTTGATTATACCGGCCAGCCGCGCAAAAGGAACTGGAATCGGCTGACGGAATCACGGGTCCTCGACTTCTTTGGAGCGCAGCGGTAATTCCGAGCCGGATCGGAACACGCCGCTTTGCTCCTCCCGGCGAGCCGTGCGTTCCTCGACCGTTTCCACATCAGATGCTTTCACGAGGTCCTTCCAGTCCATCGCCCGCCGCTTCAAACACCATCGAGTGATTCGTCAAGGCTAGCGAGGCGCGGCGCCTTCGTCCGCGGGCATGAGCGATTGTGGTTGACGAAATGGCGGGCATTTGAGATAAGAGGGCTGACAAGATCCATCAGCCGAGCGGGAATTTTCTTCCAGCCGGGCGGCTGGAACCTGGTTCGAGGTCATTGTTGTAGCGACCCCCTGCCTCGCCACACCCGGTGAGTGGTCTTCGCAGCAAACCTGGAGCATGGGATTATGAGTTTCTTAAACAACTTATTTCACCGCCACCAGCAACCTGCGGTGGCGTCATCGGCCTTCGCCGACTGGCCTGGACAGTCAGGAACGCAGTATCATTACGAGGTCCATCCTCTGGACACCGGCTTTCAGCAGGCGGTGCCGGCCAATTATATCTATGCCCGACAAGCCGAGGACGGAACGTGGCTGCCAGTCTATATCGCCCAAACCCGGGCTCTAAACCAGCGACTGGAGGGGCACATCGGTGTGGCGGACGCCAGCGCACAGGGCGCGACGCACATCCACGTTCACCTTTCGACCAGCGGCCAGGCGGCACGATGCTCGGAGGAACACGACTTGATCGAACGGTGGCATCCGGTGTGCAACCAGGAGCCTGGGAATTGACGGGGACCGGGCCTCCTGCGGGCAGAGCGGGTGCTGTGGGATGCCCAGTCTATCCGCCAGCTAGAGCCTACCCGAAAAGGGTGACTTTATCGGCCACTTTATCGAGTTTCCTTAATTCTCGATGAAGTGAGCCGGCCCGGACCTTTTCGGATAGGTTCCAGCTAAAAGGCGCTAATCAACGGCTTGGATGCTGGAGGCTCCCGAGGTGTGCGGGCGGACGCTGGCTTCGCCGGCATACCGGATGCTGGAGGCGCCACTGGCGTCGGCGCCCAGGGGGCCGTTGACGGTTAAGCGGGCATGCGAGGCGCCACTCGCGGTGACCTGCGCCCGGTCGGTCTGCAAGCGTCCGGCTTCGTACCTGGAAGCGCCGCTGATGCTCACGCGTTGGCTGGCGGCCGCGCCACCCAATTCAGCGTGAGAGGCGCCGCTCAAGTCGGCCTGGAGGCGGTCGGCCTGCAGGGAATCAATTTGCAGCGAGCTGGCGCCGCTGGCGTCCAGGTTCAAGTTCCGGGCGGTTAGTCTCTCGGCATGGGCGTTGATCGCGCCTGAGCAGCGGAGGCTGCGGAGGTCCTTGAACTTGAGGACGTAATGAATGTCTTTCGTCGGCTCGAGATTGACGTTGTTCGGGCCGATCCAAAGCTGGCCGTTGGAGACTGAGGTCGTGATATAGGCCAGCAGGTTTGAGTCTGTCTGGATCGTCAGCCCTTCCTCGTTCCCCTGGAGAAGCGTGATATGGCCGCAACCACCGACGGACACCTGTTGAAAGTTGGTCACTGGGCGGGAGACCGTGACAATGTTCCCATCGCCATGAACCCGGTTGATGTTACTGATGTAAGCGCAACTGGCTGCCACGAGGCAAAGCGCCGCTATCGCCGCAGGGAATCGCATTTTCATATCTTCCATTACACGGGTAATGGCAGGTTTGTTTCAAATCAAAAGCGCGGGAACCGCCCGCAAAACGGGGATAATCGCGGCGACAGGCGCTGCCTCAGTCCGGGCTGACGCCCAGCAGTTGCAGGATTCGCTCCAGTTCGGCGTCGCTGAAGAAGGCGATTTCGAGGGCGCCGCGGCCATGGGTATAGCGGAGGTGGATCTTGGTGCCCAGGCGTTCGCGCAGGAGGTTCTCCAGGTTGACCACGTGAGCATTGGCCCCAAACGGAGGGCCCTGTTTGCCCGCCGCGACCAGGCTCTCGGCGCGCGATTGCAGCCGGGCAACGAGTGCTTCGGCATGGCGCACATTGAGTCCCTCCCGCAAAATCCGTTCGGCGGCCAGCTTCTGGAGCGATGGGTCGGCCAGGCCAAGAATCACTTTGGCGTGACCCACGGAGAGCCGTCCATCGCGGACCTGGGCCTGGATATCCTCACTGAGCTTCAGGAGACGGAGGGCGTTGGCGACGACGGCCCGGCTCTTCCCGACTTTGGCGGCAATTTCCTCCTGGGTCAGTTGAAACTGCTCGCTCAACTCCGAGTAGCCGTGGGCTTCCTCAATGGGGTTGAGATTGTCCCGTTGAAGATTCTCAATGAGCGACATTTCCAGCATGGCCCGGTCGCCCGCCTCGCGCACAATGACCGGCACCTCTTTCAGCCCAAGAAGCTGCGCGGCGCGCCAGCGGCGTTCGCCCGCGATAAGTTCCAGGCGGCCTTCGCGTTCCCGCACGATGAGCGGTTGGACAATGCCCTGTTCCTTGATGGAATCGGCCAACTCGCGCAGTGTCTCGGCGGAGAAATCCTTTCGTGGCTGGAATGGGCCGGGCTGAACCCGTTCGGTGGGCACGCGTTCGACGCGCTCCCGGTCATCAGCGGCCGCGGAGACATCCGCGGTGGCGGTGGAGGTTGACGGAGGGCCTGGTGGTTTGGCTATTGGAGTGCCACCCAATAGCGCCCCCAATCCTTTGCCCAGAACTGGCTTCGGCATTCGCCCAGAGTGTTTGAGCGGCCTCAAATTGTCAACTGGCACTGCATGCGGGGGTGCGATTAAAAGTGTCAGTAGCGCCCGGCGAAGGGTGAAAGCGGCAGAGGACTGCCGCTTTGGCTGCGGCTCGCGACTGACCGACGGATTTAGTCGCGCCCGGGGTGCGGGGCCAGGGTCAGTCCTCACTTTTTCCGCACGAGTGGAAGGCGAAGTGGCGGAAAAAGATGCAGGACTGACCCCCGACGCCGATGTTTGTCAACCGACACTCATGCTGAGCAGGAACTCGATGTTGCTGCCGGTCTTTTTGAGCTTGTTCAACACCAACTCCATTGCTTCGACGGGGGGAACGCCGGTAAGCGCGCGCCGCAGAATGACGACTTTGGCGTATTCATCCGGGTGATAGAGCAACTCCTCTTTGCGTGTGCCGGAGCGCTCAATGTTGATCGAAGGGAAAATGCGCCGGTCAACCAGGGCGCGGTCCAGGTGAACCTCCATGTTGCCGGTGCCTTTAAACTCTTCGAAGATGACCTCGTCCATGCGCGAGCCGGTATCGACCAGGGCGGTGGCAATGATGGTCAGCGAGCCGCCTTCTTCGATATTGCGCGCCGCGCCGAAGAACCGCTTGGGCTTGTGCAAGGCATTGGCATCCACACCGCCGGAGAGGATCTTGCCCGAATGCGGCTGGACGGTGTTGTAGGCGCGCGCCAGGCGGGTGATGGAGTCGAGCAGGATGACCACGTCGCGTTTGTGCTCAATCATGCGTTTGGCCTTTTCAATAACCATCTCGGCGACCTGGACGTGGCGCTCGGGCGGTTCATCGAAGGTGGAACTGATGACCTCGGCGCCACGGCAGGTTCGCTCCATATCGGTGACCTCTTCGGGCCGCTCGTCGATGAGCAGGATGAAGAGGTAGGCCTCCGGATTGTTCTTGAGAATGGCGTTGGCCAGCTTCTGCATCAGCACGGTCTTGCCGGTGCGCGGCGGGGCGACAATGAGACCGCGCGTGCCCTTGCCGATGGGGCAGACCAGGTCGAGCACGCGAGTGGAGAGCTCGTCGTTAACGGTTTCCAGGATGAACCGCTTGTCGGGAAAGAGCGGCGTAAGGTTGTCAAAATGCGTCTTATCCTTGGCCTTATCCGGGTCTTCCTGGTCCACCGCCTCCACCTTGAGCAGAGCGAAGAACCGCTCTTTCTCTTTCGGGGGCCGGATTTGGCCGGCGATGAGGTTGCCGGTTTGGAGGTCGAACCGCCGAATCTGCGAGGGTGAAACGTAGATGTCCTCCGGGCAGGGCAGATAGTTGAAGCTCTGCGAGCGCAGGAAGCCGAAGCCTTCGGACAGCACCTCCAAGACGCCTTCGGAGAAGAGCACGCCGGCGCGTTCGGCGTTCTTCTGAAGGATGTGAAAGATCACCTCGTGTTTGCGCATCGTGCCGAAGTTCTCGACGCCGAGGTCGCGAGCCATGTGGTTGAGCTCGGGCATGGACATGGCCTGGAGCTTGGCAATGTTGAGCGAAGCGGCGATGCGGTCTCTATCGGAAGCGGGCGCGGGCTTGGCGGCGGGAGCGCCGCCCTTCTGGCCGCGTTCACGCGCGCGCTGCTCGGTCGCCGGGGGCGCCTCTTCAGCGTCTTCAGGGCGCGCCTCTGGTGTTGGCTCGGGCGCTTCATCGGACGTGGACTCGCGCGGCTCAATGGGGGTGGTGGGGGGCTGGAGCTCCTCCACCGAGCGCGATGCCTCAACCGGTGGGGGCTCGGCAATGGCGGTCGCCGTGCCGGCTAGTTCCACGGGCGTATCGGGGGATGGCTCCGAGGCCTGAGTCTTGGGCTTCCGAGGCCTTTTTGTGGATCTTGGCATAGGTCAGTGTCAGTAAAGTTTTCTAGTTTGGCTAATGGTGAGATTGCCGCAAAGCTGGCATCAGCCCCTTCGGTTAGACGGACAAGGACTCGCCTGGTTCAAACCTGGGATAATCCAAAAGGGAGCATCTGCAACTCTGGCGGCCCCATCAATAGGGCAGCGGGAATCTCGCAGTAAGTTCCCTTACACGATGACGCACTTTGTGCAACGTGTCAAGGTTCTGAATATCCAAAAGCACCTCGGCAATCATATCGGCAATCGCTGCCATTTCGGGCTCTCGCATGCCGCGGGTGGTCACGGCGGGTGTGCCCAGCCGGATGCCGCTGGCTTGGAAAGGCGACCGGGTCTCGAAGGGAATGGTGTTCTTGTTGATGGTGATACCCGCCTCGTCGAGCGCCGCCTGGCATTCCTTGCCGGTTAAACCGCGGGCGCCCACGTCCACCAGCATCAGGTGATTGTCGGTGCCGCCGCTCACGAGGCGGAAGCCGTTCTTGCGAAGGCCCTCGGCCAGGGCGCGGGCGTTGTTTAGGACTTGGGCCTGGTAGTCCTTGAAGGAGGGTTGGAGGGCCTCTCGCAGACAGACCGCCTTGGCGGCAATGACATGCATTAAGGGCCCCCCTTGGATGCCGGGAAAGGTCTGTGAATCGATGGCCTTGGCGTATTTCTCCGCGCAGAGGACCAGGCCGCCTCGAGGGCCGCGCAAGGTCTTGTGGGTGGTGGTGGTTACGAAATCGGCGTGCGGGACGGGGCTGGGGTGGAGATCCGCGGCAACCAGCCCGGCGATATGGGCGATATCGGCCAGAAGATAGGCCCCGCAGTCGCGCGCGATTTGGCCCATCCGCTCGAAGTCGATGACGCGCGGGTAGGCGCTGGCGCCGACGGTGATCATCCTGGGGCGGTGTTCTCTTGCCATCCGGGCCAGTTGATCGTAATCAATCCGCTCATCTTCCTTCCGGACGCCATAATGGATGATTTCAAAAAAACGGCCTGAAAAATTCGCCTTGTTGCCGTGCGTCAAATGGCCGCCGTGGGATAGGTCCATCGTCAGCATCTTATCTCCGGGCTTCAAGACGGCGAAATAGACGGCCATATTCGCCCCGCTGCCGGAGTGCGGTTGCACATTGGCATGTTCGGCGCCAAAAAGCTGCTTTGCCCGGTCGATGGCCAACTGCTCTACCACGTCCGTGTATTGACAGCCGCCATACCAGCGCCGTCGGGGATAGCCCTCGGCATATTTGTTGGTCAGGACGGAGCCTTGGGCCTCCATGACGGCAGGGCTGGTGAAGTTCTCACTGGCAATGAGCTCGATGTTGTCGTTTTGGCGCAAGCGTTCGTGCTCAATCGCCCCGGCGATTTCCGGGTCAACTCGCTGCAGGCGAAAGTCGGTCGGTTTGATTTGGAGTTCCATTTTCTTCAATCGGCGGTCGTGTCGTCCGCCTTCAAAAGGGGTGTTTAAAAAGGCATTGAGGATGCGCTTGGCTTCCTCCAGGGAGGTGCGCCGTCCCGCCAGACACAGGACGTTGGCGTCGTTGTGCTGCCGGGCAAGCACGGCGGTCTCCAGGTCGCTGACCAGGGCGGCCCTGGCACCGGGGACTTTGTTGGCGGCAATACTCATGCCGATGCCGGTGGTGCAGATCAAGACGCCAAACTGAGAGCGGCGCAGGGCCACGTTCTGAGCCACGGCCTGGGCGTAGTCGGGATAATCGACAGGCGCGTCGGAGCCGGGCCCAAAATCCACCAGGCTGATTCCGTTTTGCTCGAGGTGCTGCTTCAGGCCCTGCTTGAGATCAAATCCCCCGTGATCGGCCCCCAAGGCGACCGTCGCCCCCGCGCCAACCATCGCGTGAGTCTCTTCCCGCTCGATAAAGCGCAGGAGGGAGGCGATGCCCTGCTCGATCTGGTCGCGGCAGTTGAGATAGACCTCATAAGAACCGCCAATCGGGTCACTGATGTCCTTCTCGAAGGTGTCCAGGGTCTCATCGAATTCGCGAAGCAGGAAGGTCTTTTCCGCCGCGTAAGGGAAGAGCATCATGACCGTGTCGATGTGACTGTGGGTCATCCCCAGGATGTAGTCTGCTTCCCGCACCATCTCCGCGGTGAGCATCCGGCTTCGCAGGAAACTGATGTCGATTCCCAATTCCCTCAATGCCTGCACCGCGTAGGGACTGGGCGGCTGGCCTTCAGCCGCTCCCAGCCCGGCGGACATGATGCGGTAGTCGCCGCGGCCGCGAAGGCCGTGGCGGAGGACCCCCTCGGCCATGGGCGAGCGGCAGACATTACCGGTGCAAACAAAAAGGATCGTCTTCATCGATGTGGCGACGGACTGGAAAATGCGCAGGCGGCGCCGAATGGTCAATGGCTAAATCCGTGATGTCCTTGCCGGACCACGGCCAGGCCCTTCAACAAGTCCAGCGCGCGAGCCAGCGCCGGGTCCCGCACAACGGGCCGTTGGGGCCGCGCCTTTAGGGTGGGCGGAGGCGCTTCATCGGGGGAAAGCCCCTCCTGGTGCTCGCGCACCAACTCAGCTTCGTTCAGAGGCACAGGCGGGGGGCCCTGGGTGACGCTCAGTCCGAGGCTGGCGGCCAGGGCGGCGGCGGTGGCGTTTCGTGCGCTGACAATCCGCTGGAATGGATTTTCGTAATAGGTGCGTTCGTTGGCAGCGCCGACCTTCACCGGAATGTCCGGCTTGAGGCCCTCCGCGCCAATCTCCGCCCCGTCCCCGAGCCGAACGGGCGTCGTCGCAATCCAGAGGCGCTGGCCGTCCTTCAAGGGAAATGCCTGCTTGACCATCGCCTGCCCCGACGTGGCAGCGCCGAGGATTAACCCCCGCCCGGTCTGGCGCAGAACCGCCGCCAGCGCCTCCGCCGCGCCGCTCGTCTGCCCGTTCACAAGGACGGCCACGGGGCGCCCGATGGCGCCCGACTTTGCCGTGGACCTGGCCATGCCCTGTCCCCAGTCCAGCAACGGCTCGGCTTGGCTCAAAAACAGGCCGACTGTGGCCGCCGCCGCCGCATAATCACCGCCCCCGGCGTAACGGAGGTCCAGCACGGTCCCAATCAGGTGATTCGTCCGCCCCAGGCCCTCCCAGGCCCCGCCCACCGCCTGGGCCAGCCCCGCGGAAACCTCCCGCACGCGGACATACGCGATGTTCCGCTCAAAGACGTTCGTCCGGCTCACCAGCAGCGCGGTTGGCTCCTCGGAAGCGGTTCTCTTCGCCGCCTCAAGCCTCACTTTGCCGCCCAACTCGTGCAGCAGGCCCTCCACAGCCGCCCGGTTCAACTCGGCGGCGCTTTCCCCGGAGAGGTGAGCGCGCACCAAGCTGTAAATCTCGTTAAAATCGGGCACCCGGTTGGTGGTGTCGGCCCTCAAAGTCGGCTGACCCATAACGCACACCAACGCGGCTGCCAGCAGTGAAACAATCCCTGGTCGCATCATTCGGGGGCTAAGTTGCGCGATCCCAGCCCGAAAGTAAAGCGGGAGGCCCTGCCCAGCCAGCGCTGCGAGCGGGTTGACAGTGCCGGTGTGCGCGGGGCATTCTGGGTGAATGGCCGGCAATCCGTTCTACCGATTCTTCCGGCGGGTCTCTTTCCCATTGGAGCGCAGGCTCCGGAACAAGATGCCCCGGCATCCCTCTCCTTCAAGCATGAGTATTGGGACGCCAAGCTGCACTGGACGCTGGAATTCGGCGTAGGCCTTCCGCCATTCATCGAACTCGAATCGCCACTCTGCCAGCGCTTCCTCCGGATGCGTGATGCGCGAGGTAATAGCCCGGATTTCCCTGCTGGAGAGAACAGGGGGAGAAGGTCACGATCGGCGAGATCGCGGAGGCATTTGTGAAGGTCAATCCTTCCGAGACAGCAATCCCCAGCGCGGAGAAGGGGGCTGATGCGGTGGCGGAGAGGGGATGGTGGATGGTCCATCAAACATCGAACAACCAACAACCAACAATCAGCGCCCAACCTGCGGCAGCCTTGGCCAAGGCCCGACGGGGAGGGGGGACGGTGTATGTACCCCCTGGAACCGGTCGAAACGACGCATCCCGCTGGTTCCGGTTCCACCTATGTCTATCCCACGTCCGGCCCGCGCGCCACGAAAGGGTTTTGGTTTTGCGATTTGCTGCCAGCATGAGGGTGGCCCACCCTGCATCGGAATTTGCGAGCTGGACAGCCAGGGCCATGAATTGCTGAGTCTCAATTCTGGGCGCCGGCCGCCTTGGCTGAGGTACGCTGCTGCAGCCACGTGATGTCCGCATTGTTCGGCTGCAAGGTTCCGCTGTCGTCGCCGTCCGCCATCCTGGTGCGCCCGTCGGCCCAGTGATGAATCTCCACGTGGCCGTCCGCAAACGCGAGCGTACAGCCGAAATTGTGATAGGTGCCCGGCCAGTCCAGCCACGCCGTCGGCGTTTCCATGCTCAGGGCGAACGCGGCGTCGTTGAGGCCGAGGGCGTTCTCATCCGTGAGAACCCAAAGGCCCGATGGAGTGGGGCCCGTCATGTCCGAGAATCTGCCGTAAGTCCGCCACGGGTGGCGGGCGAGGTGGTGGTGCGTGCCGTCGAGCCACGGACCGTCCACGGGCCTCAGGGGCGGGCCCGGGTTGCAGCCGACGGCTTGGCTCATGGATACCGTGCGCACGTGCCGGCTCCTGTCCGAGGGGCACTTGTAAAGTTTAGCCGCGGCTCCAGTGTACGGCGCCAGTTTGGCATACCTGGGATCGGTCAGATAGAGCGTGTTGGTGGCGTCCGAAGGATCGTTCATGTAGCCGCGAACCCATACCGCGTCGCTGCCGTCCTCCAGATTGGGCGGCAGCCAATCATTGAAATCGCCGGCGTCGAGATGGAACTTTGTCACCAACAGCCGGTTTGTTGCATCGTGTTGTAAGGAAGGGCTAATGGTGAACATGGCATTTAGACATGGTAACGGAAGCGGCGCAAGGCGGGCCGCGGTGGGGGCGGCGGACCAGACCCGGCAGGACGCCGAGTTGGCGGCGGCGGCGCGGCGGGGCGATAAGCAGGCGTTCGTTGAGGTTGTTGCCCGCTACCAGGCGATGGTTTGCGGCATCGCTCTTGGTATCCTGGGCGATTTTGCCGCCAGCGAGGATGCGGCTCAAGAGGCCTTCCTTGCGGCATGGCGCCGCTTTGACGACTTGCGCGAACCGGGGCGTCTTCGCGGCTGGCTGGCGGAAATTGCGCGGAACACGGCGCTCGGGCACTTGCGCCGGCGCCGGAACGCGCAGCCCCTGGATGAGGAGATGGATTTGGCCGATGAAGGGCCCGGGCCGGATGAGCTTGCGGCAAGGGCGGAGGAGTTGACCCTGGTTCAAGAGAGCCTCAACCATCTTCCCGAAACCTACCGGCTGCCCCTCATCCTTTACTATCGCGAAGGCCAGTCGGTGCGCGCCGTGGCCGAGACGCTTTCCATCAGCGAAGACGCGGTCAAGCAGCGGTTGGCCCGAGGCCGGGACATGCTGCGCGATCGGCTGCTGGGCGTGGTTGAGTCCGTGCTCAAACGCACCAGCCCAACCGCGGTGTTCACTATCGCGGTCGCCGCCGCTATCGGAGCGCTGGCAGCGCCCTCAGCGGTGGCGGGCGGCGTATTCGCGGCGGCATCGGCTTCCTCGAGTACTGCCGCGACCGTTACAACTTCAACAAACTCCATTCTCACCGTCATGACCACATCCAAAGGATTTATCCTGTCCGCCGCCCTGGTGGCGGCGGTAATTTCGGTCCCACTCGGCTACCGAATCGGCGCCGGTCAGCCCGCGCCGCCGGCTCGCTCAGCCCGCGCGGCGGCGCGCAAGGAACGAACGGCTGGGGCCAGGCCGCATATTGCGGACAATCCTTTGTTCGCCGAATGGCGCCATTTGCACGAGGTCTATGGTACCGATGGTCCGGCGATGCCCTTGATCTTCAACGCGATCAGCCGGCTCAAGGACCCCTTCCAGAGGCGCGCCTTCACCGCCGCGCTGATTTCCGAATGGGTGCAAGTGGACCCGGCGGGCGGCTTTGCCTTCTTTGGCGCCAAGGGCCACGACCAAAGCCAGCGGCGGCAATTTTTCCAGGAGTGGCTGGCGGCGGACCCGCAGGCCGCAATCAACGCGTTCCTGGCCGCCGGGAAGCCCTGGCAAGGCGTCGTGCGTGACTCCTTGGCTGACATCGCCAGGGATGCGCCTTCGCGCTTGGCGGAGGTGGTGGAGGCATTGCCCAAGCCAGACGATGACAATTATTGGGACACGAAGGTGCGAGACGCCTTCGCGGTGCTGGCGGAGGCGGATCTAACGCAAGCGCGCACCGTGGCAGAGGGGTTGAAGGGTCCAAACCGGGAGCAGGCGCTGGAAGGAGTGGCGCGCGTCTGGGGGAAATCGGACCCGAATGGGGTCATCAACTGGGCCAGGAAGCTGCCCGGGAACGTCGATCACGATGAACTCATCCGGTGTGCCTTGGTAGGGTTGGCCTCGGTGAATGCCGCCGATGCCCTGGATGAAATTGGGCTTGTTCCCTCCGGCGGACGCGAGGGTTACTTTGCCACTGAGACCGGGGCCCGTGTGCTTAAGGCGGCCGTCCAGAGCGACTTCCAGGGCACGGTCGCCTGGATAGCCGCTCATCCCGGGCAGCTCACCAGGGAGGACCTCATGGGTATGGTACAAGCCGTGACGGAGCGGCTCAATGCGGACCCCGCGGATTTTCTCAAGGCCCGCGCCGCGGATGGCTCCCTGGCCGGAGTCGAGCCAGCCATCGGCAACGCGCTGCTCAATGGCGCGGCCAGCCAGCGGCTGGCGGTTTGGGATTGGCTGAAAACTCAGCCGGACAACAGCGTTTCCCGGCAACTGCGCCAGGACGTGCTCAACGGCGGGGCCTTCCAGGACCCCAGCCTTGCTTTGCGCCTGGCGCCGGATTTGCCGAACACCGCCGAGGGGAATTCCGAGATCCAGTCGTTGGCCGCCGACCTATTGAACGGCGGCTCCATGCTTTACCGGCTTGATAGCCTCCTGAGCCAGGCCCCTGAACGGCTTCGGCAACCGCTGGTCGAGTCCGCGTTCAGGGATTTGCAGGGTAACAACCTCGGCGACCCTCAAACCTGGGTCTCCAGACTTTCCCAGGTGCCGCCAACCGACCGCGCCTCGGCCGAGCAATCCCTGGCTCACGCCTGGGCCGAACAATCCCCGGAGGCGGCGGCCGCCTGGGCGCAATCGATGTCCCCTGGCAGCCAGCGCGGGGCTGTCATGGCGGACGTTACCTCAAGCTGGGCCGGGACTGACCCAGCCGGCGCCGGGGCGTGGGTCGCGGCCATGTCCCCTGGGACCGAGCGTGACCGAAGCGCCCAGGCCATGGCCATGGCCCTCTCGAACACCGACCCGCGAACCGCGTGGGACTGGGCGCTGAGTATCAGCGATCCTGCCCAGCGGGAATTGGCGGCGACGCCCGTGGTCAAAGCGATGGCCGCCCGCGACCTTGGAACCGCCCGCCAGTGGATACAAGACAGTTCGCTGACCGCGGATGCCAAGGCGCGCCTGGAGGGCGCCTTAAACGCGATGGCTCAAAGGGCGGGACAGTGACGGATCTGGCAAACTGCGGGTTCCTTAATTCCATTTCATCATGAAGACCATTGCTCCTTTCCTGGCGGTTGCGGGCGGCGCGCTCGTGGGCCTCTCAGCCGGCTTTGCCCTGCGCGGCCTCTCAACAGGCGCCCACAACGCCGGGGCCAATGCGGTTGCTTCTGAGTCCAACGCTTCCCCGGGAAAGGCCGCTTCCCAGGGCCGCGTGCGCGCCGACGGTCTGGCGGCGACCTACCAGTCCCCGCTGACCGCCCAACTGGCTGGCGACCTCTCCATGTCCTCCGGCGTTACCAATTGGCTCTATTGGTGGGCGGCCATCGAGAAGGCGACGCCCGTCGATATTCCCGCCTTGCTCCGCTTGGCCCGA
This sequence comes from bacterium, assembly GCA_021784555.1. Taxonomy (GTDB): domain Bacteria; phylum Verrucomicrobiota; class Verrucomicrobiia; order Limisphaerales; family UBA8199; genus JAJYHY01. Next base: position 29,675 of record JAJYHY010000043.1, read on the forward strand.
GGCAACCCGGTTGCGACCCAACTGGTGGCTGAATACTGGGCGGACAAGGCGCCGGAGCAGTTGTTCCAGGCGCTGGTGGCCGCCGCCAAAACGGGAAACGGCTTTCCTCACTCAGTGAGCCAACTGCTTCTGAATGCCTGGCTCAAGCGCGACCCCGACGCGGTCGTTTCCGCCCTGAACGGCAAAGAGGACTTCCCACAGCGCGCGGGCTGGCGCATGCAAGTCGCCGCCAAGCTGACCGAAACGGACCCGGAACGCGGACTCTCGCTCCTCTCCGAGTGGCACATCGAGAACTTCCTTCCGCGTATGGACGGTATCAGGCGGTGGGCGGACTCTGACCCGCGCCACGCGGCCGAGGTCGCCATCGCCAGTCCCGCGGGCTATGCTTCCCAGCAGGCCCTGGCAGTGATTGGCCGGGAATGGGCCAAGACAGCCCCGGCGGAGGCGCTCTCTTTCGCGCTCCAGCAGCGGACGGACCTCGGCCAGCCTATGGCCGACGCCATCCTGCAGAGTTGGACGAGCCAGGACCTCAACGCCGCCGGCGCGTGGCTCGCGGCTGCCAGCCCCGATGTCCAAAGCAAGTTCGTGCCCTCCTTTGTGCGGGCCTGGGCCAAGCAGGACCCGAGTGGCGCCTTGACTTGGTGCCAATCCAACCTTCAGGGCAGCACCCTGGCGCAGGCCGTTGGCGGCCTCTTCAAAGGCGCGGCTGAAAAGGACGTTGCCGGGGCCGCCGCGATGGTGTCCGCCATGGCACCCTCCCCGGCCCGTTCACAGGCCGCGGTGGCCGTCGCAGGCAAATGGTTCCCGGAATCGTTTCCCGGGAGCAAGCCCGTTCCCGCCGCTGCCCTGACCTGGCTCTCGAAGCTCGATCCTGGCTCCGTGCGGAAAGTGCTCGGCCAGGTTGCCTGGCAGTGGGAGGCGACCGACCCAAAGGGCATGGCTAGCTTCCTGGAATCGGCCGGCAGCGGTGAAGTGCCAGGCTACGTGGATTCGAGCCTGGCCCGGACCATGGCGCGAACCGACCCGTCCGGGACGCTGGCTTGGGCGGCAAAGTTGCCCAGCGATCAGAGCCTGGTGGCCGGCAGCACCGCCTTCGCGGAGTGGGGACGCACTCAGCCCGGTTACGCCATGCAATGGTGGAACCAGCTCCCCGCCAATGACACGCGCCGGCAGCCATTTCTGCGGAGCCTCCTCGAACAACTCGCCTGGGACCCTCGTGCCAACGCCCAGTTCGCCCAAGTCGCCGCCGTTGACCCAGAAGCCGCCCGCGAGGCGCTGGCCGGCTCGGGCGGCCTCGATGCGCAACGCCGCGCCACGCTGCTCGATCTGATTCCGCATCGCTAGCTGGATCATTCCCCGGACCTCGGCGCAGGGGGAGAAGAAAGCCAAGTGAGTGCCAGTTCTGCCACGGACTTCATCCCGTAGCCAGAGGCAGCGCCAGTCGCGAGTGGCGCGGACCTCCAGGATGCGGGCGGGGACATGGGGCAGACTCGACCCCTTCAAAGGCCAGATCGTGGCGTCGCTGGAGCGTCATCCCTACACCGCCCAGCAAATCCTTCAGCAGCTCAAAACCCAGGGCTACACCGGCGGCTACAGCATCCTCAAGGAGTTCGTCAGCTTGGTGCGCCCGGTGCGCAAGCCCGCTTACCTCATGCTCGACTTTGCCGCCAGCGACTGCGCCCAGGTCGATTGGGGCAGTTACGGCTCGGTCCGTGTCGGCTCCACCCCTCGGCGCCTGAGCTTCTTCGTCATGGTGCTCTGTTACAGCCGCATGATTTATGTCGAGTTCACTCTGGGCCAGGGCATGGAGCAGTTCCTCTCCGTTAAACGGCCAGCTTTGAACATTTCCCTTTGCCGCATTTGAGATTGTTTCGGATTTCGAGTTTATTCAGCAGGGATGCGGGGGTGCGGACGGGATGCGCCCCACCTCAGGCGCGTTTTGATCGAAACACCAGACTCCGGGCAAGAGACCTCGATCACGCCGGCCAGCTTCATCGACAACTTCACAATTTGGACGTTTCTCGATAGGGCTGGCGCCTCTGGTAGAGGCGGAGCCGCCCTTGCATTGCCGAGACGGCTTCTTTGTCACCCGCCTTGAGGGCCAGGGCGATGGCGCTTTGCAGGATCTGCCGGGCTTCGCGGAACTGGCCGGCTTCGGCGTAGGCCATGGCCAAGGTGTCCAGGACAAACGGCTGCCTGCCTCCGGTCAGCGCGTTGGCCCGTGCCGCCAGGACGACGGCTTCCGCCCCGTTGCGTACGGCGGAATTCTCGTCCGAGGCCAAAACGCGGGCCATGTAGGTGAGAGTTTGGAGATTATTGGGGTCGTGGCGGAGGGCGTCTCGAAAGCGCGCGAGGGCATCGGCGCCGCGGCCCTGCCGAAGGAGCGCTTTGCCCCACAGATAATAGGGCCGGGGGTCAGCGGGGGCGAGGCGGATGGCCTTCCGATACTGGCTCACGGCGTCATCGTACTGACCGAGTTGGGCCAGCAATGTGCCCAGATTGTCGTGAGCCAGCGGAGCGGATGGATCGAGCTGAAGCGCCGCGCGATACTGAACCAGCGCCTCCCGCGTGTTGCCGGTTGCCGCCAGGAGGTTGCCCAGGTTGTTATGCGCCTGGACAAGGTCGGGATCGATGCGGCAGGCCGCTCGATACTGCTCTAGGGCGCTCCCGGCCTTTCCCTGCGCCTCGAAACTCAGGCCGAGGTTCACGTGGGCGACGGCGTTGTCCGTTGTCACCGCCAATGCATGGGTGAAGAGGGCTTGACTGTCCTTCCAGGGCCGCAACTGCACGCGTGCGGCATAAAGGCAGCCGGCCAGCACAACGCCCGCGGCGATGCCGGCCCGCACACGGCCAATCCGAAGCCGTTCGATCCAATACGCCGCCTCGAAGACGGCCGCCAGGAAAACGCCGATTAAAGGTACGTATGTGTAACGGTCGGCCATGGCCTGGCCTCCGACCTGGACCAGGCCAATGACCGGCACGAGCGTTCCCAGGAACCACAACCAGCCGACGATCAAATGGGGATGATTCTGGCGCAAGAGCCACACAAGAATCGAGATGCCGGCCAACACCGCCGCGGCGGCTACTACAGTGGTCCACGGCCAATGGCGAGGCAACGGATAAATCACCGAGAGGTTCACCGGCCAAACCGCCTTCCATAGGTATCGAATGTATGAAACCACGGCGTTGGCCACGCGCGCCCCAACCGGGTACGGCGCCAGGGCAATAATCGCCTTGGAACGTTGCGCCAGAAAGGTGAGGACGCACGACCCCGCGGTCAGCAGGAAAAAGGGCCATTTCTCCGCCGCCAACCGGAGCCAGCCCCTTTCGAACGGGCGTCCAAGCGGCCAATAATCCACGAGGAGGAGGACAAACGGAAAGGTGACCAGCATCGGTTTGGCCATGAGGCCCAGGACGAAGCAGGCCACGGCCAGCCAATACCAACCGGAACCGGGAAAACTCCTTTTCCAAAAGCCCCCCTTCCGCGCTCCGTCGCCCTGCCCTGTGGCTGGCGGGCTGAATCGCCTTGGATTGCGCCCCTCTTTCGCAGGTGCGGTCGGCTGGGGGCCAATGCCCTTGGATTTCAGATAGGCCAGGAGCGCCAAAAACTCGAAGAGCGTGCTCAGCACGTCCTTTCGCTCGGCAATCCAGGCAACCGACTCAATGTGGAGAGGGTGCCAGGCGAAAAGGGCCGCCACGGCCGCACTGGGCCACAAGCGCCCGGTCAATCGGAATAAGATCACGGCCAGGAGCATGGAGTTGGCCAGGTGGAACAGCACGTTGACCAGGTGCTGCGGCCCCGCATCCAACCCGAACACCTCGCAGTCGAGCATGTGGGAGAGCCAGGTCAGCGGATGCCAATTGCTGGCGTGCCAGGTAGTAAAGGCCCACTCGACCCCGCCCCACGTCAGGCCGGCCTCAACCACGGGATTTTCGGTCACATAATCCGGGTCGTCATAGTTGATAAAGGAAAAATGGCGAACCGGCAGATAGAGCAGCAGGGTGACCAGCGCTATCGCCAGGCATACAAAACGCAGACGAACCATGCCCGGTGATTCTACCGGCATCATGGCCCTGAAACAAGCCCCGGCACCTTGTCCCTGTCACGAAGAGCTGAGAGGTGGGCACACCGCTGGCGGGGGCAACCGAACGAGGTGTTGGAAAGTGCCATGCCACCCTTCCAACTGTGTCTGGATTTCAAATCTCCCGGCAAACCTCCTCCCGTTTGCTCCCAGTTCCCGCCCCAGCTTCCGGTCGAAATAAAGCCGCCGCACCGCCTCAATCGCCTCCGGCACATCCGCCACCATCCGCCAGATGCAGTTCTTTGGTTCCGGTTGCAAAATGCCCCCCACTGGCAAACCCGCGTTCCCACGGCTCAGAAACTCACCATGCGCCGAGTAATTCGTATAGACCACTGGTAGCGCCGCGCACATCGCTTCCCACGCCGGAAGGCCAAATCCCTCGCCCCCGCTCAGGTAGAGCAGACAGTCCCAAACGCGGTAAAGCATCGGCACGTCTTCCGGCGCCAGGGCCGACTTCAGCCCGTGCCCGGGCGTGTAGTAGAGGTCGTGGTCGCGACGAACGCTAAACTGACCCTCGATCCAGCGCAACGGCCAGGCCTCTTCCGGTTCCTCGGGGGTATGGCACCAGAGGAAAACGTCCTCCAATGGCCGGGCCTGCTCGACCTCGCCCGAGCCGCAGTGGCCGCACACATCGTACCGGTAACCTGGCCGGGATTCCAAAACCAACCCCTCCCCGTTCAGGTGCAACTGCCGGGCCGGGTCCCAGTCGAAGAGGCTCACCCGCCCGCACCTTCGGCAGATCAAGTATTGGCCCGTGCGGAGATAGTGCAGCACCTTATACAAAACCCAGTTCTGCTTCCGCCATTGGTTGCGCCCAACCCAGCCCAGCACAAACGCCTCCTGCCCCATCCAGGCCGGAAAGAGGTCGCGCCGCATCTCGGCTCGGACCTCGTTCGAGACCGGCGAGAATCGCTCCAGGTCCGCCGGGCTGTAGCGGTAGCCCAGCTTGTCCCTGGCAACGGCCGGCACGCAGCAGGCCACCACGTTCTTCGAGAACTCGCTCTTGGTGAAGATGACGTCCGCGTTGTTGAGGATGGGACCGTAATCCGGCGGCATCGGCAGACCGTCGAAGTTGATATAGAGAATCAGCTTGTAGCGGCGCTCCTTGGGAGGGCGGCACAGATACAGCACCGTCTGCGGGTCGCCGAAGGCAAACACGATGTCCGGCTGGACCTTGGGCAAAAGCCGGAAGAACGTCTTTTGGCCGTATTTGTCTTCCGGCACGAAATCGAGTTTGCCTTGGCGGTTCTTGAAGGTCATCGTGGGATAGACCGGCCATTGCGGCGTGGTGACGGCATAACACTGGAACAGGCCAAGCTGATGCACCTCGTAGTGCTCTGGATACCGCTTGAGCAGGTTGCCGAAGATGAGCCGCGTCGTCTCGGCCAGACCGCTGGGCAAAATTGGGCTGTCGGTCACAACCAGGATCTTCGTCCGTCTGGACGCGCGTGTCGTTGCCTCATCTTTCATGCGGCCATGTCCTTTTAGGGTTGGGGGCATTCTCCAGTTCCGTAGGAACGGCATCTTTGTAGAACCGCAGTCACAAACCTTGTCCAGTTCCGTAGGAACGGCATCTTTGTAGAAACCGCAACCACAAACATTCTCCAGTTCCGTAGGAACGGCATCATGGATCTTCCAACGCGGTGCCGCCGCCTTTTCGCCCTTCGGCATGATGGCGTTCGATCAACGGGTTGTCCCGTCTTCCAACAGAATGGCGCAAAGAAAACGAAGTTTCCGTCTTTGTTTTCTCTGTTCCCTTCTGTTGAGTTTTCGTCCGCCCTTTCTGTGAGCGCCACCCTAGTGCCATCCGCCGGATGCTCGCGGCCAGGTCCAACGCGCCTCGCCTCTCCTTCGGGCCAACCGAAAGGGCCAGCACTTTCCGCGCTTCCTGAAGGGCCTCCTGTGTGCGGTGATTCGCCGCACAAGCCTGAGCCAGGACCGCCACCAGTTCCCGGTCGCGGTACTCGCTCCGTTGGCAGGCCAGCCGCGCCTGGGTCAGTGCCTTGGCCGCATCATGGAAGCGCGGGTCTTGCGAGTTCATCAAGAGCTCCGCCAGCCGCCGGTGGGCCTCGGCGTCTTTGGGGGCGACGTTGAGGGCCGCTGAGTATTCGTTGTAGGCTCCCTGGCTGTCGCCTCCGCGGAACAGGACCTCTCCCAGGCAGGTGTGCGTAATGGGCTGGTCGGGCTTGATCGCCAGGGACTCACGGTAATTCGTCTCGGCCTCTCGCAGATTTCCCTCGTTGGCAAAGGCCATTCCCAGCGCCTGGTAGGCGATATAATTGCGGTCGGTGACGCGTATGGCGTGCTCGAACAGCGACACGCTGTTCCGCCAATACCCGGCATTGACCACCGTCAGCGCCGCGCACGCCCCAATTGCCCCCAGAGACGCCGCTCCCAGCGCGGGCTTTGCACGCTTCAGCGCCCCGGCCCGCTCGGAAACCTCC
>JAJYHY010000044.1 GCA_021784555.1 bacterium
CTGGGCGATCCACATGATCATGCTGGTGCTGTTCAGCAACCTCGTCGGCGTGGCGCTTCGCGAATGGCGTGCGTGCCGGCGCCTGACGCATGCCACCATCACCCTCGCGTTGCTGGTTCTCACCAGCGCGGTGTTGTTTCTGACCTGGGGTAATTATATTGGCAGTCTTGCCACAAAGTGAAAAAAACATGAAACGCTACGGTTCCGTTATTGGTGTCCGCGAAGAAAAGATCCCGGAGTATAAAACACTCCATGCCGCCGTGTGGCCGGATGTTCTGCGGATGATCAAGGAGTGCCACATCCAGAACTATTCAATCTACCTGCGCCGGATGCCGGATGGCCGCCATTACCTGTTCAGCTACTTTGAATACACCGGCGTCGATTTCGCCGCCGACATGGCGAAAATGGCCGCCGACCCGGCCACGCAACAATGGTGGGCTGTTTGCAAGCCCTGCCAGCGGCCGCTGGCCGACCGCGCGCCGGACGAATGGTGGGCCGGGATGGAGGAAGTATTTCACCAGGACTAAGGCCGCTGCGCTACGTGCCGAAGGTTTTTGGCTTGCGCCCGGCCGTGCGGACGAGGGGCATCTTGCGTGGACGGGGCGCATGTCGCATAATTCGGCGTGCAGTTGAGCATTAACCAATTAACCGATCGCTTGGTGGCGTCATATTGCCGGGTCGGGGGCATCAACCACCTGGATGGCAAGAATCTTCCGTCCAAACGAGCCGTCTGTTTGCTGACGACGAACCTGCTGCGCCTTCTGTTCCCCGGCTATTTCGATGAGAAATTGATGCATTCTTCGGCCATTGCGTCGGAGACCGGCGCGCTGCTGGAGTCGGTGCTGCACAGCCTTGAAAACGAGGTGCGCAAGAGCCTCGAATACTATCCCCCGCCCAATCTGCCCCGCAAAGACATCCGTCCTTTCGCCCATACCCTGACGATGGAATTCCTGGAATGCCTGCCTCGGATTCGGGAATTGCTCCAGACGGACACTGAGGCGGCCTATAACGGCGACCCCGCCGCGCTGAGCAGGGAGGAAGTGATCGTGGCGTATCCGTTCATCGAGGCAATCGCGGTGCAGCGGTTGGCACACGAGTTGTATTCAAGGGACGTGGCGCTGATTCCTCGCATTATGACCGAGTGGGCGCACTCACGGACGGGAATGGACTTGCACCCCGGAGCTCAGATCGGGTCCCATTTCTTTGTGGACCACTGCACCGGAACGGTCGTGGGCGAGACCTCGATCCTCGGCAACCACGTCAAGATGTACCAAGGGGTCGGTTTGGTGGCCAGTTCGCTGGCCAAGGGCCAACAGCTTCGAGGCCAAAAGCGCCACCCTACGATCCAGGACAGCGTGACGATCTACGCCGGGGCGACCATTATGGGCGGGGAAACGGTCGTAGGGGAGGGCAGCACCATTGGGGCGAACGTCTTCCTGACCACGAGTGTTCCGCCTCGGTCGCTGGTGGTTCAGGAGGAGGCCAACGTCAAGGTCATGCCAAAAAAGAGCCGGGAAAACGCCCCCACCGACCTCATTGCCGACTCCGTAGGGCTGAGTGCCTCTCACTCATAGAGCGCCTTCCTCGGAGCCGTGCTCGCCGCGCCCGATTTTTAATGCATACGCACGATCCTTTCGCACGGCCTCCGCTGCCGATCCAAAGCTTGCGCCCGTTTTGCGGAGTTTCACAAAAGCGGCTCAGCCGCGTTTGAAAAAGTCTTTGATGACCTCGGCCACACGTTCGATGAGGGCCTCGGTCATTTCCGGATAAATGGGCAGGCTTAAGCACTCGCGCGCGGCTTTCTCCGCATAGGGGAAATCGCCCGCTTTGTAACCGAGCGAGGCGTAGCACTTTTGGAGGTGGAGCGGCAGAGGATAATGCAGGGCGCAGCCGACACGGTTGGCTTCGAGGTGCTGCTTGAGTTCATCCCGGCGCCGGTGGCGTACGACGTAAAGATGGTAAGCGCTTTGCGCGTAGTCCGCCTCGCGGGGCAGTTGGAGGGGGGTATCGGCGAGCAACTCGTGGTAGCGATGGGCGACTCGGCGCCGCTGTGAGGTCCATTTTTCAAGGTGCTTCAATTTGATTCCCAGTACCGCCCCTTGGATGCCTTCCATGCGGTAGTTGAAGCCGACCTCGTCGTGGTAATAACGGCGCGAAGAGCCGTGCTCACGCAAGGCGCGGGCGCGGGCGGCCATCGTGGCGTCGTGGGTGAGGAGGGCGCCGCCCTCGCCATAGGCGCCCAGGTTCTTTCCGGGATAGAAACTGAAGCAGGAGAGGGCGCCGAACGTGCCCACAACCCGGTCGTGGTACTTGGCGCCGTGGGCCTGGGCCGCGTCCTCAACCAGCGGGAGACCATGTTCCTGGCAAATGGCCAGCAGTGGGTGCAGGTCGGCGGGATGGCCATAAAGATGGACCGGGAGGACAGCCTTGGTGCGCGGCGTGATGGCGGCTCGGACGCGTTTTGGGTCCAGAGTGAACGTGGCGTCGTCGATATCGACATAGACCGGCCTGGCGCCGACGTATGAGATAGCCCAACTAGTCGCCACGAAGGTCATGGGCGTCGTAATGACTTCATCCCCGCGCCCCACGTTGAGAAGCACCATCGCCAAGTGAAGGGCCGACGTGCCGCTGTTAACCCCAATGCAATGGGCGGCGCCGCAGAACCGCGCAAAATCCTGTTCGAACTGGGCCACCTCCGGGCCGAGACAGAATGAACAATTATCAAGCGTCCGCGCGATGGCGGCATCTATCTCCGTCCGGATGCCGCGCATCTGGGCGCGCAAGTCGAGATAAGGGACCGGAACAGTCGTTTCCTGGGTCGTCATTTTGGATAACGGTATAGCCTGAATAGGGGTGGGAAAACAAGACGAAACTCTCATAACACGGGCTGGGCTGGGCTATGCCGCAACGCCCGCTTCTGGGGCCTTGGGCGAGGCGGCGAGGTCCAGGCCCTTGATTTCGACTTCGAATCCGAGCTCTTCAATCCGCCGACCCAGCCTCCAGGCCAACTGCTGGGGATTGCGCCGCTCGTAGTAGTCTTCCACGAGGTCCTGGTAGGAACGCCCCTCGAATCGGATGAAGTTCATGGGGACTGCGCTGCGTGCCGGAGGCTTTGTCGTGCGTCCCCCGCGTGCCGACCGCAGTCGTTCCCGTTTGTCAACCTGTTTGACTGGAGATACAGTTACTCCATAGCTTAAGATTATGGATGGGAAATCCAGTGCCGCCCCCGGCCAGGCCGTGGAGACCAATTGCCTGACGCGCTCGGTTATCGAGGCGCTCACGGAGTGCCCGGCCCTGGAGGCGGTCACGATTGACCGGGCGCGCAAAACGATTTCGGTGGCCACGCTGGGCAAGGCGGATGTGCCGCAATTGACTGAGCGGGTCAGCCGGACCTTTGAGCGGGCACAAACCGGGGTGGAGAAGCGCGGATGCACCCTGCTGGTTGGAGCCGGCAACTGCGGTTCCTGCCGGCAGCCGCTCTCTGAGCCGGAACGGCGGCGAGTCAGCATTCGTCACGAGGCGGACACCACCACCATTGCGCGCGTGACCTGTCCAACGGCGCCGACGTTCTGGCGCTGGCGAGATATTCCCTGGCCGAAGGTCGTGCAGCGCGATGTCGAGTTTCTCGAACACGCCGAGGAAATCGATGAATGGAAGGCGCAACTGTTGGCGGCGGGCCTCTGCGGGGTGTTCGGCTTGTGCGCCTTCTTCATTCACGCCGGGCGAGCGTTTTCTTTGGCCGGCTACGTGCTGGCTTACCTGACCGGGAGCTGGTTTACGGCGCAGGAAGTCTGGGAACGGCTGCGGCAAGGAGCGATCGACGTTCACTTCCTGATGCTGGCCGTGGCGTTCGGCAGCGCGAGCATCGGCGCCTGGGGCGAAGGGGCGATGCTGCTGTTCCTGTTTTCGCTTTCGGGGGCGTTGGAACATTTCGCCCTGGGCCGCACGCAGCGCGAGATCCGGTCGCTGTTCCGCGAAGCTCCTAAATCCGCCACCCTCATCGACGCGCAGGGACATGAACAGGAGGTCGCCGTCGAAAAGCTGCGCGCCGGCATGCGACTGCTGATCAAGCCGGGCGCGCAATTCCCCGTCGATGCGGAGATCGCCAATGGCGCGACCGCCAGCGACGAATCGAATCTCACGGGGGAGGCGACACCGGTCGAAAAGCGGGTTGGGGACACCGTGCTGGGGGGAACACTCAATCTCTGGGGAGCGGTGGAGGCGGTCGTGCTGCGCCCGGTGGCGGAGAGTTCGCTGCAGCGCATCGTCCGGCTCATCAAGGAGGCGCAACAGCAGAAGGCCCCCGCGCAGCAGTTTACCGACCGGTTCAGCAGTTACTACACCTATATTGTGCTGGGGCTATCGTTCGTAATGTTTTTTGTCTGGTGGAAGCTCCGGGGTTTTAATCCCTTTACCGCCAGCGACGTCGAAGAGAGCGCGTTCTATCATGCCATGACCCTGCTGGTGGTGGCCTCCCCGTGCGCCCTGGTGCTGTCGATTCCTTCCGCCGTGCTGGCGGCTATCGCCTGGGCCGCGCGTCACGGCATCCTGTTTCGGGGAGGGGCGGCGGTGGAAAAGATGGCCGCCATTACAACTGTGGCGTTGGATAAAACGGGGACCCTGACCACGGGAGAACTGCGCGTGGAGAGGGTGGAAAGCTTCCCACCCGGGCGGGAGCGGGAGGTCGCGGAACTGGCGTATTCGCTGGAACGGCTTTCGAGTCATCCGCTGGCGCGCGCCATTACCCGCTATGGGAAGCAGGAGCGGTTGGAACTTGTCCCGCTGGAACACTTCGAATCGGTAACGGGCCAGGGCCTGCGGGCGCGAAGGGATGGGCGGGACTGCCTGCTGGGCAGGCGCGAATGGCTGGCCGGGAGCCTTCCCGGAGGACTGGTCGGAGAAGCCGCTGTCACCGACGCCGGATTCTCGGAGATTTGGCTGGCTCAGGACGGCCTGGCGGGGCGTTTGGTCCTGCGGGATGACATCCGACCCCAGGCGAGAGGTGTGATCGAGGAGCTCCGGGGCCAGGGACTGCGAACGGTGGTGCTGACGGGTGACCGGAAGGCCGCCGCCGAGCATCTTGCCAAGGGCCTGGACCTGGAGGACGTGCGGGCCGAACTGAAGCCGGAACAGAAGCTCCTGGAGATACGCGAACTGACCCGGCACGGCCACGTCGCCATGGTGGGCGACGGGGTCAACGACGCGCCGAGCCTGGCAGCGGCTTACATCGGCGTGGCGATGGGCGCGCGGGGGGCGGACGCGGCGCTGGAGCAGGCCGACGTGGTGCTGATGCATGACCGGCTGGAGAACTTCCTGGCGGCCTTCCGCTTGAGCCAGCGCGCCCGCCGTATCATCCGGCAGAATCTGGTGGTTTCTCTGGGCACGGTGGTGGTGCTGGTGACCCTGGCGATAATGGGGAGGATCCCGCTCACTATCGGAGTGGTGGGCCACGAAGGCAGCACCGTCCTCGTGGTTATGAACAGCCTGCGCTTGTTGCTAGGCGCCTCCAAGCTCTGGACTTCTGCTACGCGCACCCCTTGAGTACAACAGAGCGGCTCCGGCGGACGGAGTCGCTCCCGCTTGAGCCCTCCCACCTATGAAAGGAAGGCCCCAAGCTCACTTAAATTTCGTTTTCCCGCCTCAGACTCGCAACCGGGGTGTTTACCTGACTGGCCTTTGCGGCGCGCCGGCCTGCGCTGGCGTGTAAGATCGGCCTAGACGCTCTGGTGACCGCCGAGCAGTGTGTGCCATGGAACGTGCGGCAGACATGGGCGGAGTGGTCGTCAAAATCAAACTCACTAACCTGAAGGACAGCTTCCTCAAGGAGGCGGGCGCCCGCCGCGTCAAGCCACGCTCCTTTGTGGTGGAGGCCTTGGTTGACACCGGTGCCACCCGCCTTTGCCTCAAGGCCTCGGTGGTTAAGAAACTGGGGCTGGCGCGCATCGGTGCCGTCCACTCACAACCCACGAATGGGGAGGCCATTCGCTCCAAATACGAACCGGTCGAACTGGCCCTGATGGGACGGAGCGAGCACTTTGACGTTGTCGAGGTGCCCGAGAACGTGCCGAACCTTCTCGGCCAAGTACCACTCGAAGTCCTGGACTTGGTGGTGGATACGAAGGCGGGGCGCCTCATCCCAAACCCGGCTCATGGCGGAGAGCAGATGGCCGAGGAGTACTAATGAGCGATCCCGATCGGCCTTATTTTGTCAACAGTTCCGGGTGGGGCTGGTGGTCGATGTTCCACCGGGAGAGGGCGGTAGTGGTCTTCTCGAAGAGCTTCGCATCAGGAATTTTCTCCGCATGGCCGTCACAGAAGACGATGTTGAAGCGGTCCTGGTGGCGGTGGCGGGTAGCCTGGATGATGCCGGACGCCCCAGGAAAGCCGGGGGATTCCGAGACATCGCGGGAGTTGATATCCAGGCGGGCATAGCCGCTGTAATTGACCGGGCCATCGACTGAATAGTAGGTGTTAAGGATTACCGAGGCGACCCACATCAGGTTGGCGTCTCCCAGTTCGATCATGTCGGCGGGGGCGACAACGGCGGCGGGGCGGACCGGCACGATGGAGGAGCGGTTCTTGGGGTCGGTCAAATGGCCGCCGAGGCCGACCTGGCTCAGGGCGAATTGAACGCCATTGGCGTTGTAGCCATAAGAGCCAAGGGGGTCGCCCACGTCGTTGCCGGCGAGGGTAACGCCACGGTAAGAAGGACAGCGATAAATGTCGTTGGTCCACTCGTTTCGAACATAAGGGGTGAGGACGCTGGGCCAAAAGGTGTAACGGACCAGATAGCCGTTCTGGTCAAAGGTACAAACGGGATAATCCTGGTTTTCATCCACGTACATCGCCATGCCCAGGCTGAGTTGATGCAAGTTGCTCTGGCAGCGGGCAGTGCGCGCGGCCTCTTTCGCGGCGGACAGGGCGGGCAGGAGCATCGCGGCCAGGATGGCGATAATCGCGATGACAACGAGCAATTCGATCAGGGTGAAGCCGCCCTGTTCAGGCGCCGCTCTCGGCTGGGTTGTGTGCGTGCAGGTTCTCACGGTTTCAATCAGTTGGAACCTACCACCCGGTAATAACGGGCGGGGGCATTCGAACTGGCGGGAGCCGGGTCGATGAGGTAACTGGAGGTCAAGTTGGTGGCCAGAGGCTGCCAAGTAACCGGGGGCGCGAGGTTTGTCGCATAATCCACCTCGTAGGCCTTGAGCGAGTCCAGCTTCGTCCACTGCAACAACGCCCCCGAGGCGCCGAGCATGATCTTAAAGCCTGGAATGCTGGTGGGCGGCGGAGTGCCGCCCTGAGGATGATTGGTTTCGAACATGCGGACCACGGCCTGCGCGGTGGTGAAACCATCGTTGGGGGGCGAGGTGGCTGGGACGGAACTGATCTGCGCCACAATGCCATGGCCGGGACAGAGCCAATAATAATTAAGGGAATAATCCGTCTCGTTATAATTGCCCGCGCCGACCCCCAAGCTGGACAGATCGACGGATATATCATATTCGGTCATTTCATGCACCCGCAGACAGTTCAAAAAGCCGAGCTTGGGCAGGATAGCCACGCCATAGGCATCGACGTTGGCCGTGGCCTTGTAGGTGACCTGATCGGGGAGAAAAATGTTCGTGCCAAAGAGTTGGTCGATGTTCGGATCGTGGTAAATCGATGAGAAAACGGTTGCGCCGCTCCAGGTGTCGCCGTAGTGGATGGTGTTTGGGAAATCCTGAAGTCCGTTGGTGAACATCGATTCGGGTTGGGCGGAACTGAAAGTGGGGTCGTAGAATCCGTAATCGATTCGGCCTTTGACCGGGTCCTGTTTGAAATAAAGCCAGGAGGTGACGCTGGGATTGGCCTCGTCGATTTTCTTCTCGGCAATTTGCGCCCCCAGGGCGACGAAGTTGGAGCCGTCCATTCCTTCGGCGGCGGAGATGTAGTCGAAGCGGTCCGTGGCGTCCTGGGGCCCGGTGGTGAAATCCCACAAGAGCCCGCCACCGGTGTTGGCGAGTTGGTAGGCGGTGACATCGACGGAATTGGTGCCGCTGTTGGCGTAAGCGCGATAGTACTCGTTGGTCTGGTTGAACATGTCGGCGCTGGTGATGACCACGGGCGCGGAGGTTTGTGCCAGCACCAAGGCCGGAGCGGCGAGCAAAGCCAGAACCAGCCACGTATGTCTTGAGAGGGGGGACCCGGTTTTCATTTTCGACTACAGTCTCATACCTATATTAGCAGCCGGCATCGATTCCGGCTGCTCAATTCTTTTCTAGCACAAAACCGCGCTTTCGCCAACTGCGAGTTAACCCATCCATCTCATATAGCCGTCGCGCCAACTCCCACTTCAATGCCCGCCGACGCTCCAAACCCGCCTCATCCGCTGTCAAATCTAATGGCCGCTCAAAGGGCCAACTCCGTCGGGGGCTCGGTCTAAGCGGAGCCACCTTCTGCAAAGCTCCTCCAAGACACCCGCGAACTCCAGGCCGGAGCCGGGCTTTTCCAGGTAATCATTGGCGCCCAACTGCCGGGCTTGGGCCCGGTCCTCCTCCCGGGCGGAGGAGGAGAAAACGACGGCGGGCAAGTCCTCAAGCTCCGGCTGAGCGCGCAACCATCTGAGCACCTGGAAACCGGAGACCGTCGGCAAGTTCAGGTCGAGCAGGACAACAGCCGGCAACGGATAAACGAGCCGGTCGGAAAAGGCGCCGCGCCCGGCCAGGTAATCAATGGCCTCCTGCCCATCGACGGCGACCTTGAGGGCCTGCTCCATGCCCGCCCGGCGAAACGCCCGGCGCATGAAGAACACGTCGCTTTCCTCATCTTCAACGTACAATACACTCGCCATAAATCAGGATGCTCGTTGGACAGGGCTGAGGCGCGCGGGATTCAATCCCCGCGCGTTGCGCCTCATCTCGAAACCTTTTCAGTGAGGCCCACTCCGCCCTGGATCGTGATTGGCTTGGCCGCACGAGGTCTGAGCACTCTGCCCTGCCTCGGCATCATGCTCGGCGGAAGCAGCGGCGAGCTTCAGATCGACCCAAAACCGGCTCCCCGTCGCCGGCGGGCATTCGACCCCCACGCGCCCGCCCATTCGCTCGGCCACCTTCCGGACCAGGGCCAAGCCGATACCGGTTCCCTCGTAGGTCTTGCCCGCCCGCTGGAACATCTGGAAAAGACGCGGACGGAAGGCCTCCGGGATGCCGATGCCATTGTCCTCGAACCAAAATCGAGCCACGCCGTCACGGACCTCCGACCGGACGCGGACTTCCGGGAGTTTGCCTGGCTGGACGAATTTAACGGCGTTGTCCAGCAAGTTTGAAAAGCATTGGGTCAGCCCCGCCTCGTTGGCGAGGATTCGGGGCAAGGCGGCCTCAATCCGGATGCGGGCCTTGGGCGGCTGAAGGTCGGGATAAGATTCGACAATACCGCGCAACAATTCGCCTGCATCGACCGGCGAGAGGCTCAGCTCCTGCCGCACGGCCTTGCTATAGTTGAGGGCGTCGGTGATCAGCCGGTCCATTCGCCTGGCGGAGCGGGTAATGCGCTCCAGGCAATCCTTGACTTCGCCAGGCTCATCCGTTTGCAGCAGCCCTTCGAGGGTGCCGGCAAAACCGCGTATGGCCCTAAGGGGTGCGCGCATGTCGTGGGTGATAGTGTAAGAAAAATGTTCGAGCTCGTTGACGAGGTCCTGGAGACTGGCGGTGCGCTCGCGCACCTGCTCTTCGAGGGTTCTATTTGCGTGCGCCACGCTCTCTTGCAATCGCATGATCTTCAATGCCAGCGAGCATTGCGCCGCTACCCATTCAATGATCCGGAATTGCTCGCCGGTCCAGGTGCCCGGGGCGGCGGCGTAGATCTTTACGACACCCAGAGGTTTGCCATCCAAGCGAAGTGGCGCCGCGAGCACGGAGCGGAAGGCGCAGCCGGCGGGCTGGGGAACGACCAAGTCGGGTCTGGCAAGGAGGTCGTCCACGAATGCCGTGCGATTGTGTTCGAGCACCAGGGCGGCGAAGGAGCGGGCAAAGGGCCTGCGCACGTCGGTTAATTTCGGAGAGCCGGACTGAGTGCGAAGCACCAACTCGTCTCCCACCCGCTCCAGCATCGCGGCCACGGCGCCGGGTTGGCCGATTAGGGCCACGAGCGCCTGGCACACGCGCTCCAGCATCTGATGCTCGTCCGGCGCCCCGCCCAGGGAGCCGAGGAGGGTCTGGAGCATGGATTGCCGGTGATTCAGCTCCTGGTTGGCCGCTTGCAGCTCGCGGGCCTGGGTTTGGAGCTCCTCCGATTGGCGGTCGAGTTCCTCGGCCTGCTGGAGCAACTCCTCGTTCTGGCGAGCCAGTTCCTCGCCCTGTTGTTGGAGTTCCTCATTTTGCTGGGTTAGTTCCTCGGATTGGGCCTGGAGTTCGGCATTTTGCCCGGCGATTTCCTCCCTTTGGGCGGTCAACTCCGAGTTTGCCCGCGCCATCTCGGCGTTCTTGCCGCGCAGCCGGCCGGTCAGGTTCAGGACAAGGTGAATCGTGACGGCTACCACGCCGATGTTCATCAGCTCCATGAGCCAGCGCAGCACGTCAAATGGCGCCGTGCCAACCCTGCCTGCGAGCATCTCAACTGTCTTGAGGGCGCTGATGGCCGAGAATCCGACTGCCATCGACCACAAGAGACGCCGATCTTTGTGCCACAGGCAGAGCAGCAGCGGTAAAACGTAGCTCAGAGAAACATAACGCTCCGGCAACAGGCTCAGTTTGAGCCAGGCCATGGCGGCCATGGCCACCGCGAAGAGGGCCAGGGAGATGAGAAACGACGGTCGCCGCTCAGGAGATGGAGAGTGCTCTTGGCCCATGGATTCGGTGTTCGGGCTTGCGATAGACGCACCCGGATTCGCGCCTCAGCGCCATAGTGGAAGGGGGCCGTCCGGCCTTGCCGGTCACCAGGAACCCACCTGGCTTGAGGACGCGCTCCAGCCGATGCCAAGCGGACGCTGCTTGCTCCGGTTCGAGATAAATGGCGACGTTGCGAAACAGAATGATGTCCCAAGGTTCGGTGTCAGGCCAGTCATGGAGATCGGCCACGTGCCAGCGTGTGCGCTTCCGCAGAGCCGGCGAAATCACGGCGCCGTTGCCCTCTTTCTGAAAGTACCGCGTCAGCCGTTCGGGACTGATGCCGGCGAGATCGGAGGCTTCGAACCGGCCCGCCCTGGCCTGGTCAACCGCCTGGGAGCGGCAATCCATTCCCACCAACACACTGTGCGCCAGCCCCCCAAGCTCGTCCAAGAGCATTGCCGCCGAATAGAGTTCCTGCCCGGCCGCACAGCCAACACTGCAGACGCGCAGTTCGCCACCGGCTCTGAGGGCTTCAGGAAATGTGGCCTGACGGAGGTGCTCAAAAACCGCCGGGTCACGAAAGAAACCGCTTACGCCAATGAGCAGCGCGCTCAAGGCCACCGGCCCAAGCGCGGAGTCTCGGCTCAGGGCCGCCATGGCGGCGGACTCTGACCGCGCGCGAAGGCTGCGGAGGCAGGCCGGCAAACGGCGGTTCAACGCTCGCGATTGATAGCATGAGGGGTCCAGCCCGTTCTGCCGCAGGACGAATTCGATCAGGGGCGATAAGGCCTCCGTCTCCGCTGCCGGACCGACTCGTTGCGGAGCCGGCTGGCCAACCCTGCCAGGGATCGGGGCCGCCGAGCGCGTTCGGGACCGCCCCGGCCCGGCAGGAACCGCCGAGCGCTCTGCACCGACAAAATAAATGTGACTTAATCCCAGCATGGCTCTTGCCTGGCCTCCCGACGCCGGCCTACGCAACGCAGGGAGGGAGCAAGATTATTGATCATGGAGTAAGAACGCGTGGTCGCAAGGGCCAATCACGATTTCCTTATGGGGTAAATCCCTCACGCCACGGGGTCGGTTCTTAGTATTGATAACAGTTTCCACTTCGGCGGCAGGAATTCTCAATCTTGTTGTCAATACTACAGAGGTCTGAGCAAACCATCAGCTTTTCGCGGGTTTTTCAGAAAATTTCTGCTGGCATGACTACTCGACGCCATAGTGGATCGGAAACTGAAATTTGTCCAGGGTTACGGGTTGCATGCGGTTGAGATCCTCGCATAGGTGCCGGGCAGCATAGTCGATTTCCCGGTCTGTGAATCTTCTCAACGTGACCTCTAAGGCGGCGGTAAGAAATTAAGGTGGCAAGATGCCGCGGGGATTTTGGCGTCTGGCGAGGCGCGAACGAGGCGCATATCCGCGGGATCTGTAACGAGTGAGCAACGAAGCCAGGCGCCAAAAGAACAAGGCAGGTTGCCACCTTAATTTCTTACCGCCGCCTAACCGCCCTCCTTCCAATTTCACGTGGCCCGTTCGCTCGACAATCATCGCCAAGGCTGGTACCACCTCTTTGTGCCAGTCATAATGTTTTAAGAGCAGGCGGCACATCTCGGCTTCTACGTTGCAGACAAATACCTGGATGCCATCCAGAAACCGCTTTTTCTCGTGGTTGAGTTTGAGCAATTTTTCTCCAGCGTGAGCCTGGTCAAAGCGAACCTCCGAGGGCAGTTTGTCCAGTTGCTCATCCACCAAGAGAATCTTACCCTCGACCACCGTTATGTCGTCCCGTGCCTCCTTTTCGCTCCGGAGTGGGGTCCGGCGTTTTTTGGCCGGCGGCTTGAGCGCGTGATTGGCCAATTCAACTTTCAAGCGGTTCAACTCACCGGCCAACCCGGCCCGGCGTTTCTTCAGTTCCCTGAGCTCGGGGTTGTCCACCAGCGGTTGTTCTTCCAATTCCTCCAAGACGTAACCCGGGGTGTAGTTGATCAGGTGCTCGTGCAACAGTTCCTTGATGGCATTTTTCGCTTCTCCTGGCGCTTTTCCTGCTCTTGCTCCGGTGCCGCCGGCCTGGAGACGACCAGAAATCCCACCAGGCACAAACCCACGCCGATGGCGGCCAGGCTGACATACAGGCCGATGGGCGACGGGGCGAAACGGAACTCGACGCGGTGGTCACCCGGCGGCACTTTCACCCCCTGCATGATGTAATTGCAGCGCAGCAGGGCGGCCGGTTTGCCGTCTATGGTCACGTGCCAATTCGGGTCGAACCGGTCATTCAGCAGCAGAATGCACTTGGCTGCGGCCTTTGCGTTCAAGACAACGTCCTTCGGCGCGTAGCTGACCCAATCGACCGTCCCCGGCGCCTGGTTGGTGGCGGATGGTTTCGGCGCGCCCACCGGTTCGGCCACGAGCACGGTTTTCTCCGGGTCGAACGCCGGGTCGGGCAATTCCTTTAAGGTGGCCTGGTCGTTGGTGCTCACCTGCCAGTTTGAATAGAGTTTGGCGCGGGGCAGGGCGCCGGTGAATTCGAAGAGCGCGTACGGGCCGTTGGGCGTTATCTCGGCCTCCAAATCCTGCGTGCCGGTGTAATGTTCGACGCCGGGTTTAAGCCCGACGTTGAAAGCGGCGGCAATCTTGAAGCGGTGCTGGACCGGGTCGAGTTGCTGGTTCAGAACGTGAAGATAGCCCGCCGCGCCGATAAGATACCGCGTATTGGTCAACTCCCAGAGGCGGGTGAGGCGCTGGATGGTGACGGCGTTGGTGTTCGGCCTCAGAGCGGCCTGATAGGCCACCGTGTCGAGCGGGGGACGCGGCATCTGGACCACGTCGAGGGATTGGATGTTGTAGAACTGGAACTGCTGCTGGGCCCACTCCAGGCTGTAAAACTGGTTGATGAACCCAAGCTGCCCCGGCGCCGCAAACGGCAGGACGGCGACGCGGTGTTCATAAGGCTTTTGACGCAGGATGTCCAGGACGGGGTCCGAGGCGTAGCGCTCTTTCCAGTTGTAGGTGACCACCCAGGGAACATTGGCCCGGCCCAGGTCGAGCACCAGGAGCAGGCCGAACAGGACCGAGGCGGTCCGCGCCCGGCGTCCGCTGAAATAGCCGCTGAGCGCCAGCGTCACCAGGCCCGCCGCCAGCGTCAGGAAGAGGAGGAACCAGAGAGGCTGGCGGATGCTGAAGGAGGCAATCGCGTTGGCGCTTGAGGCGTCCTCGAAGCCGACCTGCTGCAAATAGGCGACAAGATGGTCCCGTGAGGCGGCATAGACCAGCCATCCCAGCGCCCCGATGCCCAGGGCCATGGCCGAGCCGATGACCCAGCGCCGGTCAAACACCGCCGCCCTCGTCCACCAGGCCTTAAGCTGGCTGGAGAGGTCGCGGGCCGTTCCCTCCGCCGGCTCCAGGTAACGGCGCGCCAAGGCGTCCAGGCCGTAGGCGAACAGGATGATGAGCGCCCATTCGAAAACGTGAATGAACTTGGCCGGGTTGCGAATCGTTGAGGCGTAAGGCAGGGCGTAGAAGAACTGGTAAAACGGCGCGAACCGCCCAAAGGCCAGCAACAATGAGACGACCGCCACGCCACCCCAGAACCAGATAAACTTCCGCTGTTTGGGCGAAAACACGCTCTTCTCCTTCCGGAACGATTGGAGCACCGCCCAGAGCGCAATCAAGTCCACCAGGATTCCGGCGTAATGCCCGCCGCCGCTGAAACGCAGGGGCTGGCTTGAAGGGGGTGGCGGCCCCTTCTCGCCTGACGCAAAATAGGCGTCCCAGGCCGGAGACCTGCCCCCGGCGCCCCAATAAGCGCCTCCGTTAGGAGTGTCCATGCGGAAACCGTAAATGCCGGGGATGAGAATATCCAAGGCCTCGCGCTTCGGCAGGCTCCAGAGCGTGGCCTCCATCCAATGTTGTTCTCTGGTCTTGGTGTCCTGCCTCATCCCGGCGACCCCCTCGATCTGGGTGCCAACGAGGGTTATAAGCGCCGCCGCGGCAATAAACCCCGCAAAAACCGCCACCAACCCGACCCGCACGACGCCCTGAACCAGCCTCTTAACCGCCGGCCCATCTCCCACACACGCCTGATAGACCACAAACGCCGCAATCACCAGGCTGAAAATCGCGCCAATGTCGAAAGCCTCCATTACACTCAATCCCACGGCAAACCCGGCTAAGATCACTTTGAGCCATCGTCTGCGCCCAGAATCGTCCGCCAGCGCCGCCAAGGCGAGGAAATCGAAACCGAAAGCAATCGGCTGCGAGACCAAGCCCCAACACGCGGTGGAGAAAAAGTCGGAGTTCAGCGTAGCCGCGATCGCGCCCAAGATGCATGCGATTGGGTGCTGCTTCCATTGTCGGAAACAAAACCAAGCGGCAAGCCCGAGAAATAGGAGGCCAAGCGGGGCGTACAGTTTCGAGAAGAGGACCGGCCCAAACGAGATACCCAGCGCCGTCGTCAGCGTCAGTCCGGGGTTCGGGCCAGTGCCACCTAGCCAGTTTAGGTCCTGCCAATAGCCCAGGAAGGCGCCGGGCAATTGCGAGCAGGCCGCACTAATCGCCCCCAAAGGGCCGTCGTTCGAGAAGACCGTGCGATCCGGCAGGAAACCCTTCAGGAACAAGACGCCCAGGACAGCAACGAGGCAGCAGAAAATGGTGAGTAGCTCCCATGCTCGATGGCGCTGTGGTGATACGTTCGACTTGGTTCGACCGGTTGGGGCCAATGCACTCTTCATTCAGCGAAGAAAAAAGTAAAATAATCGATGCAGAGCCTTTCGCAAGCCAAAGCTGCCAATAAATCTGGCTGCTCCACAAGCCCAAGCCGCTACCTCAGCCAGAGCGATATCAAGCCAATCCGGTGTCTTCGGCAAAACGATTGATGTCACCCGGCCGGGAGGCAGACCTGTTCCCAGCCTCCTTCGGTCTTCCGCATAGCCCACAATCCATCCCAGGACGATACTCTCTGATTGAAGAATTCCCAAACAGCGAGAGTCACGCCGGGGTGATATCGACTGTCTGAGGAGGGATCCAGAGGAAAATCGTAACCTAACTGGCGGCGCAGATCCGACTCGTGAACCTCGCCAAACTGGAGGTCGAGGTCGTCACCTGCAAGGATTCCCCCGCTCCGCACCAGGCGACCGGCGTTCGCGAGATCGCGCTTCACCGCATCGTACGAGTGGTCACCATCTATAAACACCAGGTCAAACCAGGAACCGCGGAGCATCGGCAGGCACTCGTCCGAGGTGCCCCGAAAGGCGTGAACCACATCGGACTGTCCGGCGCTCCGCACGTTGTGGTGAAAAAGGCCCACGATCGCGTCTCTCCTTGTGGCCGCCGCCATGGCGCGGTAAACGGGGTCAGGGTTGGCCTTAAGATCCAGGTAACTTGCCCAGGGATCCACGCAGACCACGCGGCCATCCTTTCGATTGAGATCCTTGAGCGCGTTTGCCCAGACGATCGCGCTCCATCCTGCCCATGATCCCACCTCCAGAATTCTGGACTCCGCGCCTTTCTGCGAGCACGCCGCGGCAACGAGTTGGCGCATCTTGATCTCGCGGGCGCGGCCTCGCTCGATGTTGTGGGCACCAGCGGCCGCCCCCTGAGCCGCGGCATAAAGCTGTCCGAAGTAAGGTCTGCCTCTGGCTATCCTGAACAGGTACTGAAGCCGCGCCGCAGGATAAC
The DNA here is from genome assembly GCA_021784555.1 of bacterium. GTDB lineage: Bacteria > Verrucomicrobiota > Verrucomicrobiia > Limisphaerales > UBA8199 > JAJYHY01. The sequence goes on from JAJYHY010000044.1 coordinate 16,482, forward strand.
CGACCCGAGGATCAACCTGTTCGACGGCGTACTGGGCGCAGACCCTCAGACCCTTTTCCCTGGCCCGCGCCCAAGTCTTTGAAAGATGTGAAAGCATGTATTCCGGTGTCTATCGGTTGTTCTGGCGCCCGCAATCCCACGCTAACGCTGACCAGGCACGCCACCGAAGGCGCGCAGGGGTGCCGAATGGCATCGCGAGCGTTCACAGGGCCCCGCCGCTAGGAACGTACGCGTGACTTACCGGACTGGCGCACCGACAACGCCTCACAATAGTCTTATCCACGCCCGGTTCACAACCCAAATTCCCAAAGTTGCAGTCGGAAGGCGAACCCCCATAACTTCGCCTCAGCGAGTGGCTGCCCCAGCAAACTTCAGGTCCAAATACACAGGCGAAGCCTGTAATCTGCCCCTGAGAACCGGGTCACCGCTGGGCACCGCCACCTTTGACCGAAGCCAGACTCGGCCTTGCTGCACGCCAGGTCTCACATCACGGCGGGGCGCAGTTCAGCCGACTCGGCCAAGCGCGTTGCTCTATCTTCCAGACTCGCAGGGGCATGAACTCAGCGGAGCCGCCATAGCAGCCGACCATCGCGCCGCCATCGTGAACCGTGCTCTCGTCCTCGTTCGGATCGACCGCCGCGTCATTGAAGGCGAGCCAACCGCGCGGGTCTTGCTCCATGGACAGGATTCCATCAGCACGGAACAGCATCAGCTTCAAGCCGACGCCGTTGTTCCAGGAACGCCCCGATAGATCTGGCCGACTCCCTGTGCTTGTGGACTCCCAACAATAACTCGTGCATTTTACGATGCGCTTGGCGAAGAAGGAGTCATTGGTTCTGTCTGCCGGGCACCAGAAAATGTTGGTGGTCGTCAAGTAGGGGTAAAGTTGCCCAAGATTGCTCACATAGGTCCCGTTCGTGTAGAGCGCCAGCCAACTATGGTAATACTGCGGACCGGGGGGTGGCTGACCTGCGCCATGGTACGGGAGGTAGTCGCTGAAGTCGTTTACGTAAATCTCCGTCGCCAGTAGCATCTGCCGGGTATTATTAGTACAGACGATGCGCAGTGCCTTCTGTCTGGCTCTTGACAAGGCTGGGAGCAACAGCGCCGCGAGAATCGCAATCACCGCGATGACGACCAGCAGTTCAATCAACGTGAACCCATGCCGGGTTAGAGCCGGTGACTGCACTCGCCCACTGTGTCCGACGATTAGGCCTTTCCCCATAATGAGCTTCTTTTAACAGGCACCGAGGATCCTGTCAATTAAATAATGGGATTTTTCTCGGGGTGGTTTCTCCGGCCGCGCCACACCGACACCCCCTCCGTCCAGACAACGCGGGTAGCGATCCGATCACAGACAGGGGCAAAGGAACGCTGAGAGGGTCTGCAGCACCGGGCGGTCGGGGCACCGAGTGAGGGTGCGAGAGTCGATCCGGAGATCTCTCTGCGGACCTTTGACTTACGCGACGTGCGGAAGCCTCTTGACGGGTTTGGCAATATTGTGCATGCTGACCGGTGCAGATTGGTCGCTGAAGTGCGTCGACATTTTACAACCCTGGCAGCGAGAGGTAACAAGAGTCATTCTATGAAGAATCAGACAGCGCGTGCGCGGCGATACGTTCCGCGCCTTTCACCAAGTAGGGATCTCATGTCCGCGGGCGTCGCCCTGCTGTTGAGCTGCATGACAACAACCGCGAGCTGTTTGCCGCCGCCGCCAGGCCTGGTCGGTTGGTGGCGTGGCGAAGGAGACGCGTCGGACAGCGCGGGGACCAACGGAGGCGTACTTCAGGGCGGGGCGGCCTTCGACTTAGGAGAGGTCGGCCAGGCCTTTTCCCTGAACGGGACAAATGCCTATGTCCAGGTGCCGGATAGCGACCTTTGGGCGTTTGGATCAAGCGATTTCAGCATAGAGTTCTGGGTGAATCTCCGCTTCATCAACCCCTTCTCAACCATTACCGAACCCGCTGTTGTGTTCATAGGCAACGACGAGGGGAGATACACCGTAAACAAGTGGTTCTTTGCCTTGGGCGACTCGAGGCTCTACTTCCACGTGAACGGTCCTGAGACAGGAAGCTTCTTTTTGGTGCAGGCCCCGTTCTCGCCAGCGACGAACCGATGGTACCACCTAGCGGTCGTCCGGAAAGGCGATGTGTTTACGGTGTATCGGGACGGCGTCGCCATAGGAGCGGAAACCAATGCCGTGACCGTGCCGAATCCGAACGCTCCATTGACGATAGGGGAGGCAGAGGGGAACTACTTCCTGAATGGGCTAATCGACGAGGTGAGCGTTTATCGGTATGCATTGACGGCAGCAGACATTCAGGGGATCTATGAAGCCGGACCCTCGGGGAAGTGTCCCGCGGTGCCGCCCTGCGCACCTGTCCCCGCGGGGCTCTTAGGATGGTGGAGGGGAGAGAGCAACGCGCTCGACAGTGTGGGAGCGAATAACGGCGCGCTGGTCAACGGGGCGAGCTTTTCGGCTGGTGAAGTAGGCCAGGCGTTCAGCTTTAGCGGAGCGGGTCAGTACGTGAAGATCCCGGGGTCCGCGGAACTCGATCCGGGATCCCAGGTGACAGTCGAGTTCTGGATGAGGGCTGACCCCGACAACGCGATGGACACCATCCAGGGCCTCGTGGCCAGCGACTTTTACGACGTGGGGATCTGGCCGGGCCGCTCATTTTCGGAAAGGTTCGGCATCGATTTCGGCATCAGCACCGATTCGGGGCAGTATTTCTCGATGATAGCCGACGCCAACGGCGGAGGCGCCCCGGTGACCCCCGGCGTGTGGCATCACGTGGCCGCGACTTACGATGGCGCGCAGATAGAGCTTTACATCGACGGCCGTCTTTGGGGGAATCCCGTGCCCGCAACGGGCCGTATCTCGCCCATGCTGCCCACCAGCTCCGTCAGCCTCGGTTCGGAGGACGGAAGGACATACTGCCCACAGTGCGTCCGGAACCGCTATTTCAAGGGGCGAATCGATGAGGTGGACATTTTCGACCGGGCGCTTTCCGCCGACGAAATCCACGCCCTTTACGCTGCTGGGGTTGCGGGAAAGTGTGCCGGACCCACGCCTCCACGGATCTTCGTCCAGCCTGCCAATCAGCAGGTTGTGGCGGGGGATGACGCGAGCTTTACCGTTGTGGCCGGCGGCACACCGCCGCCCGGCTACCAGTGGATGCTCAACGGTGCCGAGATTGCCGGGGCGACAGACCCCTCGCTGACATTGACTGATGTTCAACTTTCTCAGGCCGGGAGCTACGCGGTCACGGTGAGCAACTCGGTTGGCTCGGTGACCAGCAGCAACGCGGTTCTGAACGTCAACTTTCCGCCCGCTCTGGTGAGAGCTTCTGACGCCGCCGGGGTTGCGGGCGCGGTTGTAGGAGTGCCGGTGTTCCTGGTGGCCAATGGCAACGAGAACGCCTTGGGTTTCAGCCTGAACTTTGACCCCGCGCTGGTGAGTTACTCCAGCGCGAGCCTGGGAACGGGCGCCAGGGGCGGGTCTTTGCTCATCAACACCAACCTGGCGGCCAGTGGCAAACTCGGGGTCGCCCTCTCGCTGCCGGCGAACAGCATCTTCGCCCCCGGCACGCAAGAGGTTGCCGTGATCAACCTCGCCCTAGGCATCCGGCCCAATTCCATCCAGACGCCGATTAGCTTTGGTGACGTGCCAATCCTGCGGCAGATTTCGGATTCCAAGGCGCAGGTGCTGCCCGCGACGTATGCGGGCGGCACCCTGACGATTACGGGGGCGAGTTTTGAAGGCGATGTTGCGCCGAGGCCGAATGGCGACCAGGCGGTCACCATTACCGATTGGGTGCTGGAGGGGCGCTATGTGGCTCGGCTCGACTATCCGACGAACGCGAGCGAATTCCGAAGGGCGGATTGCGCGCCACGAAGCTCTTTGGGCGACGGGGTCATCAATGTCAGCGACTGGGTCCAGGTGGGGCGCTACGCGGCTGGAATGGATCCGCTCACGGTGGCGGGAGGTCCGGATGCGCTGGGCGGGCAGGCGGTTCCCGTCCCGCAAAAGGCCGATACCGGCACGCGCCGGGTTGTGATTACGAATTCAATGCTCCTCGGCAATCAAACCGGCACTGTCTCGGTCGATCTCGATGCACAAGGAGACGAAAACGCGCTCTCCTTCAGCCTGGCCTTTGATCCGAAGGCGCTTGCATACACCGGCGCCAGCCTGGGGGCAGCGGACGCGGGCGGCACGCTTAATATCAATGCCACCGAGGCCGCTTCGGGGCACGTCGCCTTTGTTTTGGCCTTGCCCATCGGACAACAATTTGCCGCGGGGACTCAAGAGATCCTGAGGGTGAATTTCCGCGCAGTGACCGCTGCTTCCGTCTCGTCCCCGGTTGAGTTTTCTGATCAGCCCGTTCCACGGGGCATTTCGGATATCAACGCGTCCACGCTCACGGCTCAGTATGTCGGTGCCTCTGTCGCGGTCAATCCGCTGCCTTCGTTGGGCATCGGGGTTTCAGGGCAGAGGCTGGAGCTATCTTGGCCGCTCTGGGCGACCAATTTCTCACTGCAGCAGGCTGCCGGTGTCATGTCCCCATCCTCGGTCTGGACGAATGTCATGGCGAATCCGATTCTCACCAACAACCAGGAAATCTTGAGCCTGCCAGTGCCCACAACAAACATGTTTTACCGCCTGCAACAGCCGTAAAAGGCCTCGCGCGAGTGCTCGGGTGGGGCGTGACGCAAAGGGCAGCGAAATCCAAAGAATCGGTCACGCCCCTCCCCGGTGAGAATCTTCTTGGCGCAGAACGCTGGGCACCACTGGCATTGAATTAAGCAACGGAGCTACCTCCATCTTGCTGTTGCTCCCCCAGAGCAACTTAGAGAGCAAGAGTAAGAGCATGAGCAAGAGCAAGAGACAGGGAATCACCCCCTAATTCAATGGCAGTGACGCTGGGCCCCCGGGATGGGGATTTGAATTGCCACAGGTTTTTGGCGGCGATAGACTGCTGTCATGAGCCTGGTTGAAATTGAACAGGAAGCCTTGAAGTTGCCAGACAGAGAGAAGGCCGATTTGGTCTGCAAACTTCTCGGTGCCCTACCCTCAGCGGGTATTGATATTTCGGACGAGGAGGTCTTTAAGCGCGAACAGAAAGCGGAGGCTGGCGAGATTGAGGAATTGTCTCAGGAGGAGTTTGTCCGCCGAGTGCGTAAGCAACGGGGCCGATGAGGGTCACCTATAACGCTCTCGTCCAGAAGGATGTGAACCGGATCCTTCAGAGATACGACAGCATGTCGGTTGGGCTGGGCGACGCGTTCTGGGACGAGCTGAATTCGAAGATTGCCGCGACGGCACAGAACCCTGGGCACTCTCATCCTGCAGGCGGCGATTTCCGGCGCGTCAATCTTTCGCGGTTTCCGTATCATTTTCTGTTCCGGATCCTGCCTGGAAGAATACGGGTCGCAGTGGTTAGGCACCACAAGCGGAATCCCGCCTACGGGCGAAAGCGAAGGTGAGAGGCCACCCTCCACGACCCTTGACAAGGTCGTAGCAGGTCTCCGAACCGTCTCCGAACCTGATCATTCTCCCCTTAGCTTGCGGTGATTGCAACGACTATTCAACGCGCATCCCGAAGCCCTCGGCTCAACCAACCGGTAGCTGGTATTCCGGCCTCCGCCCTGGTTTTGGATAAGGATGCCCCGGTCAAGCAAGGTTTTAATGTCCCGCAACGCCGTGTCGGCGGAACATTTGGCGAGCCTGGCGTATTTTGAGGTGGAGAGCTTGCCCTCAAACCCGTCCAGCAATCGGTTGATCACCTTGCGCTGCCGTTCATTCACCGGCAATTGGCTGTTAATTTGCTCCCAGGCTCTTGCTTTTCGCAGAACATTCGCAAGGCCGGCCTCCGCTCCCCCCACGGCACGATCGAGACAACCGAGGAACCACTCCAGCCAGGAAGTAATATCCACTCCACCCTTTTGGCTGTGCTCCAGGTTCGAGTAATACTGCTTTTTCTCGGCTTCGATCTGCGTGGACATACTGTAAAACCGCTCCGCCGTGTCCTCCGCCCGTGCCAAGGCCATATCGGCAATCGCTCGGCTGATGCGGCCATTGCCGTCCTCAAACGGATGGATGGTCACGAACCAGAAATGGCCAATGCCCGCCTTGAGCACCGCATCCACCCCGTTTGCCGCTTCAAACCAGTCGAGGAAGACCGACACCTCATGCGCAAGCCGGTCCGCCTTTGGCGCTTCAAAATGAACCCGTTCGTGTCCGATGGGGCCGGATACGACCTGCATCGCGCCAATGTCAGCCGGAAGCCACGCACCGACCGTGATTCGGCGCATACCGCTGCGCCCGGTTGGAAACAATGAAGCATGCCAGGCAAACAACCGTTCCGCCGTCAATGGCTCGGCGAAATCTTGGGTAGCGTCCAGCATCATCTCCACCACGCCTTCCACGTCGCGACTGACCTTCACATCGCCTCCAAAACCGAGTCCCAGCCGGCGCGCGATCGAAGACCGCACTTGTGCGGCATCCAGCGATGAACCTTCGATGGCACTGGACTTGACAACATCGGAGGTTAGTGTTGTCAGATTGGCCTCCGCTCGCAATCGGAAGCCAAGGCCTTCCATGCGTCCAAGCAGACGCCCCTGGCGATGCCGGACATCCGCCAGCAGGGGCAGGAGCCTGGCGTCGTCCCATCGCAAGTTCGGCCAATCCGGACTTCGGTGAATGTAGGTCGCGACTCCATTCTCCGCTTAATCTGCGGTGATTGCAACGAGTATTCGACGCACAATGTGCGGTGAATAATACCCTCATTCACCGCAAAGTCAGCGAGCGGGAGGTCGCAGCAGGAATAGACCGCGAGCCGCGCAGGTCGTGCGCACCATGCCTGCCAGTTTCGCCGCAACAGCGGGGGGTCCCGGGGACATGCACCGCGTTGGGGAGCGCGAATCCCGACTCCGACCTCGAGGAATACGAGAAAGACGCCAGAGCGCGTAAACGACACGGGGGACGGCAAGGGGAGGGTCTCTCATTAGCACCGTTGGCTTTTAGCCCGGTGAACGCGCGCGGCCGCTGGGAGGAGGCAACTGTTTCAACAGTTTTTGTCTCCTCGATCAGAGCCCCGAAGATAAACTGTTGAAACAGTTTCCCGGTTCCAGCGCGCGTTCGGGTCCACCGGGCTGGAAGCCACGGTGCTAATGAGAGGGCTAGAAGGCGACCGTGTTAATGGAAGGCAAACTGTCAAGACTCCGGGGGGCCTGGCGCGATGCGCCGCGTTGGAGACCTCCGCCCATAAAAAAGGTGCAACCGATTATTTGAAACCTTAGAATCCCGTGTTCTTTTGTGTGAGCTCCGCACATGGGCGAAACTCAAGCTGTTCGATGAGAAACATTTTAAAGCGGATCTTTTACGTGATCTATTATCCCGCCTCGTTGATTTGGCGGAAGCTGGATGGCATCGGATCCTGGAAGGAGACGAAGTGGTGGATCGACCACGTACCGGATGCAATCTTTACGCCCGCGACATACGCCAGTTATGCCGGCTGGATGCAGAACCAAGGGATGTTCTCGGCCCTCTTCAGCATTTACCTGGAGAAGGACAAGCCCAACATCCTGGATTTTGGGTGCGGCATGGGCGGACTAGCACCGGTGGCATACCATTTCGTGAGGCATGGCGGGAGATACCTTGGAATTGACACGGACGCCAGGTCCATCGCCGCCTGCCACAGGGCCTATCCGGATTTGAAGAACTGCGAGTTCTACCTGACGCGCGATCCCAATGCCTGGTACCCACAGGAAGGCATTGAGCCCAGCAAGTCGGGCGAGATCGACTGGCCGGTCGAGAACAACACCCAGGACCTGCTGATCGCGATGTCGGTGTTCACGCATCTTCAGGAGAAGGACGCGGTGAAGTACCTGAACAAGATTTACGAGGTGCTCGCCCCGCAAGGCCTCGCCATTCTGAGCTTTGCCATCCTCCGGCATTACGTGAACCCTAATAACGACATCTATAACTTCAGGCACCCCTTAACTCCGGGCTGGTACACCTCGTACCCGGCTTGCCCGGAGTGCTCAATCGGCATTGAGTCTCAAGCGCTGGAGAAGTTCTTGAACGGGAAGTTCAAGGTTCTGAAGCACGTTGAAGGCTGCGTTACGGGCGGCAAACATCCCTCGCTCCAGGACCTTTTTGTGCTTCAGAAGGTGTGAAGGCCGGCTTCGACAGTGGATAAAGTCCACGCCGGAGCAAACGCTACAAACCTCGCGCTGCCCCAGCCGCATCGGGTTCCGGCGTCGTTTAAACGCCGGCTCTGACCCCCGAGGCGGCCGCTTTGGAGAGCAGCCAATCGAGGTTCTCCAGGCAAAGACGGGACCAGGATTCGTAACTGGATGGGTTCTTGACGGCTTCGGAGACCGGCACGAACTCCGGTCCAAGAATGCCGCTACGCCGGCCGGCCACCGCTTCGTCCGGGACGTGCATGACATGCACCACGCCGAAGTGGACCCGCCCGACCTCCGTGCTGTCGTCGTTGAGCAGGGCCACCGCCGCCTCCTTCGCCGCGCCGATGGCCACCTCCTCCCTGAGCTCACGCCGCATGGCGTCGTGGTATCCGATGCCCTGCGAGAAAAGCCCGTGATCTTCGTCGGAGATGTGACCGCCGATTCCAACCGAATACAATCCGTGCAGCCGGGTCTCGTTCCCGCCTTTGCCGCGGCGGTATCGCAAAATCTTGCCGTTGCAGAAAATGAGGACGTACGGAATGAGCTGCTTGTAGCGCGGGTCCTGTTCGGCCTCGCTCCGGTTCTTGTACAGCAGGTTCGACGGTGACGTGACCACGGGCAGGTACTTCTCCACCTCGGGGCTGAGGCCCTGGAACACGCCCAGTTCCTCGAACAGCCGCCGCTCAAAACAAAGCACTCGTTCTTCTGTCGCCACGGCGCCAGTGTCCGGTACGGATGTGGCCTGGGGCAAGAGAGAAGTCGCGGTGGAGGAGAGGCGGGTTGCTGGAATGAGGGAGTGCTGGAGTGCGTGGAAGGGAGGGGATGAATAATCATGGCGTGATGGATGAAACAGGGTGGCGAAGATGGCAGGCGGCTCATTGGTCTGCCTGGAAACCGCGCAGGTCGTGGGTGCGGGCGCATATCTGGTGTTGACAACCTTAGCCGATTTGCTAAGTTGCTTCCGTCTGGAAAATATGACGGCAGCCGACAGAGCTCGATACAACGCCCAAGCCAAGGTTCACAAGGCCCTGGCCCACCCGACGCGCGTCTTCATCGTGGAGGAACTTTCGCGCCACGAGCGGTGCGTCTGCGAATTGACGGAGATGATTGGCGTGGAGATGCCGACGGTGTCGCGCCACCTGTCGGTGCTCAAAGGGGCGGGAATCGTGGAGGACGAGAAGCGGGGGGCACAGGTGTTCTACCGGCTGAAGACGCCCTGCGTGATGAACTTCTTTCGCTGCGTGACGGAAGTGCGGGAGGCAGCCGCCAAGAGCGAAGCGGCGCTGATGGGGTGATGTTTTTTTTGACGTGGGATTTAGTGAATGTGCTAAGTGGCTATGAGTGAAACGTGAAACGTGAAGGGTAAAGGGTGAAACGTGAAACGTGAAATGCGGAGACTGATTTATGAAAAAACTGCAAATCCTCGGAGGCGGCTGCGCCAAGTGCATCAACCTGGCAACGGTGACCGAGCAGGCCGCGAAATCTCTCGGCCTGGAGTATCAGATCGAAAAGATAACCGAGCTGCACCGAATCATGTCCTTTGGCGTGATGATGACCCCGGCGCTGGTGGTGGACGGACAGGTGAAGGTTGCCGGCCGGGTACCTTCGCTGGAGGACATCAAGAAGATGCTCGCGCAGGAGCAAACCACACTGGCTGACCATGAGTAAAGAGTTGTTCAGCGTTGTCCCGTGCAGCGGCATCGGCAAGCCCTTTGGCAGCGTCAGCCGGGAGGCGGCCTACGAACTGTGCGAGAACCTGCGGCCCGGCGAGACCCGGCTCGTCGCCTTGGCCAAGCTGGTGCTGGGAGATGCCGAAGCTCGAGCTCTGGTGGCACGCCACCCGGCGGTCACAATCGATGGCTGCAAACAAATGTGCGCCTCTAAAATGGTCAAGCAAAGCGGCGGCACCGTCGCGCACGAGGTGGCCGTGCTCGACGTGTTTCGGCGCCATAAGGGCCTCAAACCCGAAGGCATTGCCGAGCTGAACGAACCGGGGAGGAAACTGGCGCGCGTGCTGGCTGAGGAAGTCGCGGAGGGCCTCGTGAGGCGCGAAGGGTGAAACGTGAGGCGTGAAACGTGAAACGTGAAAACTGGAAGAGAGACAATGAACTATTCTGAGTGGCTGAAGACGATTCCGGCGAGCTTGAGGGAGGACTCGCTATGTAACAAAGTTGGCATCATCGCCTGCAGCGGCGAGGAACTGGCCGAAGGCACCGTGGCGCGGCTGGCCGCGCTCAAGGTGCTCAATGAATCGCGTCCCCGGGACACGGTCACCCTGTGCCTGCCGTTGTTCCTTGCAGGTGGCGCTGGGGACCGCGCTTTCGCGCGGCTTCATCCCACCATCACCGTGGACGGCTGCGACCGGCGATGCGCGGCACGCGCGACTGAAAAATATTCCAACAAACCGGCCGCCAGCCTGGTGGTCAGCGAGTTGGTATCCCAGGCGGGCCTGGAGAAGCCTGCCGGGCGCCGGCGGTTGAACGTGGCCGGCCAACAGGCGGTGGCGCTGACCGCGGAACGGCTGGCGAGGTTGGTGGACGACGCCTTGGGCAAAGAGACCTCGATAAACTCCGCCTCGGAGGGAGTGGCGCTCAGACCTGATGGCGAACAGCGCGAAGCCACCTGCTCCTGCGGCTCGGGAGTGGCTGTCACCAAAGTCGCCATCAACGGCCAAATCGTTGAACTGGTCGCCTTGCCGCTGATTTTCCGGCATTTCCAGCAGACCGGGCGCGGGCAGGACGAAGAGTCCAGCCGGGACTTGTTCGAAACCGTCAAAATTTACAACTCCATCCCGGCGGAAGGCGAGGCAGGCTACCGCGAGGCGGTCCTGCGCGAATACGCGGCCTTCTGCCAAGAGGAGAATAAACCATAGGAGCGCGTAGTTTATGCCAGAGCAACAGAAACCAGGATTCATCATGTGCGTCTGCACCGGCAAATGTCCGGGCTTTCGTGCGATGGACATTTGGGACTTTATTAACCAGGCGCGCGTTGAACTGCCGGTCGAATATGCCTTCATTCATCCGCAACTGTGCGAGGAGGACGGCGACCGCTTTCTGGCGGACTTCCTTAAAGTCCACCGCAAGCTGGTCATCGGCGCCTGCGCCCCGAATATGCAGCGAAAGATGTTCAAGCGGGCCTTCGCCGACGCCGGGCTGGACATCGAAAAGGATGCGGTCATGCTCGACATCCGGGATATGAACAATGAGCGCGCCTTTGAGAAGGTGCAGGCGGCCCTGGCGCAGATGGAAACGGAGGCCGGACGATGAACGAAGCGACCTTCATGGGCGTGCCCCGGAGTCGGATCGACTGGAGCCCGCGCATTGACTATGCCAAATGCAACGACTGCCTGGAATGCGTCGAGTTTTGTCCGCACCAGGTATTTGAGGTGCGCGAGGCGGAAATGCCGAAACTGATCGTCAAAAACCCGGGGAACTGCGTGGTTTTCTGCCGGGCTTGCGCCAAGACCTGCGGCGTGGATGCGCTTTCCTTTCCGAACAAGAACCAAACCACGCTGTTGATCAAGCAAGTCCGAAAGGAGATGGGAGGCCGATGAGTCTGGAGGGACGGGGCGGTCAGGATCGTGAAACGTGAAACGTGAAACATGGGACATGAAACGTGAAAGGTGAAACGTGAAGGACACTGCGAGAGACTCTGTGCAAGCGACTGAGAATTTGAAGCATAGCGGGACAAACGGGGTCTATGCCATTTTGCCCTGCAACGGCCTGGACAAGGCGGCCGGGGCCGTGAGCCGGGAGGTGGCGCTGCAATTGGCCGAGCGAACCGGGAGCGAGATTCTGTGCCCCGTGTTCTACCGGGTGGCCGAGGCCCGCTACAACCGTCTGGCCGGAGAGCGCCCGCTTTTGGTCATTGACGGCTGCGCCACCCGTTGCGCCAGCAAGCTGGCGGCCGAGAACGGCCTCAAGGCGTCGAAGAAGCTCACCGTCACTGAGGAAGCCAAGCAGCGGGGGATCGAATTGGGAGATGCCTTGCGCCTGGACGAAGCCGGGTGCAGCCTGGCGAAAGCGCTCGCGACCGCGCTGCTGGACGCTGAGGCGGTCGAAACCGCGGAACAAAAGGCCGCCACAGCCTTTCCGGAGCATTTCGAATACGAGACCTACCAGAAGGACAAGTTTCTGTTCCGGTTGCCCAAGAGCGGATTCTTCTTCAACGAAAACGACGTTTGGGTGTTGGCAGACGGCAACCGGGCGCGGGTCGGCCTGACCGACTACCTCCAGCAGACCCTCTCCGACATTCTGTTCGCTACTCCGCCGGCAGTGGGGACTGTGGTTGAGCAATTCGGCGAATTGGGCACGATCGAATCGGCCAAGGCGGTCATGGAAGTGGTTTCCCCGGTCACAGGCAAGGTGGTCGCTGTTAATCAGGCGCTGGCGGCCTCACCCGAACTGATCAATCAGAACCCTTATGAGCAAGGGTGGCTGGTCGAACTGGAACTGGCCGACTTCGAGAAGGACCGGGAACTGTTGCTGGATTTCGCCGGCTACCTGCCGGTCTTGAAACGAAAGGTGGACCAATTTCAGGTCAGGTGAAACGCGAAAGACGAACGTGAAACGCAAAGCGTCGATGGCCGGGGAGGCGCTCGCGCACCAAGCCGGCCCTAAGGATCCTACACTCAACGAGGTGTTTGGGCATCGTCGACCAATCCCACCAAACCGCGTTGGGCCTTTCCCGCGCTCCGCCGCCCAGGTTGTTGATGCTTGCCGCCGACTGGGGGTGATTGTAAACTTCGGGCATGGGTTCAACAGATCTGGCTCGAATGGCCCTTGAACTGCCGCCGGAAGAGCGGCTGGATTTGGCGCGTCGGCTAATCGAGAGCATCGTCGCTCCGGCCTCCCTGAATGAAACCATTGCGGAAGGCATTCGCCGTATCGAGGATCTTGCCACCGGTCGGATCAGGGGTCTCACAGAAGAAGAATTCCTCGCCGCCTTGCAATGAGGGTGACGTTTCACCCGGATTTCTCCGCTGACATCCGCCGATTCGAGACTGAGTATTCACGGATAATTTTCTTATGACGACGACGGTTGATGAGAAGCGGCGTGCGGTGATTCCCTTCAGGCCCGGCGATGTGTTGGAGATCGAACAGCCAAGCCCCGACGTGGTGGTTTTGAAGCGGACCAAACCGGCGGAACGCACCCGGCCCAGGCTGGTGCGCCGAAGCGGTCGCCTCGTGTTCGTTGGCGAGCCCCTTAGGACCGAGGAGGTGAAAGAGTTGCTGGAGGACTTTCCGTGATCCTGCCGGACGCAAATTTGCTGGTGGCGTTTACATGGAAGAATCATGAGCATCAAGCTGCCGCCGTAAGTTTCTTCCACAAGCACCCCAAGGTGGCCACCTGCCCGCTGACCGAGCTGGCTTTGGTGCGGGTTTGGATGCAGAAGGGGGCGTCCGGAGCGGATGCGGACCGGGCTCTCAGAGATTTTGTTTCTAAATACCGCTCACGGCTTATTGCTGACGATCTTTCAGCCACTGTCATTGCCGGACTGAATCAAGGTCATCGCCAAACCACCGATTCCTATCTGGCCATGCTTGCCGAGCATCACGGGATCAAGTTAGCCACACTCGAAGAGGCCTTAGCAAAACGATTTCCGGAAGCTTCAGAGTGGGTAAAATAAATCGTGTCCAGTAGGCGGCCGAGAAGAGGCCCCCCGTACATGGGAGGTTTTGCCGGTGCCCAAGAAAACCGCCTCCGACCCAGGCGCCCACTTCTCCCGCAAGAGCGGGGCTCTTCACCCCGGCACTCACGTGCCGCACCTGAGCATCACGGATATGGATGTAACCGTTTGACAAGACTTGGCTCTTTTACTATTAGCGTATTAGCTAAATGGCGCAACATCGGCACCAGTCGTCGTTGCCGGCAACGTGCCCGGCCTCGGTTGAGCCGGGCCATGAAACAAATGAAACACGCAAACCGTTCTATTCAGGCGCTCCTGATTCTGGCCGCCAGTTCGCGCCTCGGCCTGGCTGGCAGTTTCGCTGCTCGGGATGTTGCCGGGGAGACGAATGCGCCTTCCCCGATCCGGCTTACGCTGTCCGAAGCTGTCACCGAGGCGCTCCACCTCAACCCGACGTTGAAAGCCGCCAGCCACCAGGCGGCGGCGGCGAGGCGGGAGGCTAGCGGCGCCGCGCGCAGCCGCTTCGGCGCCCTCCAGGCGCTGGGGAACTATTCCTACTTGAACGACGACCAGCTCATCCGGCCCATGTCGAGCGAATTGGCGACGCGCGGTTTCGCGGGCATGCCCTTTGACCGCAGCCAGGCCCATTACGGCCTGAGCTACGAAATACCGCTTTACGTCGGCGGACGGCTGGAAAGCCAGATCCAAATCGCCAAGCTCGAAGCCCGCAAGGCGGCGGACTTGCTCGAAGGCACACGCTGGCAGGTGCGGTTCAATGTGACCTCGCTCTACGCCAATCTTTGGGCACTGGAGCAGACCGAAACCGCGTTGGACGAACAAATCGCCGCGCTGGCGCAGACCAAATCGAACCTGAACGAAATGGTCTCGCTGGGCAAACGGCCGGAACTGGACCGGCTCAAAGTGATTGAGGATTTGGAAGCCGCCCAAAGCGACCGAGCGGCAGCGGGCGCCAACCAACGGCGTCTGGCGGCGCTGCTATTGTCCGTGCTGGGGCGCGACCCCGCTGGACAGATCATCGAGGCACCGCTGGCGGAGCCGCCGCCGCTTTCAGGTTTGGACGAGGCGAAGCTGGCGGCGGAGGCGGCAAACAACTCTGCCGTGCGCGCGGCCAGTGTGGCGGTCCAACAAGGGGCGCGCGGGGTCGAGCTGGCCCGCGGTGAGTTTCTGCCCTCAGTTTATGCCGGGGCGAACGTGATGGAGAACAGCGGCACGACCATTGGCCGCAACGAGGAAACCTGGGGCGCAACGGTCTCGGTGAACCTGCCGCTCTTTGAATGGGGTTCACGGTTCTCCAAACTCAAAGCCGCCCGCGAAAAGCAAGCCGCCTCCGATGAAGCTCTGCGCCAGGTCCAGCTCCAGACGCAGGCGGCGTTCCAGGAGGCGCTGGCCAAATTCTCCGCAGCCCAAACCAACATAACCGCGGCGCGGGCGCGCGTGGCTGCCGGAGCCGAGGCGGCGCGCATCGAACAAGTCCGTTACGACACCGGCGCGGGCACGGTTGAAGATTTGCTGCGCGCCCGTTCCCGCGAGGAAGCCGCCCGCGCGGCGGTGGCGTCGGCCCAAGCCGATCTGGTCATCAGCGCCGAGCGCATCAACAGCATCATTGAAAAGGAAGTTCTGCCATGAACAAAAAGCGCATCATCGGAATCGGCGTCATTGTCATCATCGCCGTCGTTCTCATCGCGGTTCGTGCCAAACGGGTGCGGCAGATGGAAAACGCGCCGTTGCCGGCCCCGGCGCCGATGCCGGTGGAAGTGGCGGCGGTGATTCGTACCAACGTCGTTCAGAGCGTTCACGTCTTGGGCACGGTGATTGGGGCCGAGGAAGCGGACGTGGCGCCGCAGGTGATGGCGCGGGTGCTGGAAGTCAAAGTGCGCGAAGGCGACCGGGTGAAGGCCGGCCAAGTGCTGGCGCAATTGGACCCGCGCGAGTTTCAAGACGCCGTGACTGCGGCCGAAGCGTCATTGGCGGCGGCGCGGCTGGCACAAACGGCGCAACAGGCGACCACCGAGCGCGACCATAAGCTGTATCAAGTCAAAGCCATCGCGCTCGAACAATGGCAGCATTCGCAGGCGGCGCAAGCCGCGGCGCTGGCCCAGTTGAAAGCGGCCCGCGAGCGTCTCGACCAGGCGGAAACACAACTGGGTTATTGCCGCAGCGTCGCGCCGATGGATGGATTGGTGGCGCGCCGGCTGGCCGACCCTGGCGATTTGGCGGTGCCGGGCAAACCGCTGTTCAAGTTCGTGCGGCAGGACACGGTGCGCGTCCGCGCTGAATTGCCGCCGGAAGACTGGACGCGCTTGCGCGTCGGCCAATCAGTGACGCTGACATGGAAGGACCATTCGCTGGCCGCTGCCGTGTCACGCGTGTTCCCGGCGATGAATGAGAGCCAACTGGCCACCATCGAGGTGGACCTGGCGCAGCCGCCGCCGGGATTTGTCTCCGGGGCGACGGTGGGCGTGGACGTGGCGATGAATTCCGCGGAAGGCCTGACCGTGCCGTCCGATGCGTTGCTGGAGGGCGAGCGCGGGGCGTGGGTGTTTCTGGTCAAGAACGGCGCGGTGCGGCCCGTTGCCATCACGGTGCGCGCCCGGTCGCTCACCCAAGCAGTCGTAAGCGGGGATTTGCAGCCGGGCGACCGAGTGGTTGAAGCCGAGCCGTCCCGGCTGATGACGTTGGCGGCGGGAATGAAAGTGGTGGTGGACGCAAAGGATCACTCACGATGAGACCAGCCGCAATTCAACTTCGCCAGCTCAGATTTCATCGCCAGCAATCGGGGAGACATCCGGCGAGGCGTTCAGGAAGGCCAGAAAGTCCTCGCGCCTGGCGTGGCGCGCGCGCTTGCGCAGGTGCTCCACGGTCATCAGCGCGCTCAGTTTTTCCGCGGCGGCCGATGAAAGCAGTTGCTCCACCGTCACGCCTTCCCTTGCGGCGCACTCCTGCAACTGCCGGGCAATGCTCTCCGGCAACTCGATCGTCAGCGTGCTCATGTTGTTTTCTGGATCAATCTCAGGAATTCGCCGGGCGTCATCGCCTTGAGTCCCCATTTCTCAACTCCCCGAAAATCCCGGAGATTGTGGGTGATAATATACTCGCAGCCCGCCGCCACCGCCAGCTCAAGAATGAGGTCATCATCCGGATCGGGCAGCGCGGGTCTCCACAAAAAGAAAACCTCCTGCAGGTGGCGGATGGCGAGCAGAAAATCGAGGAAAGCTTCGGCCTGCTGCGCGGGACGCTGGAGCAGATTCTCCGACCGCAACAGCGTAGCGCGGTATTCCACAAAGAGCGGCACGGAAACGACTGGTTGAAAGTCAACGCGCGGCAAGAGCGAGAGCAAGGCGTGGGACGCGCCGCGCTTGGAACGCGCCGCGGCCACCAGCACCGTGGTGTCGAGAACACCTCTCACGGGGCCCGGGGAGGCACCGGCTCGCCGTGCTTTTTGAGACTGGCGAGGTATCCCTGGATGGCGTCCCGGACGTTGGCTATCGCTTCCTCCCGTGTCTTGCCCTGCGACACGCATCCCGGCAGAGTGGGGCATTCGGCCACAAACACGCCGTCCTCGTCCGGCTCAACGGTGACTCGGAATTTCATGCGCCTCAAAATAACGCCCTGCCTGCCCCGCGGCAAGGCCCGACACGCCAGCCAATAACATGAACTTCGTCGAACATTACCTCAAGAAACCCCATCTGCTGGCCTCGCTGGTTCTGCTGGCGGCGGTGGTCGGGCTAATCGGCTACTTCCGGATCCCGGTCAATTTGTTTCCCGATACGGAACGCCCGCAAATCGCCGTCGTCTCGGTTTATCCCGGCGCCTCGGCGGCGGACGTGGAGGCCGAGGTCAGCCGCCCGATTGAACAGGAACTCAACACGCTCGAACTGGTCCGGCGCGTGACCTCGGTGAGCAAGGACGAGGTGTCGGTCGTCTCGGTCGAATTTGAATATCGCAAGGGCCTGGACGCGGCGGCGACCGACGTGGCCAACGGGTTGCAGAAAATCAAGGCCCAACTGCCCCCCAGCCTGCAGCCGCCGATGATCTTCAAGGTCTCCTCCGCCACGCCGGCGGTGCTGACCCTGGCGCTGCGGCCCAAGCCGCGTTCGCCGCTGGACCTTTCAATGGTCCGCCAACTGGCCGATAACGAAATCAAGGACCGCTTGCTGCAGATTCCCGAAGTGGCCAACGTCGAGGTCTTCGGCGCGCACCAGCCGGTCGTGCGCGTGGATCTGGACCGGGACAGACTGGAGCGGTTCGGCCTGACGCCAAACGACATCAGCCAAACGCTGGC
This sequence comes from bacterium, assembly GCA_021784555.1. Taxonomy (GTDB): domain Bacteria; phylum Verrucomicrobiota; class Verrucomicrobiia; order Limisphaerales; family UBA8199; genus JAJYHY01. The sequence continues at coordinate 34,607 of JAJYHY010000044.1, forward strand.
CGCCTTCAATGCCAACCAGCCCATCGGCCTGCTCATTACTTCCCGCTCCCAATTCCTGCTCAAGCGCACCGGAGAGTTTCAGTCGCTGGCGGACGTGGGGCGCATCACCGTGGCGCACCGGCCCGGCGGCGACGTGCATCTGGCCGACGTGGCGAGCATCCGGCGCGGCATGCTGGAACCGCAAAGCGCCTACCACGCTTACATCGCGGACGTGGCGCAGATTTCCAAGCCCGCCCGGGCGCGGGTCCCCGAAGCCCGCAAGTTTGGAAACTTGCGATACGGCAGACTTGGAAGTCTGCGCCACGAAAACAGCGGTCCCGCCATCGCCATCAACATCCAGCGCGGCACAACCGGCCACGCGATGGACACCATCCGCGCCGTGGCCGCCGCCCTGCCGGCGCTGGAAAGGAGCTACCCGAACATTGCCTTCAGCATTCCGGACACGCAGGGTGAATTGATCCAACTCTCCGTTGGCAACATGCTCGACGCCCTGCGCGACGCCATCGTGATGACGGTCCTCGTCATCTTCCTGTTTCTGGCCGACGTGCGCGGCATGGCGCTGGCCGCCATCTCCATTCCCTTCACCTACTTGCTGACGTTCGCCGTGATGTGGCTGATCGGTTACGAGTTCGACCTGGTGACGTTGACGGCGGTAATCCTGGCGGTGGGCATGTTGCTGGACGACGCCATCGTGGTGCTGGAGAACATCGAACGGCATTATCACCAAGCGGGCGAGGACGTTCACCAGGCGGTGGTCGGCGGCACGCAGGAAGTGATGCTGGCAATTTTCTCCGGCACCTACGCCACGGTCATGGTGCTGCTGCCGATCATTTTTATCGGCGGCTACGTGCAAACCGTGCTCCGCCCGCTCACCACGACCCTCACGGTGGCCCTGCTGGCCTCCTACGTCATCTCGGTGACGGTCATTCCGCTGCTGGCGCCGCTGTTGTTGCGCCGGGCTAACGGCGCCGCCCGGAACTGGCTGGAGCGAATCGTTCATCGGTTCGATGCGCGGGTGGTCGAGCCGGTGCGCGATTTCTACGTGCGGCTCACGGCGTTCGCCCTCCGGCACCGCCTCCTGTTTCTGCCACCGGCGATGTTGCTGCTGGTGCTCTCCCTGCGCCAAATGCCGTTGGTGGGCCGCAACCTCATGCCGCCGATGGACACCGGCATCATCAAAATCAACTTCGAGACCGACGCCAACACCTCTCTGGCCCAAACCGAGCGGACGCTCACCCAAATGGAACGGCTCATCCGCCGGCATCCGGAGGTCACTTCCATCTCCTCGGTCATTGGGTCGGAACCGGCGGTGATTTCCTTCGGCTCCGGCACGTTGCCGCAACAGGGCAACCTCACCGTGCATCTCCTGGATCGGTTCCACCGCAAGGCGACCATCTGGCAGATTGAAAGCGAGCTGCGCGCCCAGTTCAGCCGCCTGCCCGGATTGAAGGATGTGGCCGTCTTCGACTACGGCGCCACCCCCATGTCCACCATCCGCGCCTCGGT
>JAJYHY010000379.1 GCA_021784555.1 bacterium
GTATTTTATTGTCGCGGCCATCACGAGCCGCCCTGAAACGAAAGCAGCCGTTCGCCCGCCTCCCGCATGGCCGCTTTATTGTCGCGTTCCCCGGCTGGCAAAAGCGTTTGGAGTGCCTTTTGCCGGAGTTGGCCATCCAGCGTGCCCGCCATCTACCGAATCACGCCCAGATAGGCTTTGCCTTTCCCTGTACTGCATGCATTGCGTGGTCGCCGTTGCCATTGAAGTGAAGGTCTGGGGCCGCCTCCATAGCCGCCCAACCCGGCCCGTGGTTCTTGACGCCGTTGGCCACCGGTCCCATTCTATGGTCGTGCAGATGATGCCTGTTTCCCAAGCAACGGTTGCCGGCCTGCGCCGCCTGGTGGGTCCAAAAGATGTCCTCACCGAGAAGGAAGACCTTATTCCGTATGCTTTTGACGGCACCGCGGCCCTTCGGCAGATGCCCGATTGTGTGGTCTTCGCCGCCTCAACCGAACAGGTCGCCGAGATTCTTAAACTCGCCAATCAAACCAAGACCGCCGTTGTCACTCGCGGCTCCGGCACGGGCCTGAGCGGCGGCAGTGTGCCGTGCGCCGGGTGCATCGTCCTCTGCCTGGCGAAAATGGATAGAATCCTGGAACTGGACCGGGCAAATCTCACTCTGCTGGCCGAAGCCGGCGCCACTACCCAAGCAGTCTCCGAGGCGGCATCCGCTGCCGGATTATTCTATCCCCCCGATCCGGGCTCAATGAAGATTTCAACCATCGGCGGTAACGTGGCGGAGAATTCAGGCGGTTTGCGCGGGTTGAAATACGGCGTTACACGCAATTACATCATGGGGATGGAGGTGGTGCTACCGAACGGGGAGGTGCTCTGGTCCGGAAACAAATGTGTGAAGGACGTCGCCGGCTACTCGGTCAAGGACCTGTTCATTGGTTCCGAAGGCACGCTCGGAGTCGTGACTAAAGTCCTCCTCAAGCTTATCCCCAAGCCCGCCGCCAAAAAGACCATGGTGGCCGCTTTCGGCCGGATCGAGCAGGCGGCGCAAACCGTTTCAGACATCATTGCGGCCCAGATCATTCCCTGCACCCTGGAGTTTCTCGACCGCACGACCATCCGTTGTGTCGAGGAGTTTGCCAAAGTGGGGCTGCCCCTGGATTGCGAGGCCCTGCTGCTGATGGAGACCGACGGCCATCCGGCGGCGGTGGCTGATGAGGCATCGAAAATGGAGGCCCTTGCCCGGAAGAATGGCGCGACCGAGGTGCGCGTGGCACAGGATGATGTCCAGGCCGCCAATCTCGCCACCGCGCGCCGCAGCGCCTTCTCCGCCCTGGCCCGTATCTCGCCCACCACGATTCTCGAAGACGCCACTGTCCCCCGGAGCGAACTGGCGCGAATGGTCCTCTTCATACAGACAGTAGCGCAACGGCGCCATCTGCGCATCGGCACCTTCGGCCATGCCGGCGACGGGAACCTCCATCCGACCTTTCTGACGGATGAGCGGAACGCGGCGGAGATGCACCAGGTGGAAGAAGCCTTCAAGGAGATCTTTGAAGAAACCATCCGGCTGGGCGGCACGATTACCGGTGAGCACGGCGTCGGCCTCTCCAAGAAAGGGTTCCTGCCCAAGTTCGCCGGGGGCGCTTCCATGCGCGTGATGCGCGAGTTGCGGCGCGCTCTCGACCCCAATGGGATACTCAACCCGGGGAAGCTCTTCGATTGAGGTCCGCCGTGCATCTTAAGGGCCTCGATTATTCCGTCCTGCAGCAATGCATGCACTGCGGCCTGTGCCTGCCCACCTGCCCAACCTACGTCGCCACGAAGGTGGAACGTCATAGCCCCCGCGGGCGCATCGCCCTCATGCGCGCGGTGGCCGACGGGCGCTTTGAAATGAACAAGGCCTTTGCCGAGGAGATGTATTTCTGCCTCGGTTGCCTGGCCTGCATGAGCGCCTGCCCGGCGGGCGTCAATTACGCCGAACTCTTTGAGCACGCGCGCGCGGAGGCCGAAGCCAGCGGCGTGTTGCGCTCGCCCAAACGAAACCTCATTCGGACGTTGGCCATCCGCTGGCTGTTCATGGACCTGAGCCGATTGCAGCTTGTTGGCCGTGCGCTGCAGCTCTGCCAGCAATTGGGCCTGCAAGCCCTCGCCCGCCGCAGCGGGGTTCTGAAGCTCCTGCCCCGGCGACTCCGCGAGCTGGAGGCCATGACGCCCGTAGTTCAACCGCAGTTTTCCGCCGACCTTATCGCGCCCATTACTCCCGCCGTTGGCGCGAAGAAACACCGGGTGGCTATGCTCATTGGCTGTGCCCAGGACCTCATCTTCAGCGACATCAACCGCGACACCGTCGAGGTCCTCGCCCAGAACGGATGCGAGGTCGTCACGCCCCCCGAACAGCTTTGCTGCGGTTCCCTCCACGCCCACAATGGGGAATGGGAACTGGCGCGGCAGCTCGCTCGCAAACAAATCGACCAGTTTCCGCCTGACCAGTTTGACGCCATTATCACCAATGCCGGCGGCTGCGGCTCGCATCTCAAACACTATGCCCGCCTCCTGGCCGACGACCCGGAATACCGCCAGCGCGCCGCGCTTTGGGACCAAAAGGTGAAGGACATCCACGAATGGCTGATGGGAATTGGCATCAAGGCCCCGCCATCGGACGGTCCACCCCAGACCCTGACGGTCACTTACCACGAATCCTGCCATTTGGCCCATGGGCAGAAGATTGTTGCGCAGCCTCGGCAACTGCTCCGGGCGATTCCCGGCCTGAACCTGGTGGAACTGCCCGAAAGTGCCTGGTGCTGCGGCAGTGCCGGCGTCTATAACCTGATCCAGCCGGAGATGGCCGCTCAACTCCTGGAGCGAAAAATCGAACACATCAAATCCACTGGCGCCGCCATCGTGGCGGCCGCCAATCCCGGCTGCCTGCTCCAGCTCGTCAACGGCGCCCGGCAACGCGGACTGAACCTGCGCCTCGTCCATCCAGTTACCTTGCTGGCTGAGGCTTACAGACGGTAACCGCTCAGGTGGTGGTAGGAGCGCGGACGCCCTCGTCCGGGACTGCGGCTTTCCGGGGACGCGGACCAGGGCGTCCGCGCTCCTATCGCGTGCGTCTGGCAGCTTGACCTGAGCAGTTACTACAGGCGGGCTTAGGAAGCGTCCACGGCCTGGGCCCACCGATGCAAGAATCGCACAGCAACGCTCGCTCGGCGATTTTCTGGAGAGATGCCGGTCCCGCGGAACTGGAAGAGGTTCATGGTCAGCGCTTCAGAAACTTGGCGACCGCTTCGGTGCGGGTGCGGACCTGAAGCTTTTCGTAAATCCGCCGGATATAGGTATGGACGGTCTCGTAACCGATGTTGAGCTTGTCCGCAATCTCCTTGTAAAGGAAGCCCCTGCTCAGGCAGTCCAGAACCTCCTGTTCCCGCTGCGACAGGTTCTCGGTCGAATGCGAGGCAGGGCCGGTGCTCTGGAAAGATTGGGTCACCTTCCGGGCGATGTGGGTCGTCATGGGCGAGCCGCCGCGATGGACCTCGCGGATGGCCTCGAGCAGTTCGGCGCTCTTGGTGCGCTTGAGCAAATAGCCGACCGCCCCGGCGGCGAGGGCGTTGAAGATGTTTTCCGTATCTTCATAGACGGTGAGCATCACGACGTGCGTTTCGGGGAGCAACCGCTTCAGCCGCCGAACGCACTCCACACCGTTCATGCCGGGGAGGTTGATGTCCATCAGCACGACTTCCGGGGATTGCCTGGGCAGACCCTCCAGCGCCGCCTCGGCCGAGCCGTAATGGCTCACACATTCAAAACCATTGGCGCGACCAATTACGTGGGCGAGCGTCCCGCGCAGTTGATCATTGTCTTCAACGATGGCGACCGTGATGGGCACAGGAGGTAGCTGAACTCATATCGAGGGCGGAAGCAAGCGGGATCATAGCGGGGGCCCCCGATGGGGCACGGCGGTTGACAAAGTCGCTGGTCTGAGGCCTCCCGCCAGCGCTATTCCAGGGCCAGGGCCGCGCGCCAGATGAGGTTGTCGAGTCTGGCCTGGCGCCACGCCGCGGGAGTGAGTTTGCGGAGCACTTTGACGGCCCGCCGGGGTTCCCCCTTTTCCAGGCATTGCCGAGCAATTCTGATGCGGGCGGCATCCTTATTGGTCATTTTACGCCTTGCACTCTTCATGAAACAACGCGCATATTCTAGCGAGGCGAGGCCCCTGATTCGATAGGGTGACACCCTACCATTCCGGCTTTCAAGCGGGTGGTCAGCCGAGCCAACGGGCGGGAGGGCCGTTAAACCCACGGGCGAGATGCCGGCGACACGACCGCGGATGAGGCGCTTGTGCTACAAGGGCCGGTCAAAGCCGGGGAGCCCCGGGGGCGTGACGTGAGGCGAATCAGTTTTTGCCATGCTCGAGGCAATTCGCGCAAAATATGTTAAACATTTGCCAAAGCTCGCGAAGCCCTTGAGCCTGACCTCAGGCATAGTGAGCGAAATATTGTTTAGATTTCAAGATAATGCAGACCACCAGCATGAACCAAACACCGCCCGTTCAACGGCTCGAACCGGCGCATGAGCATGACATTTTGCACCAGGTGCGGCGGCATCCGCTGGACCCGATTTTTTCGCCCAAGGTCGTCGCGGTCATCGGCGCGACCGAGAACAAGGGAAGCGTCGGGCGCACTGTTTTCCAGAACATGGGCCGCGGCGGTTTTGAAGGGATCGTGTACCCTGTCAACCCGAAACGCTCGAGTGTCCTTTGCGTAAAGGCCTATCCAAGCATAGCCGCCGTCCCCGAAAAGGTGGATCTGGCCGTGATTACGACCCCGGCGGCCACGGTGCCGGGAATCATCCGGGAGTGCGCTGCGGTGGGCGTGCCGGGGGCCATCGTGATTTCAGCCGGTTTCAAGGAGACGGGCGCCGCCGGCGCCGGCCTGGAGCAACAGGTTTTGACGGAGGCGCGGAAGGGCAAGATGCGCGTCGTCGGTCCGAACTGCCTGGGCGTGATGGTTCCGCACAACGGTCTGAACGCCACTTTTGCCACCACCATCGCGCGTCCGGGCACGGTTGGGTTCATCAGCCAGAGCGGGGCGCTTTGCACGGCTATCCTGGACTGGAGCCTCAGGGAAAACGTCGGGTTTAGCGCCTTCGTTTCGATTGGTTCCATGCTGGACGTGAATTGGGGCGACTTGATCTATTATCTGGGGGACGACCCGCACACCAAGAGCATCGTCATTTACATGGAATCCATTGGCGATGCCCGCTCGTTCCTTTCCGCGGCGCGCGAGGTCGCGCTCACCAAGCCGATCATCGTCATCAAGGTCGGTCGCACCGCCGCCGCCGCCAAGGCCGCCGCCTCTCACACCGGCTCGCTGACCGGCAGCGATGAGGTCTTGCAGGCCGCCTTCCGCCGGGTGGGGGTCTTGCGCGTTGAAACCATCGCTGAGTTGTTCCACATGGCCGACCTCCTAGCCAAACAGCCCCGCCCGCGGGGACCGCGCCTGACCATCCTGACCAATGCCGGCGGGCCGGGTGTGCTGGCCACGGACATGCTCATCAGCAGCGGGGGCCAACTGGCGGAACCTGCCGAGCAGGTCATGACCGAGTTGAACAAGCTGCTCCCGGCTGCCTGGAGCCACAATAACCCCATTGATATCCTCGGGGATGCCGGCCCGGACCGCTACGCCAAGGCGGTTCAATTATCCGCCGCCGATTCGGGCAGCGACGGGATGCTGGTCATTCTTACACCGCAGGCTATGACCGATCCGGTTGGGACCGCCGACGCCCTCAAGCCTTACGCCAAAATCCCCGGCAAGCCGCTGCTCGCCTGCTGGATGGGCGGCAAGGAAGTGGAACCGGGCGAAGACGTCCTGAACGCCGCCGGCATCCCAACTTACAAATACCCGGATACCGCCGCCCGCGCCTTCTATTACATGTACCGCTACAGCTATAACCTGCGGTCCTTATATGAAACGCCGGTGCTGCTGGCGGACCAGCAGGCCGATGCGGCGATTCGAGCGCAGGCCAACGCCATTATTCAGAAAGTCCGCGCGCAGGGCCGCACGATTTTGACCGAGTTCGAATCCAAGCAGCTCCTGAACACCTACGGCATTCCCACCGTCGATACCCGCGTCGCCGAGACGGAAGAAAAGGCGGTCAAGCTTGCCGGAGAAATCGGTTACCCGGTGGTGCTCAAGCTGTATTCCGAGACCATCACCCACAAAACCGACGTTGGCGGCGTGCAACTCAACCTCCGCAATGCCGCTGCCGTTCAGCGGGCCTGGAAGGCGATTCAATCGGCGGTTGAACAACGCGCCGGCAAGGAGCATTTCCTGGGGGTCACGGTGCAGCCCATGATCGACCTGAGCGGCTACGAACTGATCATTGGCAGCAGCCCCGATGCCCAGTTCGGCCCGGTGCTGCTGTTCGGCAGCGGTGGTCAACTGGTGGAGGTGTTCAAGGACCGGTCGCTGGCCCTGCCGCCGCTCAACGCAACCTTGGCCCGCCGCATGATGGAGCAGACAAAGATCTACAAAGCCCTCAAAGGCGTTCGCGGACGCGCCTCGATCAACATGGCGGCTTTGGAGGAATTGATGGTCCGCTTCAGCCAACTGGTGGTGGAGCAGCCCTGGATAGCGGAAATCGACATCAATCCGCTGCTGGCTTCGCCGGAACGGCTCCTGGCGCTGGATGCCCGCGTCGTTGTCCACGGCAGGGAAGTGCCGGAAGAGAAGCTGCCCAAACCTGCTATCCGCCCCTATCCGACCCAGTATGTCGAGTCGTGGCAATTCAAGAATGCTACACCCGTCACCATCCGCCCGATTCGGCCTGAAGATGAGCCGCTGCTGGTCAAGTTCCATGAAACGCTCTCCGAAGAAAGCGTCTATTACCGGTACTTTACCCAACTCAAGTTGGACCAGCGCGTGGCGCACGAACGCCTCACTCGGATATGTTTCAACGACTACGATCGTGAGATTGCGCTGGTCGCCGAACGCAAGGACCCCAATGCCGGCCAGGCCGAAATCATTGGCGTGGGCCGGCTCAGCAAGGCCCGCGGTCTCAATGAAGCCGAATTCGCCCTGGTTATCAGCGACCGCTGGCAGCGCCAGGGTTTGGGCACCGAGTTTCTCAAGCGCCTGGTCCAAATCGGGCGCGATGAGAAGCTCGAGCGCATCACCGCCAATATCCTGGCCGAAAACCATGGCATGCAGCACGTCGCCAAGGCGGTCGGATTCCAGCTCCATCGCGACCCGGAAAGCCACGATTTCAAGGCTGAATACGCCCTTCAATCTTAACTTGCAACCCCCCCTCAAATGCCCGCTTAATCACTACGACCGGAGCGCTCAAACTGTTCTCTTGGCCCCATACGAAAAATCAGTCTGATTATTGAGTTATGACATTGACCAAATCCCCAACGACGGAGCTTGGCCCTCAGCTCTCCGAATCCTCCTCCGCGGCCCCCAAACCGGACCTTGCCGCGCCCGATTTCAAAACCTTGGACGGCAATGAAGCCGCCGCCTACGTGGCCTTCCGGCTCAACGAGGTGATGGCTATCTATCCCATCACCCCCTCTT
>JAJYHY010000380.1 GCA_021784555.1 bacterium
CGATGTATCCCCTCATGAGCCGCGGCGACCGCCGCCAGAAAATCTTCCTCGACGACGTGGACCGGCAGATCTCATTAAGACCCTGGCAGAAGCGTGGTCCTATCCGTGGAGCAGTTACAGCGCGTATTTGGCGGCGGCAGAACATCGGCCAGGCTGGATTCGGGTGGACCGTTTGCTGGGAGAGCACGGCTAGGCTGTAGAAATCGGCCCCCTTTTGCTCGTTTCCGAGGTTCCAGGATTTGGAACCGTTAATGAGTGCTATTTTCTTGAGAGCACTTTCCGTTTTTGTCGATCCGAAGCGAGCTTTTCCTTGGCGATGGCGAGGCAAAGATCGGTCCACTCCGTGGTCAAGGCCTTAAAGGTTTTGAAGTTCTTCAACTGGCGCCTGACCATGGGCACCATTTGTTTCTGGATAAACTGGGTCGTGCTTTTGCCCTTGTGAACATAGCTAAGCTGGTAATAGGGCCCATGCTTTTGGGGATGTTCCGGGTCCTGACAGCGGCAACCGGGCCGGCCGCAGACCGTCAATTGCTTGCTGAGACTACCGGGCCTCATCTCCCCCACTTTCTGTAGCGCCGATTTAATCTGCTCCACCCGTTTTTGCATGGCTCGTATTTCCATAGTGTGGTCCTCTGGGTATATGATAGCCTATATAGAGCCTGTCCCAGGGTCTTGACGAATATACAACATATTGTGTTCCTGAGATGCCGAAAACCTCAACAGCTTGTGGTGCGTCAAGTAGTTTGGGACAGGCTCTATATAGGCTATCATAGTTTCTGTGAATACTGCCATGAAGATTTCCAAGCTGGAGCCATCCCGGAACAAGTGGAAGGCCAAGGCCAAGGAACGGGGGGCCAAAATCCGCAGCTTGCGCAAGGCCGCCAGACGCCGCAAAAGCAAACCTCCCCGGGACGCCCCGCCACCTTCGGATCAGGAACCTGTCGCTCCTCACCCAGAGCAAAACGCCGCCCAGTGCTCCGGGGGGCAGAACCAGGGCCGCAACCTCCCGGCCAAAGCGAGTCCGCTCATTGCCCACCGCAGTTTGTGTGTGATCATTATCCTGTGCGGCATTACCCCCTTCCGGTGCGTGCCGCGCCTGCTGGCGATTTTCCAACCGTTGCTGCGATTGCCATTGCCCCTGCGAATTCCGCATTTTACTTCGGTCATTCACTGGACGCTACGCGTGGGCATCGCCCTCTTCCGGCAGGTGTCGGTGCGCAGTGAACCCTGGGTGGCTATCCTGGACTGCCCGATTGACATCGGCACTCGAAAAGCCCTGGTGGTATTGCCGATTTCCCTTCGAACCCTCCACCAGAAGCAGAAGGCGATCGGTCTTAAGGACGGTGAATGCATTGGCTTGGAGATTGCCCACGCCTGGAATGGGCAACGGGTCTCGGAGACCTTAGCGCGCGTGTTCCAAACCGCCGGTTGTCCGGTGGCGGTCCTCAAGGATGGTGGCGCGGATCTTCGAAAGGGAGTCGAGCTCTTTAGCGGGCGTCATCCCGGACAGAATATCTTCAGTGTTGAGGATGTCGGCCATTATACCGCCAACCTCCTCAAGGCCCAATATGCCGGAAAAAAGTCTTTCGCCGCCTTCCTTAAAATCGTCTCGACGGGGGCCGCGCTCCTTCGGCAAACCAACCTGGCTTGGTTAATCCCCCCAAAGCTTCGCGCCAAGGGTCGATTCCAAGGCATCACCGCGCTCGCTCAGTGGTCCCACACAAACTGCTGGCGTTCATCGACCGAAAAGGCCAAGACGATTCTGCCGCGCAGACGCGGCAGGCCCGCAAGGCTTTTTCCGGCCTCGCCAGACTCCGTCCTTTCCTGGCCCGCTTCTGCCATGCTTGTGCCGTGGCAGAACTCTTTTTAGAGCTCCTCAAAACCAAAGGATTAAACGAGGCCACCTATGAGGCCGCCCAGGACCTGTTGGCCAAACTTCCCGCTCGTTCGTTGGTGCGCAAGGGTTTGGCGTCTTGGCTCCAAAGACACATCAACATGTTTCGTGCCCTGGGGGAGGGCTCGCTTCCGGTCAGCAGCGACCCGGTCGAATCTCTGTTCGGAAAATTTAAGACGATCATTCAGCGAAATCCCCACGCCGAACTCAACCGATTAATCTATGTCATCCCTTTGCTTTGTGGCGACCACTCTCCGGCTGTCATTGATCGCGCTCTGCACCAGTGCTCGCATGCGCAAATGCTCTCGATGCTTGAACAAACCGTTCCGCCAACCCTTCGTCAAACCCGCAAACAGAACTTCGACAAGCCTTTTTCGGAGCCAAAAAGTGGGGGTATTTGCGTCCAAGATTCTGGCTGAATTTCTACAGGCTAGATGGGACCTATCTTACCTGTTCGCTTTGCCTTCGATTGGATCGGACTGAAATTGCGGCGAGAATAAAAAGCGCGTCTAACTTGGGAGGGTCGGTCCGCCCCCACCCGTCGGCCTTTGCTCGAAGAGAGCGAGTTGCTGGTCTGCCTCAGATTCGCTCTTTGTCGTGGTCAGGGTCTCGGCGCTGACCAATCGGCCCGCCGCCAGGTCCAGGTCCGCGAGGGTCGAGGAAAGCAAGCCCGACAGGTCCTGAGCCGATCGCCCGGCGCAAGCGGCCACCAGGAACTCGCTGATCAAAATGATACGCCGGTCATTGATCGAGAGAGTAAGGCCGGAGTTGGTCAAACGTCGGGCCTTAGTCTCAGCACGCTGGGCAGCTTGCCTGAACGCCGAGTCGGCCTCGGCCCTTGCGCGACTGCCTGTGGCCCTTTTGCGGCAAACGAGGACCACATCAAGCTGTATGGGCTCTTTGGCTTGGGACTTGGGGGCCGCCACTGACATCTCGGCTTTGAGCGGGTGCGCCTTCACAATTGTAAAACTCGCTCCCAGCACAGCCTCGGCCAGGGACGTCCAACCTTCAGCGCGCGAATGGTGATAGGTGAATACGAGCAGACCATCTTCCCTGAGAACCCTATGGCACTCCTGAAAAACGGCTCGTAACTTCGTGGCAAAAGCAGCCGGAGCAGCGTCCTGAACCTCTGCCGCATGGCGTGTTGATTGCCGCTCACCCGCAAAGGGCGAGGGTGTTAATCGCTGCCAGGCAAAGAAGAAGTCCGCCAATTCCGAGTAATGCACGTTGTCGAAGAAAGGAGGATCGGTGAGTACAAGGTCCACGCTCCCTTCCGCGAGACCTGTGACCGCCGAGTTACCGCAAGACAGGTAAATCGCGCGTCCCTCCAGCTTGTTCGGCGGCCACTCCGTCCTGACCCGCCCGGTGAATGGAGGGCTGGTTCCGAAGACTCGCTTCCCGGCCGCGGGGCGGCTGCCATTCGGGTTGGCTATTTCAAACGGGGCCAACCGGTAGTCGATCGCCCGCAGGAGCCGAGATCTGAACAAGGTTGAGAACGACCCGGAACTCTTTGATGTGCCCCATACGTTGCCCTCAATCGGCACACGTTCAGGCTTGAGGATGTGGTGGGAGAACATGTGCCGGACGGCGCCCGTGCCCTCACCTTTGTACGAGGCGAACATATTGTTGAACTCCAAAACGCCGGAAAACACGTTCAAGAGCGCGTCGCGGACCGCCGCGTCCGACAGGGTGAGAATAGCTTCACGCAGCCAACCCAGAGCCAGCAACTGCCGGTCGTTAAAGAATTGGCGCCATGACCTGTACGCGTAGTTCATAACCTGCCGGGTGTTGTGTCCATTCTCCAGCTCGAGTGTCGGGAGCACAAAGCCGCTATGAGCTAGTTGCTCCGAGCATTGGCGATACGCCTGCCTGTCCCGCTCGGAAATGCGCAGATAGACCTTGTCCTCGGAAGCTGTCAGCACGAGCTTCGCGAACATGCGATGAGAGGGAGGACTCCCCCCGGCCTTGACCGTCTTGGCGATGGGGAAGACATGACCACAAGATCGGCACGTGGCGGTTGCGCCAACCGCCGGCCCCAGGCGGGGGTCAAAAGCCAGACGGCAACCTGGACACCGCGCGTGAGGATCGTGTACGCTTGCCCGAAACACGGCTGCACAGCCCGGACAGTACACCTGCACGTCGGGCTTTCTCCGTTGGCAAGCGTTACGCGCAAAAACATAAGACGAAAAGAGATCCACGCCAGCCGAACACGAGGGGCATGCGACCGTTTTGACCCAGAAGAAATAGAGGGCGTCGGCTGCGTGACCGTTGCCGTCAGTCGTCTGATACAGACGCCGGATGCGCTCGCCTATCCCAGCGGAGAGTTGTCCGAAAGCGCGCAGCAGCGCGTCTCGGTCCAGCGGGCCGAGGGCCACCCTCACGGATTCACAGGCTACCGGGTTGATATCGCGTCCCAGCGCCGTGAACCCCAGCTTGTGCGCCTCGCCAATCGTCGTCCCGCTGCCCATGAATGGATCGAAGACCGACAGCCCTAGGAAATTATGCAATTTGTAGAATTCTTCCTCCAGGCTCTGGTCTTCGGACAGCATAGACCCGAGCAAGACCGCACGGAACACGGATCCCAAGCGCTTCGCCCACCATTTATGAATGTGATAGACCGGTCGATAGACCTCCTTGCGCCAACTCTCCATCTCCGCCAGCCTCGAGACGAACTCAAACGGGAACGTATCCAACTCAATTAGCCGCCGGTGAGTACCAGAAAAAGGCTCAGGGCCCACGCTGTTAGTCATTCTGGAGTTCATCCTCGCTTTCGCTTCCAACGGCTGCGGCGACAGGCCTCATCTGGACGGCGTCGTCGTTCGCCCCTCTCAGGCGATACGCCTTAAAGACGTGTTCCTTCCCGGCAGACGGGTTGGCGACCAACTGCGGAGTAAGGACGTTGGTTTTGAGATCGAAAGAATATCCAACAACCACTTTGTCTGTCTCCCGCCGGACTAACCGCCCAACGTCAAAAAAACGCGCATCGACCGGGCTGCCCGAAGGCACGATCAGAGTCTGGTTGTGGGCCGATCCGCCCGTGATTCCAAAAGGGGTCGGTGCCACGCACATCTTCCGGTCACGAATCAGGATGTCGCCGTAGCTCCCGAATGCCCTCACGCTTCTGTTCTTGTGAACGTATGCGTGGTCAGCATTCAGGAAGTCCCCGTGACACACAACGAGGTCCAATACGGGGAAGGTCTCCCCGTCGGGCTCCGCCGGATACCGTCCGAACACATAATAGATCGTCCGGCCGTTGTGACTCCCCGATGGCACCTGGCTGTTGCAGTCATAGTTGGCCTCCCTTCCCGGATAGGCCAACCCCTTGACCTCAAATCCAACCGGCAGCTCGACCATGCGGAAGTCGGGATAAGAATTGCGTCCGCCAGCTTCGAAGTGCATTCCCGTCTCGGCGAGTCGGTCCTTAAACCAGTTTTGAAAATGGAATTCCTTATCCTGCCTGTTTTCCCGGCGGATCAACTTCCCTGCGCGGACCGCATCAGCACACCGCGCGAATAAGTCCAGCACGGGCAGCACGCGCCCGCCTCTATCCATCATTTCCAGTTCCATTGCCGCCAGTGTCTTGCCCCATTTTTCGTCCGACGGCGAGCCTTTTCGCTGCTGGCGGGGTGCCGATGCCGGCCGCGGGCGCGCCGTTCGTGGTGTAGCCGTCCCGAGATAGCCGTTCCCCCGCGCCAACCACCACCGTCCCCGTCGGCTTGACGACCGCCCCTTTCAAGGCGTGAGATCGCGTCGGTGCGGTCGATGGTCGCGATTCCATCGGCTCAATGCCCTGTCGCTGGCGTCCTCGAAGAGTGACCTCAGCGTCACCGATTCAACATGGGCGTCGCAAAAAACGACATTGGCCCTGCCCTGATGCCGTGAAGACGGCTGCCACTTGGCCTCCGTGGACAGATCCACGCGCTAAGCCATCTGGCGGGATTTTCAACTTTTGGCTCAGTTCACCCCAAATTCCATGATGCGCATGGCGTGGCCGGCGCTACGGGTTTGGGCGGATAGGCGCAGGGTCAGCGTGTGCCGGCCTGGTTTCAACTCGTCCCCCAGCATGACGGTGCAAGGATACTGGAGGTCCTTGCTGTAAAAATGGTATAGGTTCACCGTTTTGAAAGGGCCTCCATCGATGCTCCCTTCGGCAATGCCGGCGTCCGGGCCGGCCAGGATGTAAGCGCCCACGGCCGTACCCGAAAAGCTGAACGTGGCTTGGGCGCCTGGGTCGGTGGCGCAAAGCATCCGCACCATGTTGAACCGGTCGCGCTTGGCCCCGGGGATGGCCTTCCAGTCCGGCACACCGAATGTCCAGCCACTTATCACCTTCGCCTGATTGGGGCTGACAAAGCGGCCCGCGAAGTAGCTGAATCGGTCAAGGGGTCTGGCCGGCACGGCGTGCGGCGCCGGTTTCTCCCCCGGGTTCAGCGGGGGAATCCAGGCGCGGCGGAATAGCTCGTCAACCATGCGGGCGCAGAGCGCATTGCCTGGCGGGGCCGGATGAACGCCGCCGTATTTCTTCCACGTCATCGTTCCGGCACCTATCTCCGAGGCCAGTTCACGAGCTACGTTAATGGTCGGAATGCCGTAATGGCGCGCCACAGCGCCATGCGCCTCGATGGTAAGAGGAGTCTTGCCCTCCTGGCAGGCCAGGAGCATGCCGGGGTTGACGAAGTAAATCATCACGATGTCCATGTTCGGGTTGGCGAGCCGGGCGTGACGGATGATTCCTTCCATGCCCCGGATGCATTCCGTGCGGCTGTAATGACCGTCTTGATCGTCATTCACGGCGAATTCCACCAAGAGGAGGTCGATTGGGCCGGCGGAGAGCACATCATGTTGAAGCCGAAAGGCCCCGGTTATGGATGTCGTCGAGGCGATGCCGGCGTTGATGAAGGTGAATCTCGTGTGCGGAAACCGCCTGCGCAACAGCTCGCAGACCAACGGGCGGTAACCGTTCCTCTCCGTGATGGAGCCGCCCAAAAAGGCAACGCGGCCTTCGCCCGTCCGCTCGAATTCAAGACGGGAATTGTCGAGGTTGCCGCGAAGCTCAACGCTATCACCAAACGGAAGGGCCGTCCCCTCCGTGGGTGCGCCGATGCAAACGCATCCAGCCAGATACAGGAACAGAGACAAGAGGGATCTCAAAATTGCCGTGTTCACGCTGGCACCCATATCAAAGACAACCATTGCCTATTCCGGTGCGGGGTGCCGCAGCCCCACGGAGCGGGCGAGGTCGTCGAATTCCTCCCGGCTCAACTGTTCGAGTTGTTTGCCCTTCCCGGCGAGTTTTTCATTGATCTTGATGACCTTCTCGGTCATGACGTTGTGGGTCTCTTCGGAGCCCCCGACGAGCAGGAAATTCTGGCCGGTTGTCAACCTTTTGTGGCCATCGGAATCAAGACCTAGACCCAAAATCACTGCCTTAGGCCGCCGCTTCTGTTTGCTTGCATCTGCCATTGCCCCAGCCTAACGCGAGCGTTGGCGGGAAGTCAATCCTCAGTGGGGTCACATCTCAACATTTGATTCTTCATAGGACTGGTAGGTTTTTCAGCAGCAGTTTTTGCCCCCCAAGTCGCTTCGCAACACCCCGGTTGCTACATCGGCCAGGGTGAATA
>JAJYHY010000381.1:0-7173 GCA_021784555.1 bacterium
TCTACGACGATTACCGATGGGACTCGGAAACCGGACTTTACCAGGTACGAAACCGGTACTTGCATCAGAAACTGGGAACGTGGCTCAGTCGAGATCCAATTGGTTACGAAGGCGGCATGAGCCTGCATGCCTTCGTTCACGACAATCCGGTCGTGCTGACAGATCCAATGGGTTTGGACAATCCCGGTTGCGATCCGCCGGGCGATAAGGCGATAAAACTATGTCCGAACCAAAAGGACTGTATTTTGCGTTGCTGCGCTGAACACGACAAATGTTACTACGACAATGATTGTTCGTGGTTGTCGTGGATTGTCGAGCTAAGTCCTGAATGCGCTGCCTGTAACGCTACAGTGGCCGTTTGTATCACCATGTGTAAGCTGGGCAAGGGACCAAAGAAAGGCCCAAGGTGGTTCTGTCCGAACGGGCCAAACGCAGGTAAGTTCTACGACGACTACTCGAAGATACCTGCAAGCTGTTGGAAGGATGGCAAAAAACCTCCAACACCGCAACCTAGCGTTTTCCGCCAAAAACCAGTGAAGTCAACTGTCGAGTGAGAGCGGAGATCCAAACGGTGCTGCTGTGCCTAGGATTAGGCATGGCCGCGACGGGGTGCAGAACCGACAACAGCCTGGTAAACTCGGACATCCGCAGCCTCCAGGGCACTTGGGACGTGGTATACCAGGAAATTAATGGCACGAAGCTTCCAGACGAAAAGATGGCCAGGTTGTTTCATGCCAAAATCGTTTTTGTCGGCCATGCGATGCATTATACCGCTGATCTTCAGGGTTTCGACTTTCGATTCACCTATAATTTGTATCCTGGTCACCGGCTCAAAGAGATCGATCTGCGGGTGATGGAGACCCTGGACGAAAAAGGCACTGGACAGGAGTTCTACGGGATTTATCGCCTGAGGGGGGATGAGCTCCGGATCTGCTATAGCAAGGCCAAACGCCCTCAGAAGTTGGTTGCTGGAGAAGAATCCCACAATACTCTAATCGTTCTGAAGAGGAACTCCCCGCACCCAGTTGAATGAGGCAGACGCTAACTTGCAGAAGTGTACGGGGACCGACGCGGCACCGTGGCCAGCACGAATGCGGACTCCGTCCACGAGCCGATTTGGAACTGCCTGGCCTGGGGTCTGGATAGCGCTTGGCCCTGGGAGTCAAGGCCGCCGGTCTGCCCACCGGCAGGCGGTCGTTCCCGGGTTGCGGGCTGAGTTCTCCCACCGGGAACGGCCAAAGGCCCACCGGATTTTTCACCGGAGTCGACCCGAAATCCGGAAGCCAATTGGGACGAGATCGGTGCCGGGCTCGGCACGGTTCTGCCGGGACCCTGGCCCAGGGTTCGTTGCGCCGGCCGATCAGGACGGCCAGGAGGTTGACCGGGGTTTTTCACTGAAGCCGAGCCGAAAAGCAGCTTGCGGCGCGCCTCGCAAGATTGAAAGCCATGGGTCGCCGTTCTGGGCAGAATGGGGCGATGGTATTTTCGCTCCCCGCAAAATTTGAACCGCATCCGTACTTATGCCGCGACAGCACAGTCAACAGCGGGAGCTGAACATTGCACGCGCCACGATGAGCTTCTTGGTTGCTGGGGCCGCGCAGGTCCTCGCATGGGCGTGCCCGTTCCTGTTTAGTGAGCACTCGGGAGGATCGCTGGTTTTACCCCAGCCATCGGGGGGGCGTGGCTGTCCTGGTCTCGTTCGGGTTGCTATCGAGGCACCTCAACGACACACCTGGCCGACTGGCTCTGCATTGGTCTTCGGACACTGACGTTCCACAATTAAGGGCCGGGCAATAGGCCTTTTTGCCGACGCACTCCACGCTGGCTACAACCCAATGATTGCAGTTGTCGTGGTTTGGTGTTACCGACTTTTTTAACATCGTACTTCTTGTCGAACTGCCACCGTAGCATTCTTGCCAAGTTGCCGAACTGGCATCGTGTTTTGCGGCCGGATTGCCGCACTCGCGTCGTAGTGTTGTGACGGGACGGGCTGCGATTGGAGATGGCTGTGCAGGCGGGGGGAGTTGCCGCAATGACATCGTAGCGGGCGCTTATGTCCGGTGCGCGGCGAGTTGGGCCGAGCTGACATCGTAGCCTTGGGGTTCCGAGCGCTAAGGCCAGGATACGGTCGTACGGCTACGATGCCATTGGTTGTTCTTCTTTCTAAGGCGCCATGATTTGACGCATGGCGTCGTTGAAGGACAGGCCCAGGACCTGGACGAAGAAGTCGATGGCGTTGCCGGCGAGGTTTCGCTGGGGCCAGCGCCAGTAACTGTCTTTGAGCAGAAGGCCTTTGTAGGCGGCCAGCTCGAAGTTGCCGGCGGACAGTTCGATGAGTGGGAGGCCCCGTTTCTGGAGCAAGGGGGCCAGCGGGGCCATGCGGGCGGCGCGGATCTGCTGGCGGGTCCAGCGTGCGTTGCGGACCTCAGGGGCCAGGTGGGGTGTGGGTTTCATTTTGCGCTTTGCATTTTGCACTCTGCATTTAGGTGAGGGGTTGGTCGGCGTCATGGCGCCAGTGGGGTTGAATGAGGACGTGATTGACTTGCTTGAGATCGACGGTGCGGACCTGGTCGCGCACGGCCTCGATGAGGGAGGCCAGGCACAGGTTGCGGGTGCGGCGCAGCAGGCCCTCGCCGGAGCGGACGATTAACGCCAGGGCGTCGGGGGTGAAGGTGTTGTGGCCCAGGCCGGCGTGGTCCAACTGGGCGAGGATGAACTGGTGGGCGGCCTCGGGCCCCAGCCGGGGGAGGATGACCGAATAGGTCACGCGGGAGCGGATTTCCTCATTGACCGAGAGGGACAGGGATTGGAGCAGAGGGGGTTGGCCGATGAGGACCAGGTTGTGGGAGTGGGGGAAGTCCTCGAAGAGCAGGCGCAGTTTGCGCAGGCAATCGCTCTGCATGAGGTGAGCGTCGTCGATGATGGGCACCAGCATTTTGCCGGTGCGGTGCAGGCGGAAGGCTTCCTGGACCAGGAGCCGTTCGCAATGGTGGTCGCGGCCTTCGAACTCAATTTGGAAGGCCTCGCAGAGGATGCGCAGGGTGTTGTGATAGGTGTGGAGGGTGCGGTTAACGACCGGGGTCATCATGCGTTTTGGGTCGTGGTTGACCAATGCTTGTTTGAGGACGGACTTGCCGGTGCCCGGCTCGCCCAGAACCAGGCAAAGGCCGCCCTGCTGAGCGTGGACACGGAGGATGTCCAGGACTTGTTGCTGGTGCTCCAGCAACGAGAGGTTTTCGGTGTCGAAGGGGTGGCGCTGGAGGCCGAAGTAGGAACGGATCATAAGCAGAGGATGGAGGGTTGGATTAGTGGAGAGGTGGATGGGTGGGCGGAGTGGCCGCGGCGGCGGTCGGCGCCGGAGTTGGGGCGGGGCCCGCGGGTACGAGTTGGACGGCGCCGGGGGCGTCGCCGGGGTTGGGTTTGGGCGGCCTGGGCGGGCGGTCGTTGGCCAGCGCATTGAGCGGGCGGGCCTCCCCCATGCGCTGGCCTTTGTAATAGACGATGACGCGCGAGGCGGGGTTCTTGCGCTGGAAGCGGACCTGGACAGCGCGTTCGGGCAGGTGGCGCGGGGCTTCGAAGCGGATGGCGTGGAAGGAGAAGGTATTGTCGGCGCGGACATGGCGCTGCTCCTCGACAAAGAACAGCTCGTCATTGGCCTCATTGGGGGGCAGAAAGCGAACGCGGTTGCGGTCCAGGGCGAAGCGGTCCAAGGGGCTCATGCCCAGCACGGAATGGAGTTGGGCGTTGTATTGTTCCTCGACCCATTGGGTGAACTGGCGATTGAGCGAGTCTAAAGAGGAGAGGTCGAGCGGGCGCACCAGGAACTGCTCGCGGACGCCTCGAAAGAACCGCTCGACCTTGCCTTTGGCGGCTCCGTCCCGGACGGGGGTGTGGGCCAGGAGGCAGCCGACGCGGGCGCAGATTTGAATGATCTCCTTGGAGGTGTAGATGGACCCGTTATCGACGTAGAGGCAAGCGGGGACGCCACGTTTGTAGAAGGCCGCGCGCAGGGCCTCGATGAGGGTATCGACATTCTCGGCGCGGAAGAACTGGCCGTGGCAGCAGACGCGGCTGGCGTCGTCCAGGAGGGCGATGAGGCGGGTCTGGACTGGGGTGCCCTCGATCTGGACGTAAGGGCCGTAGAGGGTGTCGGCCTGCCACATGTCATTGGCATGGGCCTTGGCGAAGGCCAGGCGCTGCTTGTTGTCGGACTCGGCCTGAGGCTTGAGCATGTCGAACTGCTTGACGATACGGGTGAAGGTGTTGGGCGCCACCTGGGCGCGGGTGAGCAGGCCCTGCTCGATGCAGAGGCGATAGAGAACGGCGCGTTTGGGCACACCGTGGGTTTTGGGCAGAATGGCGTCGATGGCCTCCTGGACGATTTCGGGGGAGACCTTGCGGGTCTTGCCCTTGTCGGAGCGGGGCTTGTTCTCCATGACGGTAACGCCGTGCTTTTGGTAGCGGGAGTACCAGGTCTGGATGGTGCGCCAGGTGAAGTGGCGGGCCTGGCCCTGCTCGTCCGTGAAGGGCATTTGGCTGACGGCCTGGATGCGGGCCTGGAGGGTGCTGCCCTCGGCCATGTCGATGGCGCCCAGGACGCGCATCTTCAGATACGGAGTCGGATTCTTCATCATTTTATCTTCGGTTCTTTTGGTTGGCCGCCCTCGGCCTCCCGCGCGGGAGGTCCGGAAAGGCGGCGTTTTTCTCTGACGCTGGAAAGGCTACGGCGGAGCGGGCGCGGGGGTGCATCGCCTTGTCGTGTTGCCGCCGGTTGCAAAAATCCGGGCGGTCGGAAACGGGGGCGGCAATTCGGCGGTGGCCGGGCGGGTTGCGGGAGCGGTTTGAGCCCGCGGCGGCGGCTCAGGGCCGCGATTCAGGCGCGCGGCCAGCACCCCTGCGCCCCCCCGAGCCGCCTCCGAGATCGTCACGCAATAGGCCGGGGCCGGCGGAGATGCCGGTCGCGCTCCAGCCGCCTTTGGACCGGAACAATAGCCGGGGCTAACCTACTCCAGGAGCAGGCGTTGAAAGTGAAGTTGGAACTCCGAACAGGGACAATCGCTCTTAGGAAAGAGTTGGCGCAAATGCTCGACGCTCTGGAGCAAGGGATCGGCTTGGGAACTGGCTGGCGCGTTTTGCTCCTGGCTCAACGCCGCCCGCAGCCCCGTCAGGCGCTCTCGCAAACGGCGCAGCAGATGGTAAACGCTCTCCAGCGCCAGGGGCAGACCCAGCCCCTCGACCGCCGCCTTGACCGAGCCGCCCTGGAGCAGGCGCTGGAGCAATTTCCACAGCCAGGCCGCGTTCACCGTGTGCCGGGCCGGGGCAGCACGCCGGCCAGGAAGATGGGGAAGCTTCGCCCGCAGCCCCCGCGCCGGCCCCGGTTGGAGCACCAGACTCGCTGGCCACGCTCCATACGCCCATCCTCGCTGCCGTCCGGGTCGTTGCCGTAGAGCTTGCTGTGGCAGTTCAACGTCTCGGACGCCCCACAAAACGGGCAGCCGAACCCTTTGAGCAAAAGCAGATGTTCGCCCAACTCCTTCAGACCGCTGAGGAATCGCTGGGGCACTCGTTGCATCCGCCTTGCTGCCCCAGACCAGCCGCGATGTCGAGCCATTTTTTGGACGGCGCTGCCAACGGCGCTCACGGCTCGACTCCCTTGAGCGGGATCAAAGAAAAGCGGAGGCGGCGCTTGACGGCACTCTGGCCGTCCTGAGATCGTAAACGTGCTCGGAACTATGATCCCAATTCGGCACAAGAACGGCACTTTCTACGACGGCACTGCGGCCCGTAACACCTATCCCATCAGCGTAACCAATGACACGGTCTTCCGGCAGGTCGAATCAACCTACGACGACGCCAGCAACCTGATTCAGCTGGTGACCCGCCAGCGCATGCATGACGCCACCGGCGCCGGTGCGCTCGGCAACCCGAGCACCTCCCCCACCGCCCGCGTCTATTACCAGGCCTTCTGGCCCGATGCCTTGGGCCGGCCCCACAACGAAGCCAACTACGGCACCAACGGCGCCAGCACCTTCACAAGACCGGCGACCGCCCCCGCCCGCTCCGACACCGTCCTGGTCAGCGCCACCGACTTCAACAGCCGGGGCGAGGCCTACCAGTTCACCGACCCCAAGGCCATCGTCACCCAGCTCAGCTTCGACGACGCCGGGCGCCTGACCCAGCAACTGGACAATTACGTCTCGGGCGGCAACAACCCCGACCAGAACCGGGAGACCGACTTCACCTACAACGCCGACGGGCGCCTCCAGCACCTGACCGCCAAGAACAGCGTCACCGGCGACCAGGTCACCAAATACGTCTATGGAGTCGATACCACCGGCTCCGACCTGGCCAGCAACGACCTGCTCCACGCCATCATCTATCCCGACTCGACCGACTCGGAAAACCCGCTCTCGGGCACCAATCACGTCACCCTCGAATACAATCGGCTGGGCGAACTCAAGCAGAAAACCGATCAATTGGGCAATGTCCACACCCTGGAATACGACGGGTTGGGGCGCCTGGCCCACGACCGCATCACCACCCTGGCAACCGGGGTGGACAGCTCCGTCCTGCGCGTGAGCCGGACTTACGAGGTGCGCGGCATGCTCCAGAACATCACCAGTTACAACAACGCCACTGTCGGCCTGGGCACCGTCGTCAACGACGTCCAGTTCGCCTACAACACCTTCGCCCAACTGGCCACCGAGTATCAATCGCATTCGGGGGCGGTCAACACCAGCACCAGCCCCAAGGTGCAATATGCCTACGCCAACGGCAGCGCCAACACCATCCGGCCCACCTCCATCACCTATCCCGGCGGGACGGCGACCACTTACGATTATGGCACTTCGGGGCAAACTGACGACCTCTTGAGCCGGGTGTCTTCCCTCAAGCAGGGCTCGACTGTGCTGGTCGGCTACACCTATCTGGGGGTCAGCCAGATCGTCGAGGCCAATTATTCCTCCCAGCCGGGAGTGGCCCTGACCTACATCAAGCAGAGCGGCGAGGCCAATGGCGACGCCGGCGACCAATACACCGGCCTGGACCGCTTCGGGCGGGTGGTCGATCAGCGCTGGCTCAAGACCAGCACCGGCACCGCCTTGGAGCGGGTCCAATACGGCTTTGACCGGGACAGCAACCGCCAGTGGCGGGACAACCTGGTGGCCGACGGCC
>JAJYHY010000381.1:7183-7510 GCA_021784555.1 bacterium
AGTATTACGCCTATGACGGGCTGAACCGGCTCTCCAGCCTCAAGCGGGGCACGCTCAACGCGGGCCGCACCGGCCTGACCACCACGCCCACCTGGGAGGAGGACTTCAACTTCGACCCGACGGGCAACTGGCACGGCACGACCACTGGTTACAAGACCCTGGTCAATGGCACGACCACCCTGGACCAGAACCGCTCGAACAGCAAGGCCAATGAGATTTCGGGTATTACGACCAATTCGGGCACGGCCTGGGCGGCGCCGGCTTATGACCTGGACGGCAATGCGACCAGTATTCCGCAGCCTTCGGCCCTTGCCAGCAGCTTTACCT